>JANQJH010000132.1 GCA_028281705.1 Verrucomicrobiales bacterium
ACCCGCCTGGCTCTCCCAGCGAATCTCCACGCCGTCGGCCGTCAGCACGATACCCAGTGCCACGGGACCATCGCCGGGAACCGGAGGCATGGGATCGTCGCCCGGATCAAAGAGAAAATTGGCAAACATCCGCAGCCCGTTATCCAAATTGATCGTCCCGGAGCCAAAGTCGATGCCATTGGCCAGCGCCGTGTTTTCCCCACCCGCGGCAAAGCTCGTGCTCGCGGCGCCAAAGGAGGCGCCATTGCTCCCTGTCCAATCCGGATCCATGTCCCCGGAGGCTTCACCCACCAGCACGTCATCGACAAAAAGGGCGATCGTCTGGCCCGTCGCCGCATCTCCATTGTCCACATCAAACGTCCAGGTCACGGGCAATTCGCCCGCTGCAATCTGATCCGATGTGAGCGTATAGACCACTTCGGTGACCGTGTTTCCTCCATTCCCCGCAGCCCGTAAAACGAGATTGTTTCCGGACTCATAGACCAAGGAAAACCCGACGGTGCCCCCGCCACTTTCCCAAATCATCTCACGCTCATCGGCCGAGACCTCCGCTTCGCGAAAATCAATCCACACCCGAAAGGTCACATCCTGCCGATCCAATCCCCCTTCAAAGCCGTCAAATGTGCCTAACGCTTCGATCACGTGCCACTCATAATCCCATTCTCCAATGCCCTCCGGAGCGTCATCGGGGTCACTCGGATCGGTTCCCTGGGCGATCTCGAAACCGTCACCGAACCCGTCTCCGTCCGTGTCCTCTTTCAGGGGATCACTCTTGATCTCGCCGTTGATCTCCTCGCCGTCCGTCCGGTCATCACCATCCGTGTCCGGATTCTGTGGGTCCGTTCCGTGGATGTTGACCTCATCCTCGTCACTCAAGGTATCGCCATCGCTATCGATGGGACCGCCAATGGGCTTCGAAGGATTGTCGAAGAGCCATTTCACATCCTCGGCCTCGAGCGTCCGCCCATACAGTTGCACGTCGTCCACAATCCCGGCGAAGGGCAGCGCCGTGCCCACGGCTCCCACGGAAAAGAATGCATCAAAATCGGCCTCGAACTCGACCGGGTCCGGATCTTCCTCAAGCAGCACCTGCTCACCATCGAGATAGATAGCAAGTGCCTCCGTCGAATACGTCACCGTGACATGCGCCACGCCACCGGCCGCCAAGAGCGGATCGGTCGTCGCCTTGGGTTCTCCGGCGACAAACCACGCCAGAGCTCCCTCAACCGAGAGCACCGCCCAGTCCGGCGTGCCCGCACCGTAGGCCGCCAGGGTCTGGGTGCCGCCGACAGTGTCTGGTTGCACCCAGGTGGAAACACTGAACGACTCGAAGGGATCGAACAACGCCGCCGAGACCAACAACTGCCCGCCATCGGAGACCTGCAAGGCCGTTCCCGATTCCCCGGCAATGGGCGCCTGACCCAGCGCCGCATTCCCGCTGAGGGCGCCGTGACGGTTCCAGCCACTGACATCGTTCACCACTTCGGAACCGGCGCTCTCGTCCAAACGATAGTGCGCCACCGGGCCGTTGCGATTGATCACCGATGCACTCACGGCGATGGGAAACTCCGGAGACTCTTCTTCGTTGGACTTGACGACAAACTCCGCCAAAAACCCGCCGGACTCGCCCCTGGAATCAAACACAAACGCGACCTCACCCGCTTCACCTGGTGGCAGGCTCGAGGGGAAATCCGTGACCGTGAATCGATCCGCGTCCGTCCCGCCAACGTCGATGCCGGTAATCTCGAGAGTATTCTCCTCCCCGAGGTTGCGCACCGCAAAGACGCCCTCATGAGTCGGGGGCACGGCCGTCACCTGACCCAAATCCACCTTCGACGGAGCGACCAAGTTAGGGTCACCCTCACTGATCGGCCGAGCCCCATCGACCAAGGTCTGGATCTCTTCCTGCGAGAGCCCGCGTTCCCAGATCCCCAGTTCGTCCAAGGTCACCAGAGAAAACCGTTTCGTATTCCCGAGGAACCCCATCCCGATGGTAACTTCCACCGCCCCTTCATCGGGATCCGTCGCCGTATCCACCGTCTGCGCCCCGTTCCCGTTCACATCGAGCAAGACGCCGTCCACATAGAGTTGTACATCGCCAATCGTCGTGCCCCCCGCCGGGAGCACCGAAGCCACGTGATGCCACTCGCCATCCGTCACTTCAATATCAGAGCCAAAATTCTGCCCGCTCTGGTTCTCCGTCCGGATACTCTGAGTCGTGTGTTCAAACTTGAAATGCCATCGCCGGCCACTTTCATTCAGGCCCCAGCCGATGAGCGCCGTGGCCCCGCCCGGCACCTGCCAATCTGTTTTCAGCCACATGGCAATGGTCCGCGGCGTGTTCCCGCCCACCCCATAAAACTCTTCCACCTTGGCATAGGACGACTCATCGAAATGCAAGGCCGATCCAATCTTTCCTTCAACCCATTGCGGCAGGGTCTCCTCGTCCTCAACGAAGACCACTCGGCGATCCTTGCCCGAGAGATCGGCGGATTCCGTACCCGCCCCTTCATCGAAGGACCAGTACCCGACGAGCCCGCCCTCCAGGGCCGCTAGCGGCGAAATCATCAGGGTGAAGAGAAACGGGAGAAGCGCCAATGGCGCCCAAACAATCTTGGCTGGTAAAGACATCGGTGGGTTTTTCTAGAGGTTTCCATGACAGCTTAGTTAGAAAGCGTTCCCCAGGTCAACACTCGCGCCCGCAGCAAAGTCATGCCGATATCGGCATGACCGGCCCACGACCGATTTCTTCACTTCTATATTTGGCGGAATCTCTCAAATTTGTAGCGATTCCGCCAAATAAGAGTTTTATATTTGGCGAAATCTTCAACCTTTTGCACACATTCCGCCAAATAAAATATTTATAAATGGCGGAATCTCCCTTTCAAGGTAAGATTCCGCCACTTTGAAGGAACGCCAAGAACCATTCATTGGCAGGCAAATCGAGCGCCGGTTGCTCGGCGAGATCATCGGCGAGCCCGGATCCGCATTCGTCGCCATCTACGGTCGTCGACGAGTGGGAAAGACTTTCTTAGTCCGGCGGGCCACCGGTGATGCCCTCCGGTTCGAACTCACAGGCATCAAAGATGCCAAGCTGTCAGAACAACTGGAAAACTTCAGCAGCGCCCTCGCTGCCGCGTCCGGTGGAAAGATCGCAGTGATGCCAAAGTCATGGAGGCAGGCATTCGAACTCCTCAAGGATTGGTTCCAAACCCTTCCCCGCAACAAAAAGCACCTCCTTTTCTTCGACGAGCTACCATGGTTGGCCACACCCCGATCGCAGTTCCTCCCGGCCCTCGATCATCTCTGGAATACCTGGGGCTCCCGGCAGCCAAACCTTGTCTTGGTCGTCTGCGGATCAGCGGCTTCATGGATGATCCGACGCCTCCTACACGACCGGGGCGGGCTGCACAACCGTGTCACGCATCGCATCCGCCTGGATCCCTTCACCCTAGCCGAATGCCAGGAGTTCCTTCGCCAAAGCAGAAAGGTATCACTGAGTGATCTACAGATCGCCGAACTCTACATGGCGATCGGCGGCATACCTCACTATTTGAAACTGGTGCGACGCGGAGAATCCGCGAGCCAATCGATCGACCGCCTTTGCTTTCACCCAAACGGGCCTCTTCGCAACGAGTTCAATCTGCTCTATCCCGCGCTCTTCGACTCTCCAGAACGCCATCTCAATGTCGTTCAAGCCCTTTCAAAGAAATCGCTAACACTCCAACAGATCGTCGCCGCCACAGGTCTGTCAGACGGCGGAAGACTAAACAGGGTGCTCAAGGAACTTCAGGAATCTGGTTTCGTGCGCTCCACCCTGCCCTTCGGAAAAAAGAAGAAGGAGACCCTTTACCGCCTGGCAGACGAATACTCCCGATTCTATTTGCAGTGGATCGCATCGTGGCGAGGCGATTCCGGCGGCTGGCTGAAGATGCGCGGTCGCCCAAAATGGCGAACGTGGATCGGCCTGGCCTTCGAAGAACTGTGCATCAAACATCTCGCCCAGATCAAACGTGCCTTGGGAATCTCCGGGGTTTCCACCGAATCGTCGTCATGGACATTCAGACCCAAGAACGAAACCGGCTTTCAGATCGACTTGATCATCGACCGAGCGGACGACTGCATCAATCTGTGCGAAATGAAGTTCAGCGATTCCGCCTTCGTCATCGATAAACGCTATGCAACGATCCTTCGCCAGCGGCGGGACACTTTCCAGAGAATCACAAGAACGAAGAAGAGTATCTTCCTCACCTTTGTCACCACCAACGACGTCAACCGCAACGCCTATGGATTGGAACTCGTGGACGCTTCCGTCACCCTGGAGGCACTATTTCACCCCTCCCAGGGCGGTGTGCTGGAGTAACCAGCATCCCAGCCATTGAATCAATCAATCACTCCCTCTGACTCGACCCAGGCGGCAGCGGACGAAGCATCCACCTTCTTCCACTGGGAAACGACGCGATCGATTTGCCCGGCACGCCTATCGGGATCATGGATCGACGAGGCCCACTGCGCCGCGCGTTCCGGATCGATCGGAACCAACTCGTCGGAGAATGTCTGGATCGCCCGGTCTTTCGACGCCGAGGGCGCCAATTCGGCGAGCCACTGCGCTGCGGCAAATTCGTCCGTCTTTGTCCAGGAACGCATGATGGCGCTGTAGGCATCCGCCAGTGATCCTCCGTCTGGCAGATGACTCGTTAGGCTGGAGGCCTTCACGGGATCCTTGTAGGCCACCTGCGAGATGACGCCCTCCAAGTACCTCGTTCTTGCTTCCTCTGCCTCAAATTCTTCCGCGTAGCCAATCGCCCGATCGGGATCACGCAGGGCCGCGCTCATTGCCAGACTGCGAACAAAGCGTTCATCCAGCAAGTCCTCCGGCAATTCCGTCAGGGCTCCCATGGCCCGATCGATGGAATCGGGAAAAGGCAGCGTCACCCATTGCTCGATCAACACCTGGGCCGGATGACGTCCGCTGTGAGGCGAAGGCAGGGAGAGGCTGATGGCCAGAGCCTCCTCGGGATCTTGCACCGCCATCGACCCCATGGCCACCTGGACCAGGCGATCACGCCGTCCCGGATCCTCCACCGCCAACAGCCAGTCCATGGCGGCGCTGTGATCCCTGGCCACCCAGGCATCGATCACACTGTGCTCAAACATCCGATCGCCTAACTGTTCACCCTTGAGCAAAGCTCCCACTGGATCCTTTGCCGCCATGGATCGCAATACCGTGGCCAACAGATTCCGGTCCTGGCCCAGCGCCGCCGGCAAGGTCTCCATGAACGCCAGCACCGCTTCAGCATCCGTGGCAGCCCAGGTCTCCAAGACCTCGGCCATCATCGATTTCCCCAAGCGCTCATCTTTCAAATCTTGCGCCGCGAAGAAGGCCCCCTTCGGATCTCTCCGGGCCGCCTGCCGAAAAACGGAGGCGGCCAGCTCTTTGAGTTCGTGATCACCCGAAGCCGCATTGAAGCAGGCCACCAGCCGCGAAAGATCCTCCGTCTCCGCCATCCGCAGAAACCCCAAATAGAGCTCCGCCGCGTCCGCACCTAGCGGAGCCTCCGGCCGGCCCATCGCCTCCAACGCCGCCGCGTAGTTCAGCGGCGCCACCTCGGGCAGGGCCAGGGCAGCCGGAACCACTCTCGTGGTATTCTCCAAAAGGGATCCACTCACGGGCGCTCGTGGAACGCCACCCGTCGTGGGTGCTGGAAAAAGGAGTTTTCCACTCACCGTTCCCAAGAGAACGCCTAACAAAATCCATTTCACTTTTTTTCTCATTGGCTCGCTACTTCTCCGATACTAGCTTTTTCACCGTCTCCTCCGGCAGCCCGCTTTCCTGTTCGATCCAGATCTTCCCCGTCGCCGCGTCGCGCTCGAGCCAACGTCTCCCCACGGTGGTCAACGCCCGATTCCGCGTCTCCTCGTCCTCAATCCCCAAGGCACGCTCCGCGGCTGCCTCCGGATCTTCACGAGCCAAATGTCGGATCCCGTGAAACTCGAGAGCCGAGCGATGGAAGCCCGCGTCCAACTGCTCCGCCAGCGCAAAGGCGGTCTCTGCGTCCCGGGCGAGAAAGGGCACCACATTGTTCGTCAGATGCTCGGTCCGAACGGTTTCCGGCAAATCGAGATAGGCTTGACGAGCTTCCGCTTTGCCCTGCCCTCCCCACTGCATCAGGGTCCACCGCACCGATTCCTCCCGCAATCGCGGATGATCAATCCCCATGGCCAGTTCAAAGGCTTTGCTAGGATTGGGGGCCGCCAGGTTGTGCAAGAGTTCACGCGTGTACCCATTGCGCACACCGTAATCTTCCTTCGATTGTGCCCAGGCGAAGGCCTCGTCAGGGTCCTCCTTGGCCCAGGCCTTCAGAATCCGATTCACCATGAACTTCCCGGCATCGACATCGGCTACGGCCTCCATTCGCGCCAGGGCCCCTTGAGGATCTCCCGTAACACGGGTCATGCTCGTCAGCCAACGGCCAGATAATTCCAGCTCGATGGGATCGCTCGTCGTTAGGCTCGTTTTCTCAAAAAAAGCAAAGGCCGCATCAGGATGGATCCTTACCCAGCTGGCCAACGCGCCGCCAACCGCCACATAGCGCAGATCACCAAACCCGTCCGCCACCGTGGCGGCTTTCTCGGGATCATACTCCGCCCATCGGCTAAACAGCGCCGTCACCACCCGCGTCAGCGCCGAGGCATTGGGCGCGTCCTTCACCAGAGGCAGGACGCGGAGGATCTGCTCCTCTGTCAGTCGATACATGAGCAACTCCAGCTCGAGTTCCCTTTCAAGAGAACCATCGGGCAAGGGCAATCGGCGCAACTCCCGCGCCAGGGCAGCGAGATCGAGACCGTCCGGACGCGGAGCCGCCTCTGGCAAATTCACCGGCATGGTGTCCTCGGCCACCGAGGGTGCCGCCTGCTCGGCATGGCGTTCTAACGGAAGTGTGGGGCCCCACACCCGCTTCGAGTGGGCCCATTGCAGTGTCAGGGGCAGCGCCGCTCCCAGGGCGACCATGGTCGCCGTCGTCATTTTGGTAGTCGTCATGGCAGTGAGGAAGGTGAGTTTCGTCGTCGTGGAACAGGCCGCCCCCGTGAGCGCGGCCTGCGAAAGGTTCTGCGCCAGCCCCAGCGGCGCGGCTCGCGACCAGTGAGACGTCATCGTAAGACCCAGGGCCACGCTGGAAACCGTGACTCCCTGCTTGCTCAGGATTCCGCTGAGCTTCTTGAGAACGCGCGAGAGCCGCTTCCTGCCGGTCGCTTCCGAGATCCCGTAGCGATCGCCGATCTCCGCAAAACTGAGCCCCTCAAGGAATCGGCGAAAGAGGAGTTCCCGATCCGCAGCCCGCAGTTTCTCCACCGCTTCGTCGAGTAAGGGGAGGGCCCCGGCGTGAGCCCCCTCATGATGTGAATCATCCCGGTTCATCTCATTCATCTGCGCAAGTTTTTCATGCCGCTCGCGCCGGCGCCTCTCAGTCCGGCACATGGCGGCGGATTCCAGCGTGGCCACCCGGTGAAGCCATCCCGCCAGACTCGAATCGGTCCGCAACTGGGCGGCCTTCCGCGCCAGAGCCAGGAAAACATTCTGCGCCACCTCCTCGGCCGTCTCCCGGCTCGGCGTCCGCTGCCGCGCCACGGCAAAGACCATGCCCGCGTAGCGATCGACCAGGGCCTGAAACGATGCCTCACAGCCGGCCTCCACATAGCGCCGGAGCAACACAGATTCTGAATCCTTCGAGGTCTTCACGTCACCGGATAACCTGCCACAACAAGCAGAAACGTGACGCCGTTATCTAAAAAAAGAAATCTAAGCACCCGCCAAACCGGAGCCAGGTGATGGGGACACTTCTATCCGCCCGATGCACACCCCTATTTGTCGGAGGCCACTGCAAAACTGAGTTACCAAATAGATACCTACCTAGAAAAGATCCGAGTGCGACCCGGTACGGCCAAGAACAATCTCATCCTCGCAAACCTTGTAAATCAAGAGCCAGTCTGGTTCGACATGACAATCTCGCCATCCGCTCCAATTGCCCGCCAATCGGTGATCACGCAATGCGATGGGCAATTTTTTCGCCTTTTCACTCGTCCCAGGAAGCATAGAGTTCATCGGTGGACTCAAAACTCTCCACATCCACTTCTTGGTCGGCGCCGGCTAGCGCGGCGGCCGTCATCGCATTGGGGCGTTTCAACTCCAAGGGGAATTCCCCACGCAAAGCAATCTGACGATAGAAGAGCCTGATGGCTTCCGTCGGCGTGAGCCCAAGGGCCTCGAGAACTTCCTCGGAAGCAGCCTTGGTCTCCGGATCGATCCGGGCGTGGATGACTACAGTCTGGGCCATCAATATACGTATCACATAGGCGGCACATCACAAGCCCCCCTGTTCTCCATACATTCAATTCCGATCCCACCCCAACTGCCCGCTCAAAGCCGGATATAAAGCTTCCGCCGGTGCAAGTAGTAGCAAATGAAGACCGCCAACCCCATGCCACCGAGGGAGATCAGGACATCGCCCAGACCTTGGGAGATGCCGTCAGCCCAAGCCTTGACCGGACCGCCGAGCACCCGGCCCATGATCTCGTCAAAACTCATCACATTGCCCAACAAATAAATCGTGATCGGATTGAGACCGATCCAGATAAAGGGCACCGCCCAGCGAGCGTGCCCCTTGACATCGATCAACCAGTAGAAAACGGCCAGCAAGACGGCGCTCCAACCAGCCGCGACCAAGACGTAGGAACTCGTCCAGAGTTTCTTGATCACGGGAAACTGCAGCCCCCACAAATGCCCCAAAACGATGGCCGCTACCCCGGCCCCGGCCAGGTAAAGTGCCTTACGCCCGCCCGTGGTCCGGGGATCCCGGAGAAACATCCCGGCGAACACCCCAAGGAGACAGGTTCCGATCGCGGGCAACGTGGACAGCAAGCCCTCGGGGTCGTGCGTTCCATCCCATTTGAAGAAAGGCAAGTACTTCGAATCGATCCAGTTGGTCAGGTTCATCCCCTCGGCAAAACTTACCTGATCTTGTCCCGGGGCGGGAATGAACGTCAGCAGCGCCCAGTACCCCAGGAGGAGACTGCCCAGCGCAATCAGGAGACCTCGTGGTTTGCAATAGAGAAAGAGAAGACCGGCGAAAAGATAACACAAGCCAATACGTTGCAGCACGCCTAACAACCGGATCCCTTCAATGCTCTTGGACCATCCTCCGTAATAGAGCACACCGATGAACCAGAGAAGGAACCCGCGACGGATCACGCGCCGCACGGCAGCCGCACGGCCTTCATTCTCCACTATCTTGGTCAGCGAGAAGACCAGGGAGATCCCGGCGATAAAGACGAAGAGCGGGAAAATGAGATCGTAGAATCGAAACCCTTCCCAGGCGACATGATTCAACTGCGTCGCCAAGACGTAGAGGACACCCGACTCGGCCGCCTTCATCTGTTCCATGGCGTGCCCGATGGAATCGCCTCCCATGATGAACATCATGTCGAAGCCCCGCAGCGCATCGACCGAGGCGATGCGCTGTGAAACTGAAGGCAATGAAGAAGAAGCCACCGATGTGCCCGATTCTGAACTCATGGGGAGGGAGCCTACGGTATCGCCGCCGAGACTAGCCAGCCCGTTTACCGAGAATCCACGCCGCTCCGTTCCTCCATCCAGATCTCATCGCTCGCGCGCTCATCCGAGCAACGCCTGGAAAAAGAATCCCCAAACGGCTCGCCGCATGTCACATTCGATGATTCCCCCGGCGTATACTAGAGAAGGCCACCGTATGGATCCCAGCGACCAGCAACTGCTCCAAAACTATCTCGGCACCAACTCCGACAGCGCATTCCGCGCCCTGGTGGAACGTCATGCTCACCTGGTCTACAGTGCCGCTCTCCGGATCACGCGGCAACATGACTTGGCCGAAGATGCCGCCCAACGCGTCTTCGCCATCCTCACCCGCAAGGCACGCTCCCTCGCCGCCCACCCCATTCTCGCCGCCTGGCTCCACAAAACCGCCACCCTGGAGGCCAAACGTCTCATGCGAAAAGAACGACGCCATCAGCAAAAACTCCGCGCCTTTGCCGAAGCCGCCAAAACGGCATCTCCGTCACGGGAGGAAGCGTTGCCCTCTGCAGTCGACGACGCCCTGGCCTCACTCAATCCGACCGACCGTCAGTTCCTCCTCCTCCGCTTTTACGAGGGTTACCAGGTGCGGGAGATCGCTGACTTGTTAGGCAAATCCCAAGCCGCGGCCCGCAAACAATCGGAGCGCGCCCTCAGCCGTCTGGGGAAAGCTCTGGGACGGCGCGGTGTCGCCACCTCTTCTTCTGCGGCCCTCGCACTCGGCATGTCGTCTACCTTTGTCAAAACCAGTCACGCCGCTCTTCTACCCACGGTCCTTCAAGGCCTCGCCCATGGACCGGCTTCGGCCTCCATCACCACCGGCACGCTCGTGCTCAACACCGTTCAGACCATGACCTACACCAAACAAATGGCACTCACCGCCGCCGCCGTCGCGCTCCTCGCCGCCATCCCCATCTACCAGCAGCGGCAGCAGATCGCCGAACTCTCAAGAGACCGTGCGGAGGATGAACAGGCTCGAAGGGCGGCCTCTTCGTCCGTGCTTATCTCACCGGATCCATCGGATTCTTCCGCAGCCGAAACGGAGAACGAACTGACAGAAGCCCTGAACATCAAAGTGGTGCCTCTTCGTGAAGCAACCCTCGTGGAGATGGGTTACCGCATGGCGGAGCGCAATCTCCAGGAGGCCATCCGTGCCCTCGACTCGCTCACCGAGGCTCCAGATCGTCGAGAGTTTCTCAAGGGCGCCTTCTCCTACGCCGCCGAACACCGAGCGCCCCGCGAGGTCCTCACGCTCGCACAAACACTGGACGAGAGCGATCGCAAGGTCGCCCTGCTGGCCACGGTGGCCACCTGGACCTCCGGCCGGGCCATCGAGAGCGGTTCCGCCACCAGGTTCACCGAGCGCTATGGTCTCGAGGCTGGGCTCGGCATGGCGCTGGTCATCGACGAAGCCTTCAAACCGGAACTCGGCGCCGTCTGGGCAGACGTTTTCGCCGATATCGATGGCCGGGCCTCCATGATTGGCGCCTTCGCCACCGCTCATCTCCCTGACAATCCGACGTCCGCTCTCGATATGGGCGCCGAACTCCAAGGGTTCGACGCCGAGATGTTCCACCGCATCGTAATCGACAACTGGGCGCAGAAGGATCCCAGCGCGGCCTGGCAATGGCTGGAGTCGAATATCGGCAACCTCGACGCCAGTACATCCGCCGTGGTCACCGAGGTGATGGCGGATTTGGCCACCCAGGATCTTTCGGAGGCAGCGGCCAGCCTGGAAAGCCTAACTGAACCCCTGCATCGTCAACGCGCCATCGAGGGAATCGCGAGATCCCTCAGTTATCATCAAGGCACGGAGCCGGCCGTGCGTTGGGCCAACGAACTCCCCTCGGAGAGCGAGCAAGACGCCGCTCATCGGGTCATCGCCGAAAACGCTCCCAAGGGCATCGGAGCGGCTCTGCGGATGGCCAATGGCTTTCCCGAGGTCACCGGTCTCATCGCCCACGGCGCCGCGGAAAACGACGGGAGAATCCAGGTCGGCGACCGCATTGTCGCCGTCGACTCCGGCAACGGAACCTTTGAACTGGTCTACGGGCGCCCGATGAAACACACCCTCGACCTCATCCACGGCGATGTCGGCTCCGAGGTGCGCATCCGCGTCGTCCGCAACAGCGAAAACGGGAGCCCCATCGATCAAATCATCGAGCTCAAACGCCAGCAGATCGTGCTGCCCGCCGCCGAAGATCGGCCACCGACGGGCTCTTGAAAAAAGAAAGTGGGAACCTTCGGAGCGCTCGCCTTGTATAGGTTGATAGAATGCCGTGCTCTGAAGAAGACGAGGAAACTCAACTGATCGTTCGCATTCGCGCCGGCGAATGTGAGGCCTTTCGCCACCTCGTGGAGAGCCACCAGGACCGCGTCTACCGCGTCTGCCTCCACCTCCTGGGCGAGCACGCCCGCGCGGAAGATCTCACCCAGGAGTCCTTTGTCACCGCCTTCCGCAAACTGCATCAGTTCGATCCCGGCAAAGGGCGTTTCTCCACCTGGCTACTCACCATCGCCCGGCGGCTCTGCCTCAACGCACGCCAGAAAACCCGCCCCCTCAGCCTGGCCGAACCGCCCGAGCGTCCCACAGCCAGTTCCGAACACCCTGATCGCCAGGCCACCCGCACCGATGTCTTTCGAGCGCTCGATGACGCCTTCGTCAATCTGTCAGAGAGTCATCGGCGCGCCTTTGTCTTCGCCGAGATCGAAGAGCTTTCACATCAGGAGATCGCCCATCTGGAAGATGTCGCCATCGGCACGGTGAAATCCAGGGTGAGCCGCGCCAAGGAGATGCTCCGATCTTCGCTTCGAACCACATATCAAGAACTGAAAGAGAACGCGCCATGAATCAAGCGCCCCACGACGACCACTACGACGAGTGGCTCCGCCAAATGCGAGGCCGGCAAGCACCCCCCGATCTCTCCCACCAGATCATGGACGCCATCGATCGGGAGATCCCAGAAAACCCGTCCGCCTTCTTTGCCCGTGCCGCGTTCTGGGCCAAGGCTGCCATCTTTACCACTGCAGCTCTCGTCGGCGTCAGCCGCTACGCCTTGCTTCTCTTCTGCGTCCTTTTTGGCTAACATCTATTTATAAATCTAACATCATGACCGCAACTCACCAGGCAACCCTCACCCGCCGCCGCAAACCTCTCGATGCCGCCTGCCTTTCCGCCTTGCTCCCCGGTCTCGGCCACCTCTATTGCGGCCAGTTCCAACGCGGGATCCTCTGGATGGGAGCCTCTGTCACTCTCGTCATCGCCGCCGTCGTCACCCTCGTGCTCAGTCCGACGAGGGATGGTCTCCAGCTCGCCGCCTGCTTCCTCGTGGCCGACCTTATCGTCTGGGGGCTGTGCACCTACCAATCCTGGCGGCTGGCCAGGCACCTCGAACCGGACTACGAACTCCGGGAATACAACCGCTGGTACGTCTACGCCGTTCTCATGCTCCTCTGTGGATTCGGATCCGCCGTCGGTTTCGCCTTTGTCCTCCACGAGCGCGTCATCCAAGCCTTCGTCATCCCGAGCCACTCCATGGAACCCACCATCCGCCACGGCGATCGCATACTCACACTCAAAGAAACCTATCTCGACCGCGATCCCCAGCGCGGCGAACTCGTCGTCTTTCGCAACCCCGATAATCGCCGCCAATTCTATATCAAGCGGATCATCGCCATCGCCGGCGACCACATCGAATGGCAAGACGATGGCAAAGTGACCGTGAACGACACACCCCTCATCCAAACGTCGACCTCATCTCAGGGCATCTTCACCGAGGCCAACGGCGACCATCGTTACCGCATCAAACTCACCTCGTCCATCGACACGGGCAACGCAGCCATGGGCAGTCTCATCGTTCCACCCCACCACTGTTTCGTCCTGGGCGACAATCGTCTAAATTCGCGGGATAGCCGTCATTTCGGCTCCATTGCCTATACCAGCCTCGTGGCCGATCCCGTAGCGAAAGTCTGGGGCGGCCTCGGCAAGCTGGAGTGACTCTATCCCAACTTAAACTTACACTTAAACTAATTCCGAAGTTTAAGTTGAAGTGCAAGCACGAAAAGATTCGACTCAGGCGACGTACTTCCTCCCCTGAGCAGCACGCTTCGTTCCACTATCCTGCTTCACCGTGAGGACCGAACAATCGGCATCTCTAACCACCCGCTCGGCAAAGGAACCCAAGAGGGCAAGTTCGGCCCCTGTACGCCCGCGATTCCCGATGACCACGAGATCCGCCGCCATTTCCTTCTGACACTCGATCAAGCCCGTGGCCAAATCCTTGCGCTCCAGCGTGCTGAAATCAAAATCGCAACGGCACGACAAACTCTCGATAAAGCGCTCCATTTCGCTCTCTTGATGACGGAGGTAGGCCCGGCGGGCCCGTTCCGGCACTTCGACGTTTGGCAGACCGGCATCCATGAGGAAAAGCCAGGGCGGCAGACTGATATGCACCACATGGACTTTGGCACCCGTGATACTTCCCATTTCCACGGCCTTCATCAGCGCCGTGGCCGAGTTCGCGGAATAGTCGATCCCCACGAGGATCTGCTCAAACGGAGTCGCGACGTCATTGGGCACTAGCATCACCTCACAGGGCGCCTTGCGAATGCACTTCATCCCCAACAAGCCTGGAGCTTGCCGGTAGCGATGATCATCTCCATGCGCACCCAAGACCAAGAGATCGGCATCGGTTTCATGGATGAGATTGATCAACTCGACAAAGCGATGTCCCACCCGCGCCTCCACCATCATGTTGATCTCGTCCCCATCAGGCAAGGCCGCGCTGACAAAACGCTCGAGTTCCTTCGAGGCCAACTGGACCACTTCATTCAGTCCGGATTTCCAGGTCTCGCGATGTTCCTCCGCGATCTCCAGATGCACGTAATGCAGGACGCGAAGCACGGCCCCCGATCTCCTGGCCAGGTCTCCGGCGACCTTCAAGGCAGACCGGGATCCGGCGGAGAAATCGACTCCAACGATGATCGTTCGATAGACGTCTTCCATCTCGTCCGAGAGGCCGGAGCTAACAAGCCAGAATCTCCCCGCCCTCCCGGGAGGCCCGCTGCATCCGTTTGCGGTACTGCGTGGGAGATTCGCCGGCGTATTTGAGAAAGCTTCGGTTAAACTGGGAGAGCGACTGATAACCCACGCCGAAGGCGACTTCCGTCACTCTGGCGTAGGGCTTGAGCAAGGCCGACTTGGCGCACTCGACGCGTTTCCGGTTCACGTATTCAGTGAATGTCATCCCCGTGGTTTGTTTGAAGAGCTTGCAAAAGTAGAACGAACTGACTCCCACGGCACTCGCCACCTCCTCGAGCGACAAGCGATCCGTCAGGCGCTGCCGGATGAACTCCTTCGCCCGGGTGATCATCGGTGGCTCCGTATCGTTCTTTGCCAGGACCAACTGGTTGATCAGATTGGAGAGCTGCAAACTGAAGATCGCCAAAAGGGTCACCACCTGCTGATAGTTTTTCTCCGACACTACCTTGGTTTCCATGTAGGCCTCGTGAAGCTTCTGAATCTCTTCGTCATCGTAACCCTCGCGCCGGAGATGACCGACCACTCCGCGAAAGTCCCCCACCTTGGGTTCGTGATGCAACACTTGTCCCGTTCGGAGATAGGCCACCGTCTTCTCACCGAATCGGACGGGGACAGCCGTCTCGGCAAACCCGGCGAAACAACAGGTCGATTCCACCTTCTCCTGCGTCGTCCGCATCAGCCCCGCATGAGTCCGGGCACATTCGCCACAATTCCGGTCCCGATTGAGCAAGCGACAGAAGGCATTCTGCGGGCAGCCTTCCTCGAGAACGAACTCCGCCGATCCATGGGCCGGCTGAAGGAGTAGGGGCACGCCCGCCACAGCGTGAAAGGCCTTCTCATAGCTCCGATAAAGGTTCGAGGCCTTGATCTTGTTAACCAAACGCGTGTTCGTTTCGACTGTCGTGGATTTCATGCGGAAGAGGTGAGGAACGTGATTTCCGCCACCCTAGCGACCGGCTTCCCACCCGTAAATGCGTAGAGGATCGGGTGTTGGGATCAGTAGATCTACCAAGTTCGTACGCGAATTGCGTACGAACTTGGCAAGCGTCGCCCACCGCGATACCAGCGTCTCGCCGGCCCCTTTCCTCAGGCATTCACTGGGCCCCAAAGATGAGACGCCTGCGACTACGCCTGATCATCGGATCGAGAGTCCCCTCGCCCCCCTTCTTCGCGCGCACCGGGTACCGGGATCGCCTCGTCCGCATAACGGTCAAACCGATTCGAAAGGATGAGCAGCGTCGGCGCCCAGAGACCCACAAAGATGCCAAAACGCTCCGCATGAGCTTTTTGGACGGGGTCATCCCCCAGAAGGAACCACCAGATCGAGATCGAGAGGAGGACGGAGAGAATGCCGCCCTGGAAGCATACCGTGGAAATCGCTCGGCAAATTTTCGGATTCATGGAGCCAGATGGGATTGTTTCTTGGTGATGTTCATTCCTCTTGTTAGAACCGGTAGACGAGATCAAGGGTGATCCGGGATCCCATGAGGTTCTCCGATTTGCCCGTCAGAGGAATCTCATAGGCCGCGCCAAAATCGACATGCTCATTGGCCCGGAAGCGAAGTCCCATCCCCAGCGTCACCAGATCGCGATTGGCATCGGCATTGGAGGCGCCGAGGTTGATGAGATCTCCTCCCTCGAACTCCGCCACGGCGGGCACGGCGCCGCCGACATGGCTATTGAAACGCCGGCCGCCATCGCCCTCGTCCAGAACCCGAAAGTAGTTGAGTTCAACGAGGGGAAAAATCCTCTCGGTCAGGGCGTAACTCACATGGGCACTGGAGTAGAGGGTCGTGCTCTCCTCGTCCGAATCGAAGGGCAAGTGCAGGCCCAGCGTCCCGGCAAACTGCAAACGGTCATGGAGCTTCAGTAGATTGAGTGAGGGAATCAAGGCGCCGTCACCCGTGCCTTGAAAGACATCACTGTTGCCCGTGGGCACCTCCACCTGAGTCATGAGACTCATGGCCAACTGGTCCTCCGGGTTGTAGTAAAAGGCCCATTTGAAACCGGCGGCGAGATTGGCGAATCCCGTTTCCTCCGAGAGCACTTCATCCGGGTTCAGATCAATGTAACCATCCTTGAGCGCCACCAGGGAAAAACGGTCGGTGAAGGCGTACTCCAGTTGGAGTGCGTAAACCTGAAGATCGCCATCCACGGGCACGCTCCCGATCGCCGTATCGATCGACTTGGGAAACGACTGATACATGAAGAAGGGATGCAGCTGTGACCGGGGCACGGCCAAATCGAAGAGCGCCGGGTTTGTGATCGGCCGGATCGCTCGCTCGAAGGGATCGTCTCTTGGCGGAGAAACGGCTTCAGCAGCGCCTTCCATCGGAGGCGGCGGCGGCAACATCTCCCCCGCCCGGGCAAGCGAGAGATTGAGCGCGGCGGTTCCCGTGAGCGTGATCGAAAGAAATTTTGAGAAGGATGTCATGGAGTTCATTTGATTGGGTGCCGGCAGATAATCACACTTTATTGTCTGCGTTGCGCATGCCTTGCCCTGCGATCGGCTGATTCTGCGGTCCTCCGGACAGGCCTCCGCCCGTGCACTGACGTCCGTTCATATCCTGCACACAATCTGCGGAAAACAGCGCCGGATATGCAAAGCAGGCGCCATGACCGCGGCTTATCGGGGGACCACCAGCAACGGAAACCATGACATCTTCGCTAAACCACTGAGAGAATGAGCGTCCTCCTTCTCACCATCCTTGGCAGTCTCCTCCTCGCGGCCTTCTTCGTCGCTTCCTTTGCCTTTGAGCGTGTGTCCGGAAGAAAAACCTCCCACTGGCAGCGCGACTCCCTTCTTCCCCTGGAAGAACCCGATCACCAACCCAACCCAATCCAGCAAGATCACTCGAACCACACCGAGTAACGGCAAAAGCAACAACATGAGCACGGAACAACAGACGCTCAAAGCGTCCATCAAGTTTGACGACGACACCCCTCGCCTCTTTCTCATCGCCACCGTGGTGTGGGCCTTGGTTTCCATGGCGGTCGGCGTCCTCATCGCCACCCAGCTCAATTTCTGGCAGCTCAACTTCAATCTCGAATGGCTCACCTTCGGCCGGCTGCGCCCCCTGCATACCAATGCCGCCATCTTTGCCTTCGTCGGCAACATGCTCTTTGCCGGGATCTATTACTCCACCCAAAGGCTCTGCAAAGTCCGCACGGCCTCGGATCGACTCTCCAAGATCCATTTCTGGGGCTGGCAAGGCATTATTGTCGCCGCCGCCATCACCCTCCCTCTGGGGCTCACCCGAGGGAAAGAATATGCCGAGCTCATCTGGCCCATCAACATCGCCGTCGCCGTCATCTGGGTGGTTTTTGGCATCAACTTCTTCTGGACCCTGGCGAAGCGCAACGAACCCTCACTCTACGTCGCCCTCTGGTTCTACATCGCCACCATCGTCACCGTGGCCATGCTTTACATCGTCAACCACCTCTCCCTCCCGACGACTTTCCTCCACAGCTATCCCGTGTTCGGCGGTGTCCAGGACGCCCTGGTCCAATGGTGGTACGGCCATAACGCCGTGGCCTTCTTTCTCACCACGCCCATTCTCGGGATCATGTACTATTTCATGCCCAAGGCCGCGGAGCGCCCGGTTTACTCTTACAGGCTCTCCATTGTCCATTTCTGGTCCCTCGTCTTCATCTACATCTGGGCCGGGCCGCACCACCTTCTCAACACCGATCTCCCCAAATGGCTCCAGTTGTTAGGCATGTTCTTCAGCCTCATGCTCTGGGCGCCCTCCTGGGGAGGCATGCTCAACGGCCTCCTCACCCTCCGCGGCGCCTGGGACAAGCTTCGCACCGACCCCGTGATCAAGTTCTTCGTCGTCGGCATCACCTTCTACGGCATGGCGACCTTCGAAGGCCCGCTGCTCTCCATCCGCGCCGTCAATTCCCTCTCCCACTACTCCGACTGGACCATCGGCCACGTCCACAGCGGGACCCTGGGCTGGAACGGCTTCATGGCCGCGGGCATGATCTACTGGATGGCCCCGCGCCTCTGGGGAACGCCCCTCTATTCCAAGGGCCTGGCCAACATCCATTTCTGGTTAGGTCTCGTGGGCATCCTTCTCTACGTCTCCTCCATGTGGGTCTCCGGCGTCATGCAGGGCCTCATGCTCAACGCCACCGATGAGACCGGGACTCTCCTCTCCAACCCCAACTTCGTCACCACCCTCGAGTCCATTCGCCCGCTCATGCTCACTCGGGCCGTCGGCGGCGGCCTCTTCCTCATCGGGTTCGTCATCCTGGCCTACAACTTCTTCCGCACCATCCGCGCCGGGAAGCCCGTCGAGGAGACCCGCGAAGTGGTCCTCCTCAAACCGGCTCAATCGACCGCGGACAAGATGACCTGGGCCGAGACCTGGCGCGCCGATCCCGTGGCCTACGTCTTCGTCGGCATCTTCTTCATGTG
>JANQJH010000527.1 GCA_028281705.1 Verrucomicrobiales bacterium
TTTCCATCGCAAGGCCCAATGGCCCGCCACACCAGCCATAAGAATCAATGTCAGTTTCAGGAGAAGAAGACCGGCCGCGTTCAGACCGATCAAGACTTCTGTGAGAGCGTTCATCGTTTTCCTCCTTTTCTTGCACGCGATTTGGCGAGTGTCTCCAGCTCGCGGATCTCGTCGTCAGACAGTTTCTCCGTCCTGATCATGTGGGCGATCAGTGCTGCCGGAGAACCGCCGCAGAAGATGTCCGATAAGGAACGTGTGAGGTTTCTCAGAGCCTTGTTGCGAGAGCGCTTGGGTTTGTAGAAATAGGCCTTTCCCTGCATCCGTCGCGTGAGATGGCCCTTCTCAGTGAGAATGCGCAGAACGGATCGCAGCGCCGCATTGGTTGTCGAGCGCTCGAGCCACTCCAAGATCTCCGCGGGCTTCATCTCGCCGTGCTTCCAGAGCACCTGCATGACCTCCAACTCTGCGGGCGTGAAGGCGTTCAAGTCTGGTTCGGGATCGCTCATGTGAAGAAATTTCTGCACTTCCGGAAGGCAGTCAAACACTAAGTGAAGATTATTCTTCATATCAGCCTCCTGCGACAGGAGCACTGCGCAAAACGCATCGTCGAGGCAGGATGACACAAAAACTTTGAGAAGGTTTGCACGGGTTGCCGAAAAGGAGTCGGTCAACAATTCATGACGTCAACTTCGCCACTGGCTCGAAGGATATCGGATTCCGGGGAGGCAGGCATCTGGAAAACGAACCTGGACGTTTGTCCGTAAATGTTGACTGACCCCTTTTCAGATTCTTGACTGACCCCTTTCAGATTCCGCCACTTCTGGATTTCTGGAGTTTGGACGGGCAGGCTGGTGTCGCCTCGATCTCCCATGTTAGAAATTAAGGATGAGCAATTGTTTTGAAAATTACGATTTGCTTGATTATCTACGGCGAATAGAATATTGCAGCCAGCCGGGCGCTATGTATGTTCCTTTGAACAGTATTTCCTGCGACTTTGTCAGTGATTCACTTCGGTAGCGAACGCCAAGAAAGGGTCTTCGATTCCACCATCCGCGGGATCGGACGCTTGGGGTATCGCGACGAGCTGACGCGGCAAGATTATCGCTTTACGGACTGGTTCTCGCCGAACACCGCGCAGAGGTACGCGCCAGCCGTCGCATTTGGCCGAGCTCCTGTTGCTTACGATTCTGCCTGCATCGCTGTCTTTGTTCCAACGGTGGAAACCACAGCTGCTGATTTTCGGGCGCTGGGTGCTCCCTACGCGCTGGAGGTGGGTGACGAAGGGATTGTCCCATGGACGATCGGGCACGATGAGCAACTCACGCGCCCCTCAGGCAACCGAATTGCTCCAGGAGCAATCGACCGGTTTTTCGACAATATCGAGAACCGCTGGAAGCCGGAAGCAGTGCTTCGGGCGAAGAATATCGGAACCTCAGTGGGGCCTTCTGAAATCGACTGGGTTGATCTTGGACTGATCCCGGCTCTCGAAAGTGTGATCAGCGAGAAGTTGGATCACATGCTGCGAAGTGCCCTGCGAGATGCGCAGCAAACCTATGTCAGCCAGACGGGCTCAGAGCCCGATCCGGAAAGGCTGTTTCGGCTGGTCTTCCGACTCTTGGCGGGTAAAGTCTTTCACGATCGGGGGATTAGGGGGTTTGTCCGCCAGGATGCAGCGTCTGATCCTGTCGCGCTCCTCCAAAAAGTCTCCAGCTACTACGGCGAGCCCCAAAACTACCTAGGCGACCGAAGCACTCAGTGCGCCGCAGCTGAACGTATATGGACGGGCTTGAGTTTTCAAAATCTCTCGGTCGATGCGCTCTCTTTTATTTACGAGAACACTCTGGTAGACGATGAGTTGAGAAGGAAAGGGGCTATTCACAGTACGCCTCATCCCATCGCCCGTTACATCGTCGACCGGTTGCCGTTGGAATCGATTCCAGAAGCAGAGCGCTACGTTGTCGAGCCATGTTCAGGGCACGGCGTTTTCTTGGTCGCCGCGCTTAGACGGTTGCGCGACCTGCTGCCAGACGGACTTACGGAGCGCTCGCGCCACAATTATTTGAAAAGCCACCTTGCCGGTTTCGAACTGGATCCGTTTGCACGAGAGGTGAGCCGTTTGTGCCTAACGCTCGCCGATTTTCCAAATCCGAACGGCTGGGATCTGCCTCCCGCGGATGTGTTTCGCTCAAGGAAGTTCGCCAATGGCCTGAACCAAGCACGGGCGGTGCTCTGCAATCCACCATTCGGTGAGTTCAGTGCAGCTGAAAGGGAGAAATACGGCAGTGTTGCAATCACCAAGCCATTGGAAATTCTTGAGAGAGTTCTCCGGCATGCACACCCGCAAGCCTGTCTCGGTTTTGTCCTCCCACGACCTTTCTTGGATGGTCAGAACTTTCGGGCAGTTCGAGAGCGCCTCGTGGAAAAATTTGAATCGATCGAATTGGTGGATTTGCCGGACAAGGTATTCACGCATGCTGATGTGGAGACCGCGTTGTTGATCGCGTCATCACCGATTCAAAAAGGCACTGCGGCGCGGGTTCACTTTTCTGAAGTGCGGCAGACGGATCTGCCAAGATTTCTTGACCTGGGTGAAGCGACCAGATCCGACGAGGTCACGATATCCGTAGAGAATGCTAGTTCCCCGGGATTCCTTGTCCCAGCACTTCAGGACGTGTGGGAGTTTCTTGAGAATCATCCCACCTTGGGTTCGATCGCAAGCATCCATAGAGGCGTCGAGTGGCAGCCACCTTTCGACGCGGAGAAGTATCTATCGAGAAAGAGAAAGCCCGGCTTTGTTCGTGGCATTCGAAACGTGGAGGAAGGGTTCGAGTCCTATTCACTGCCTCCAGCATGTTGGCTAAACGCCTCGAAAGAATCAAGGCGCCGAAATGCTTGGGATTTGGATTGGAAGAGTCCCAAAGTGATCGTCAACGCTGCCAGAAAGGCTAGGGGAAGTTGGCGACTAGCGGCGGCGCCAGACCGGTCCGCGTTGGTCACGACTCAGAGC
Source organism: Verrucomicrobiales bacterium (assembly GCA_028281705.1). GTDB lineage: Bacteria > Verrucomicrobiota > Verrucomicrobiia > Verrucomicrobiales > DEV007 > JAACDM01. Next base: position 3,008 of record JANQJH010000527.1, read on the forward strand.
TATCAGAACATTTGGCCCACGAGTGACTGGTCAGTCGAGTGTCTTGCAGCCGTACTCAACTCTCCGGTCGTATCGGCATTCGCCGCGAGCAGCGAGGGAACGCGGCATGTCAGGAAAACGATTCTGAAAGGTTGTCCGATGCCAAAGCTCAGTGCGTCGGACGTGATAGCGCTCAACGGGCTTGTCACGTCTTACATCAGCACGGTGAATGCGGATCCTTCTACCCGACTTCCTCTCTTCGGGGGGCACTCTTGGGAGGAAAACGTTCGGCGGATACTGCTCGAAATTGACGCGTTGATCCTGGATGCCTACGGGCTTCCTCCGTGGCTAGAACGAAAACTGCTCAACTTCTTTCGAGGCGAGACACGCCCCGTACCCTTTTCGTTTGGAGACTATTTTCCGGCGGATTTCCATCCCTCGATCCCGCTCTCTCGTTACATTTCTCGCCAGTTCAGCAATAGCCGGGGCAGTCGAATCGTTGCCCATTTGCCCGAGCTCCGCGATGAGGAACTGAGTGGTGTGCTCGCCGAACTCTAGGGGGATGAGCGAAGCCTACCTTCTGGATACCAATGTGATTTGCGCGCTTGCAGATGCAACGCGCGTAGACCATTCGGTGGCGACAGATCGGTTGACGAAAGTAGGTGATGATTTCGTCTTGTTGCCCTCAATGGCGATCGCAGAGATTGAGTTCGGAATGGCAAAGGCGCCGAACTTGAAACCCGAGAAGCGGGATGAACTGCGAGTCTTCATCAACCGGTTCGATCACGTTCCTTTTGATGACGCGAGCGTCATCCCCTTTGCGTGTCTTCGTGCCGAGCTGTGGCGGAAATTTGCCACCCCGAAAACTGGCCGGAAGAACAGTCACAAAGAGAAGCGACCAGAGCAATTGGTAGACAAAGTGACCGGCAAAGAACTCGGGATCGACGAGCCAGACCTGATCATCGCCAGCATCGCGCTGTCTCAGGATCTGATTCTCGTGAGCGACGATCGGAACACCGGAATGCACCGAATCCTGGAGGCTGCGGAGAGTGTGTACCACGACTCGCGTTTTCCGATTCGATTGAGAACGGAAAACTGGCTCGTAGCGGCTGATCCATGAAGCCCTGATAAAGACCAACCTGGGACGCACCGCGTTGATCGCCCCGGCAAGGGATCGCACCCGACCTGCAGGCGCTTCGACAACATGACGGTCAAATGCCTTCCAGTTGGCGCGTTATGGGAAGGTCGACTCGAGCTTCACCGCGGAGATCGAAGATTCAGAACTGACCGTTTCAGGCGACTGATTCCCATCGTGGAGGGGGCGGCCAGCACGAATAGCGAAATAGAGGGCAGGACGAAATTCTTGCAAATTCCGGACGGTCAGGATTTTACGGGTCATGAGTTTTCCCTAACAAGCCGGTCGATCCACAGTGAAAGCGAGAGCCCCTCGGCTTTCGCCTTATTCTTCGCCCTCGTCCTTGTGGAGCGTCTAGCGCGCCGCAGTAAACAAGAAGAACGGTCAGCAGAGGACATGAATGCCCATCGAGATTGGGGCCTTCGACTACCTCGACCGGCATCCCGTCCTACCTTTGATGGTGAGACAGTGCCGATGGCTCTAATCCCTCAAATCGGCGGGACACGTTAGATTTTACTCGGGCTTTACAACTGCCCTGCCGAAATCAGCTTATACTTCGCATCATGAAAAAAGTATCCTGCCTATCCGCCATGATCCTAGGTTCGTTTCTCGCCGCCGCGAACCCGGTGGCCGCCAAAGAGAGCGAGGATACCCTTGAGAGCGCTCCCAAATCCGTGCAGCAAGTCATCAGAGCATACATGGATCAACGCTTTGGCGGTGGGAAAGTCCAACGTCTGCTCGTCGTCGAGAGGGGAAAGGAGAAGATCTACACCGCCGATCTCGTCGGAAAGAACGGCAAAAAGATGAGTCTGAGTCTCACTCCTCCGGGAAAGATTCTCAAGGACGTGATTCGGCCGGGAGAAAAGATCATCCCATTGAAGCGTGCTCCCCAAGGGCTCCGGCAGGTCCTTGAGGTGCTCCGCGGGGATCGCAAAGTGAAAACGGTGGTCGAAATAGAAGGGCTCAAAGTCGCATGGACACAACGTCTATAAGATCACGCTTACGGAAAAGGATGGGAAAGAGTCCTTCCTGAGAATCTCCAGCCCTGGCAAGGTGTTGGAGAACCCTGCGGACGAGGAGAGCTGATCGAGGGTTCAACGAAAGGTTGGCATACGTGATACTCGGCCCTGTGGGTCGTCATCCTAGTCTTCACATACCAGTTCATGACCGGCGTGGCAGAGTGGTCAGTGTTTTGAGCAGTTCACCATGAGTGAAGTCTAACTAACTCAAGGTCAGAATCACTGCTCCGCTACGCATGCCACCGGCGAATCTAAGCAGGACTGTCACTGTCTTTCCGCAGATGCTTTCGACTGCGAAACCCAAGCATTGGCGGCGTCAGCATCGAGAGCCCGCCATTGGCTAACTAAAGTCGCAAGTTGCTCGCTGCGCTGCTCGGAATCCTGAATCGATGCGGCCCATTGCACGGCGCGTTCGGGATCGAGGCTGAAAAGCTTCTTGGAGAAGCCTTTCACAGCGTCGTCGCGGGCGGGTGACTCTGGCAGGTTTGCTAGCCATTCCGCGGCAGCGAATTCATCCTTCCCCGCCCAAGATCCTGCCAGGTTCTCATAGATCATTGCTAATACCTGTTCATCATCAATGTAGTTCGTCACTCGCTCCGCTGTCTTCACAGGATCTTTTCCTGCCTGTTCCATGAAGAATCCGTTCAGGTAGGTTTCACGTTTGGTCCCCGTTAGAGAAACTCCATAGGCCAATGCATCCTCGGGATCTGTAAGGCTCATGAACTGGCCAAATTGAAACGCGGCACCCTGATCAAGATGCTCCTCCGGGAAATTGCGAAATGCTTCGGCCGCTTCTTGACGGTTTCCGATGGCTCCGTTCGTGAACGCTTGCCGGACAGTAGACCTCAAGTCATCGCCCTCTAGCAGCTTGACCGCGTAGTCGAGCCCTTCTGCTAAATTTTGATCCAGGAGAGTTGATAGTGCCTTCTTCCGGAGATCGCTAGCCAACTGGGAATCATCAAGTCCTTCAATCCAATCCAGTGCAGAGTCCACGCCTTCTTCTGCCACCATCTTGGAAACGGCTGCTCGTTGCAGTGTGCCTGCTAGTGCGGTTTCCCCGTGAATTTTTGCAAGCTCAAGCGCTCGACCAGGATCGGTTTCAGCCAACTTCCTTAACACGATCCCCTTGCCTTCTTCCCGCATCAATTTCAGTTGAGAGTCACCAACATGCCTAAGCGCTGCCTCCGGATCGGATCTTGCCCATGCTTTGAGCACCTCGTGCAGAGCTTGTCGCCGGAGGCAGTGGCGAGGCAGTTCTTCCAGGGCACTGGCGGCACCCACAGGATCCGTAGCCGCCCATTGCCCAAATAAGAGACTAACGGTTTTTCGATACTTGTACGGTCTTCAACGCAAGAGCAAATGATTCCTCTGGATACTCGATGGCCAGATGGCGAATGATCACTTTCGAATAGGCGCGCCCTTGAAGCTCATCGTTGCGCGCTTCCGACCACGCCAAAGCAGCTTCCGGATCTGACTCCGCCCATGTCTGCAAGACGCCCTTGATGGCACGCTCCCGAACATCATCTTTCACATCGACTTTGCCGGCCCATTCAAAAGCATTGATAGGGTCTTCCTCAACCATTCCCCCCATCACCCATGAGATGACCTCCGTCGTTTCTTCCCCAACGGGGCGCTCCTCAAGATACTTCATGACGGCACTCGGATCGTTTGCCGCCCATGTGGTGAGTGCTCCCTTACGGGCATTCCATTCGGGATACGCGTTTCCTTCCAGTGGCTTCGTTAATGCGTAAGCGTTCAAAAATCTTTGAAAACGTTAGTCCTTCAAAAAACCGGAGAAACAGAAGATCACGATCTGATTGAGCAAGCGTGAGAATGGCTTCATCCAGATGCGGCAGAACTTCGTGGCAAATACCCTCGGCTGGAGAAGATGGTTCGGCGTGCTTCATGGCTTGTAGAGTTTCAACGCGCTTTGCGTGGCAGGCTTCAGCGCGAAGCATCCGTTTAGCTTCAAGGACCGTTGCCCGGTGCAGCCATCCCGCAAGCGCACCTCGTCGTAGTTTGTTGGCCTTCTTAGTAAGAGCGAGAAAGACGTTCTGGGCGATCTCTTCACCAAGTTCTTGACCCGCCATTTGCCGGGCAACGGCCAAAACCAGGCCGCCGTAGCGCTCGACTAACACTGTGAACGCCGCCTTGGAACCGTGGTCCGCATAAAGCTTTAGGAGTTCGCTATCGTCCTTCTCTTTCACGAAAGTGGTCATCTGGTTCGGCCCAAGAGCCATGAGGCATAGTAAACCTGCGCCCTAGAGATGAAACGTGACCACAAAACTCGGAAAAATCTTATCCTTCATTTCTTAAACGTTAAATTATTAACTTTTATATTGACTGCCAGGTCATCAAATTGAAGATTGATGACCAGTCATGAAAACTCGTGGGCTCTTATTGTTCATGATGGCGGCTGGCCTCGCCTGGCTTGGGTACCTGTTCCTCAAGTCAGGGCCGAATCCCAGCCCTAGCGGTACGAGTTTCGATCAAGGGTCCAGTCTATCGAGAACATCTAAGTCCCAACGAACTGACTCAGGCGATCTGGGGGATTCCTTTCTCGATCTCAAACGTGATCCGTCGGATGAACGGGCCATCGCCACTTACCGCCAAACTCTATTAGAGACGAAACTCGAGAAGATGCAGGTCGATGCACAATCCTTCGAAGATGCCCCAACGTGGCTCACTGATTACATAGACGTTCCGATTGTCCTTGACCGCGCTCAGATCACGAAGTTTGGCCCTCAGGCTCTCGAAGTTCCCATCACTTTAGATCTGATGAATGTACCGGCTGATCAGGTACTGCGATTCATTTCGAGTCTGAGTGGCGTCCCACACAAAATCACTGCAAAGGGAGTGGTCTTCACCCTCGATGAACCCATCAAACCGCCGACACCTCCCAATCCACATTTGTTCACGAAGACCTACAGAAGACCAGAACATTTGCCGAAGCCGAAGCCTGGCGAAGACCTTAAGGAACTACTAAGCCATCACGGGTTGAGCTTTCCGGAGGAGGCGTCGGTTCTTTATCACGAACTGCGCGATCAATACATCATCCGGAACACGGCAGAGGAGATGAAGCGTGTGGACGCCTTGATCAAAGGTCTCCCAGGAGGCCGTGATCCTAAAACACAATGATGAAGGCGACTTGTGCTCCGCGTCAATAACCGCCTGATCTCCGCTTCAAAAGACCCCCCCAGGAGAAAGGAGGCACTCCTGGAAGGGCTAGTTTCTTTATCTAAGGTCCTTATGCGTTACGGACACGGCGCTCTTATGCACCTCTTCTGATACATGTCAAGCAATCGTTCATTGAGCGCGCCGATATTTTCCCTGTAATGCTAAAAAACCTGCATTAGAGCTTGCCATGGACTTCCCAGGATTTAGATTGGCGCCATGATGAGTCCTCGTCTCAAACGCTTGCTTGGCCGGGCCCTGGGCCTCTTGCTGGTGCTGCTTCTGGCCGGTCTCGCAGCGCTCTTTGTCGCGCTCAGGCCCTACAAGGAAAGGGCTCTGGCCTTTAATCTCACGACCTTACCCCAGGCCCACGCGGTCGAGATCGCGCGCCTACCACAGCATGTCGTCGACGCCGTGGTGGCCTCCGAAGATTCGCGCTTTTTTGATCACGGCGGACTCGATCTCAAGGGGATCTGCCGCGCGGCGCTGGTCAATTTCCGCGGGGAGCAGGGCCGGCAGGGGGCCTCCACGATCACGCAGCAACTGGCGCGGCAGACCTTCGGCATCCTGGAGAAGACGATGGATCGCAAACTGGTCGAAGCCTTCCTCGCCCGCCGCATTGAGGGCGCCTTCGACAAGCAAACGATTCTCTCCAATTACCTCTCGATCATTTATTTTGGAAACGGCTTCTACGGCATCGAAGCGGCCGCCAGTGGCTACTTTGGCAAGGAGGTGGAAGATCTCACGGTGACCGAAGCGGCCACCTTGGCGGGTCTCATCAAGGCGCCGAGCGCTCTGGAACCCTTCCAGCATCCCGAGCGAGCACGACGAGCACGTAACCTCGTCCTCGGACGCATGGCCTCGGAAGACCTTCTGAGCGAGGACGAAGCCAATCGCCTCCGGCAGCAGCCGATCCGCGTCAGCCACCAAGAGGAAATGGCGCCGATGTGAGGCTTTTTCTTTGGGGGGGAACGGCAAATTGCTCAGATTGGCGCCGATGATGGTGGGCAGGACGGTTCAGAGTAGGACCTACCTACCATCGGCAATCAAGGACGCAACATCCAGGCGGACAGGAGTGTCCGCATCACTGGGCTTGGCCTAACGAATCGAGTTCGTACTCTCCTCCAAACGGACTAACCAAATCAATCAACAAGGCTGATGGCCCCAGTCCTCTTCTTTGAGGGCCTCTTCAAACTGGGCCATCTGCTCCTCGGGCGTCAGTTTTTTCTTTGCTACTTTCTCGCCGCCCTCCGGACCGTAGAAGATGACCCACGTCGCAAAGTCATCGGAGAAATCGACAAAGCGATGCTCACGTCCGGCGGGGACATGGAGGACGTCTCCCGGTCCGAAGGCGTGCCGCTCCGACCCGTTGATGAACTCCCCCGATCCGCTGGCGACAACGTAGACCTCATCCCGCGCGTGCGGGGTCTGCTCGTCAACTCCAACCGGCCGGTAGTACTCGATCTCCAGAGAACCGTGCGCGAACAACGTGACAAAGGCCTCGTCGGCCTCGCCCAACTGCTTACGCGCCTCTTCCAAGGTCAGGTGCGCCATGACTTCGGTATATCACGCCGCACCCATGCGGGCAATCCGTGCGCTCACTTCAAGGGATGCTCTTTCAAGAGTTCATCCGGCTTGTAAAAGGAGCCCGGACCACGATCCGAGGTCGCCCGGCGGATGGTCTGGACGGTCTCGGGCTTCACTGCCGGTGCCTTGTTCCCCCAGGCATTGCGCACATAGGTGAGCACGCCGGCGATCTCTTCGTCGCTGAGAAGACTTCCAAAAGCCGTCATCGGAGGAACGCCTTTTTGGGGATCGTAAGTCTTGCCCTGGAGTTCGAGTTTTCCCCAGAGACCGTGCAGCGTCAGCTTCACGAGACGATCTTCATCACCCGTGACCCAGGGGCTCTTGACCAACGGCGGGTAGATATCGGGCACGGCACCCACGCCATCGGGACCGTGACAGGTGACGCAGTGGGCATCGCGGAAGTAGACTTCCTCTCCCTTGAGCCAGAGCTGCTTCTCGGCATCCGCCATGAGGGCGGGCAGCTTGGGGCGCTCCGGTTCCTTGGTTTTCAGTTTCAACGTCCCGGCAACCAACTGCTGTCCTATTGGATTGTCGGAGAGATCCAGGCTCGCCGCGTAGGGCTGCAAGGTGAGGTATGCCGCCTCGATCGAAGGGCCCATCCACTTGTCGAACGGTTTGCGCACGGCTTCGAAGAGGATCTGCGCGCCGTCCCGATTGTCTAACCAGGAAGCGGCCACGATGGCCTCCAAACGAACGCGGGGATGACTGTCCGCCGCCACCTTGAGAAAGCGATCCATGCTGCCATCGATCTTGGCGTGGGCGAAACGCAACACACGGGCGGCGCCGGCACGCACTTGATGCCGCGGATCCGTCAAGCAGCGGTCTAACAAGGCCGTATCCACGTCACCCTGAGCCCAGGTGACAAAGAGAGCCTCCAGCAAATGACGTCCGTGGTTGGGATCCGTCTCATCCAGGGCAGCGGCCCATTTCACCACCGCGGGCAACACTTCTGAGGCGGGGTGTTCGCGCAACTCGCGACGCGTGCGGTAGCGGGCACGGTATTCATGGAGCTTGAGATTCTCTAGCAGATCCGCAATCGGAGCGCCGTCGATCACCGGGGGCTCGACGAGCGGCCGCGAGGGATAGGTCAGGCGATAGATGCGTCCGTACTGGGAGTTCCGGTTGGGGTCTCTCGCCGAGTGCTGCATATGCCCGATGAGCGCATTGTGCCAGTCGACGATGTAGAGCGATCCATCGGGAGCGAACTCGAGATCGGAGGGCCGGAAATTACCGTCGTCCGAGCGGATGAGATCCTGGCGATGCCGGCCGGTGAAACCGGAGCCCTCCTCGACGATGGTATGCTGCTTGGTCCCGAGAAATCCGATGGTGTTGTTCAGGAGATAATCGCCCTGGTACTCCTCGGGAAAGTGCCGGCTGGAAACAAACTCACTCCCTGACGTCGGCCGCACCTTGTGAGTCGTGAACTGTTGTGTCTTTCCGATCTCGAAACCGTGGGGCACCTTGGAACCCACCGGCAACAACCACCAGTTAGCGCCGCCCGAGGCGTCGCCAATGAAGTCCTGGCCGTAATCGTCAAAGGCCACGGCCCAGGGGTTGCTGTAGTCCGTCTGGGAGTGCCGGGTCAGGCGCCAGCTCCGCGGGTCGAATCGCCACAGCCCGCCGTCGGTCATGCGTTGCGGACCGTAGGGTGTCTCCACCTGGGAGTGGAGAAATCTTCCCTCACACAAATAGAACGCACCGGAGGCATCGGCGCAGTAGGCGGAAATGGCATGGTGGGTGTCGTGCGAATCGAAGCCGTCCATGATGCGAATGCGCTCGTCGGCGACGTCATCACCATCGTTGTCCTTGAGCAACATGACATAGGGCTCTTGACTGACATAGACGCCTTCGGGAGCGAGCTCGAATCCGATGGGAATGTGCAAGCCGCCGGCGAACACCGTCTGCTTGTCGGCCCTGTGATCGCCATCCGTATCTTCCAAGATGAGGATCTTGTCGTCGGGACGCTCGGCGCCGGGTTTGTAGTGCGGGTAACTCGGCACCGTCGTGACCCAGAGCCGGCCCCGGTTGTCGAAAGCCATCTGACAGGGATTCTGCAAATCGGGAAACTGCTCTTCGGAGGCAAACAACTCAATTTCGAATCCTTCAGGCAATTGGAAACGCGATTTGGCCATGGGCGTGTCCAGGTACTGGATGGGACGGTTGTAGTTCGTCGTGATCGGTGTCAGCGAACGCGATCTTCCGTCATCGACCTCCGCCTCCTTCCCCTCAGCCCGCGCCCAAATGCGCGCATCCCGCAGGACTCCCATCTGGCGAATTTTCTCGATCTCCTCGGGATAATTGACATTTCCGTAAGGCGCCCAGCGCTGCCCCCAGACGTGCACCCCATTGAGCATGCGATAGTCATTATGCCAGAGCCAGTTCTTATCCAGGATGGCTTGGCGAAGCTGTTCAACGTCGATCCCTCCGGCCAGTGGCTCTCCCGGACCGACCAAGGCCTCCACCAAAGCGGGTGCCAATCGGCGATAACCTTCCTCGTTCAAATGACAGCCGTTGAGAGTCAGACGGGAGGAATCCGTGAACCAGGCTCGCGTCATTTCAAAAAGATCGATCGCGCCCACCTTCTTGACCGCGGCGACTTCGAGTACGACCTCGGCATAGGCCTGGATCTGAGCGTTTTCTTTCTCACCCGTGGGCAAGTCGTAGTCCGCCGAGCGATTCTCAAAGGCGATCGGCGTGGCCAGGATCAGGCGGGGCGCGGTGGAGCCGTTATAGGCGAGTGACAGGGTGTGATCGACAAAGGCGCTCAGTTCCGCCTTGAAATTCTCCAGCCCTGCGGGGCCGTCGAACGACTCGTTGAAACCAAAAAAGGCCACAATGGTATCCGCCTTCAACTGCGTGAGCCACTCATCCGGGTAGGGGTAATGGCCGATGCCGTGGTGCGTCTGCTTGTCGGGGTGGAACTTTTCCGCGCCGGGGAACGCCCACTGGGTGGCCCGTGCCGGGTGCGCCCGAAAGCCAGGCGTGTCCGCCGGATGACACATGTTGCGGAAGGTGATCTCCAGTCCAGGATAACGTCTTTGCAGCTCCGTCTCGAAAAAACCGTGATGGATGAATCCCTCACCCAGACCATTGCCGATGAAAACGACGCGTTCGCCCTTCTCCGGAGCATATGGCAGGGTCACCGCGGCGCTCGGGCTCGATACTTTCTTGGGCTGTTCGTAGGTCGGGCGCTCCGGCTTGGCCCGCTGGTTGCGCCGCCGATTGTTCCTCCTCGGATTCGTCGGTTTCTGGGTGGAGGCCAACCCCGTTGCAGTAGACTTGCCCAGGGCGAAATGCGCCGGGGTCAGTTTGATCTTGTTGTAGTAGTCTTTGGGATTGCGTGAGTAAAAGGTCGGTTGGAAGCGATCCACAGGTCTGACATTCATCTTCGCCGGCACCTCCAAACCGGTGAGATGGAGAACGCCATTCAGAATGAGCCGCCGCAACCCCGCGCTCTTGAAGTCCACCGAAGCGCCCATCGTGCTGGTCAAGGCCATGCCCTTCTTTCCGTTAGGCGCCTCGTAGCCGCGGAGCCAGATCATGGCCTGCATGGGATCATTCTTCTTCCCGGCCACGGGCTTGGACTTGGGATCGAGGGTCTCGGTCACCTGGCCCCGGACGAGAACGGTGGCGCTGGCTTCGTCGAGATTCTTCACGGTATAGACGTCGCTCGTGCCGAAAATATCGGTCACGCCTCGAAGAACCGGATGATCCTTCTGCCCGGCCTCCAGAATCCCCCGCGCTCCCTCACGTTTGTGTTTGCCGTGATGACCAGCCCATTTTTCTCCCAGATAGTGGAGGCCGAAGTTGTTCCAGTCGACGCCGCCTACCTTGGATTTCGTCCTGAAGGCATGGGTGGCGGTTCGGAGGCCGATGATCGGCTTCGCGGTGTTCAAATAGTCGACAAAATGCTGCATCTGCGCATCCGGCAGGTCGCGAAAGCGCGTGTCGAGAATCATGAGATCCGCCGTCTTCAGCGCCTCGAGGCCGGGGATATTGGCGTTAAACTCGGGATTGATGAAGCCGGTTTCTGGGTCGATGGCGAAGAGCACAGTGCAGCGAAAACCGAGCCTCTGGCTGAGAATCTTGGCCAGCATGGGGCAGGTTTCCTCCGAGCGGTACTCTTCGTCGCCGGAGACGAGAACGATGTGTTTGCCCTGGCCGGGGCCGTCTGTGCCCTCGAACACCAAGGTTTCTGGCCTCTCCTCAGCGGACAGGGAGGACGCCGAGAGGACGGCGAGGCAGTGGATCAAGATAGTCGCGATGCGCTTCATGGCTGCGGAAGACCTAGCAGCGGGAGGTCCAGCCGTCACATGATTTTCCACGGGCACTTGGCCTCAGCGCCCCGGGGAGCCCCCCGGCTCCGCGCTCGCCCTCCAGGCCCGGGCACCAGACGTCGCCCCGCGAGGATCCGCCAGGACCAGGCTGGGGCCGGCGCCATCGGCAGACTTGGGCCAGCGGCCGCCATCGTCGTAGCTCAGGTCCAAGAGAACTTGGGACCCATCGGCGCCGCGCAGTTCCAGCGACTCGCCGCCGTTGTCGAGGTTTCCCCCATACTGCCCAAATACAGGCAAGCCCAGCCCGTAGCGCTGCTCGAAATGATAGCGATCCTCCACCAGCAAAATTTTCTCACCAGGCGCTAACAAGACGTCGCGCCGACTCGGAAAGACATAGCGAATCCCCTTGGTGAAGGCGGTACCACACAAATTGATCGCCCTGCCGGAGATGTTCATCAGCTCGACAAACTCCGTCTTCGGCTTCTCTTTCTCGGGATGATAATGCAACTCCGAGACCACCACATCGCCGGGCCCCACCGCCGGTGCCTCACCGACGACGAAGAAGGCTTCATTGAGAGCGGACCAAGTTTTTCCGCGACGGGTTCGCGCACGCACATGCGTGTTTTGTGTTAGCCTGATCGAAGCCGAGCGCTTGGTGAGGTCTTCCCGCTCCAAAGAAAGAGAGAGATCGAAGCTGAGATCGGAAGACCCTCGACTACTCTGATGCACCTCGACCGCCAGCAAGTTCTCGCCCCGCCGCAAGAGATTCACGGGAATGCGGAACCGGTGAAAGGCCTTTCCATCGTCATCAGCCTTCACGGCAAAGGTCGATCGATCCACCCGGCCCTTGCTCATATTGGAACGGACAGCTTCCCTGCCATTGAGATAGACCACGGCCCCATCGTCGCGCTTCAAATGCACCGTCGCGGAAACGATCTCATCCGTCTTCGCCAACGAGAAGGCATGCCGAAAATAGCACGTGACGTGCTTCTGTGAGGCTCGTCCACCATGGGACACTCGCGTGCGCTCGTCCCCATCGCCATAGCCCAGCTCGGCAAGTCCCCTACGCCAACCCCGGTCGTTGTAGGCAGGCTCCTTCCAGTCGGGCGGGACAACGAGCCCCCGGTCATGGTACCTCCAAATCGCGCCCGACGGAACCGGCACTTCGTTCGTCATCCCGTCCTCAAATCGTTGCGCCTCCGGATGGAGTTCCCCTCCGGGGAGCCGCGGATCGGCGCCCGTGGTCGTGTAATAGATCTCACCACCGCCGCCCCCCCTTAGATCGAGAGCAAAATCGCTTTCGACGCCTCCCCCATGCTGACTCAGGCGCGGGGAATCCACCGCGGGATAGAATCCCGCAGCACGCCATTGATTCACGATCCAGGCGCTTCGGCCCGGCAACCAGGAATGCTTCGCCAATTCCGCCACCGCCGCCCAATCGGAGTGACGGCGGTAGGTCTGGCCACTGTCCCGCCACCGGGCGATCTCTGTCAGCATGCTCTCCTCCACCTGATTCAGCCGTTCATTGAGCCGCGCCAAGTTTCTCGCGTCCGTCATGCTGCCCCGATTGAAAAAATGCATTTGGATGCGATCCGCGACCAGCACTCGAAAATCGGGATGGCCGCTCTTCCACAGCAGACTGAAGAAGCTGCCCGGGCCGTCGGCAAAGTGTTTGCCAAAGACGCCGGGACGGTAACTGGCGAAAGCGGTTCGCGCCCGATTCGACTGAAAGGCATTTCCCAGGAAACCATCGGCGTCGTTGAGGAAAAACTTGAAGCCACTGCCAGGGCCGGACACGCCGACAGCACGGAATTCGCATTCCGCGTTGCCATACATGTACATCAACATGTAGTCGACATACTGCGTCACGTCCAAATCCCGGCCGATGGCATCGTAGTTTGCCGGGCCGGCGTTCAGAGCGAGCCGTTTCAGCTTGGCCCACGCCATCCCCGATCCGTCATACACCGTGCGCGGACCGGCCACGGACCAACCGCCCACATTCAGATTCCCATTGATCGCTTCGTAGTGTTCCTTTTTCCCGCCGAGATACTGCGAGAGCATGTCCGCCCCCCAGCGTTCGCGCAGGTGATATTGTCCCCAATAAATGCCATTGAGATAGAGATGAACGAATCTCCCGTGCGGCGCCACGTGCCCCATATCTAACATCGTATCATCCGTGAAGCGATTGGCCATGTAGAAGCCGCGCATCCGCATGTCGTGAGAACCGCTGCGCAAGCTCAGTTGGTCAAACGCGTCCGCCGGCGCCAGATCCCGCCCGTGCCCTTCAAACAAGGGATACCGCAGTTTGGAGGCCCCATAGATGCTACGAAAATAGAGGCGAAAATTCCGCTTCTCGAAGTGGGTGTAATCACCGCCGAACTCCTTGATCCCGCAGGGCGCATGAAAGCCTGGCTCACCATCACCGGGAGACAACAGTTCCACGGAACCGGAGATCTCCCGTCTTCCGTTTGGTGTCGATCCCGAGACGATCGAGATGGAGGGCAGCGCCTTGAGAGCCTCGACCATGCCGCCCTCACCCGTGGACCCCCGCGTGATCGTCCGCGACATCACCGGCGATCGAACGACGTCACGAGCAAAGAGATAGGTGTTGGTCAGCACGGTGGCCGGGAGATACCCGTCGCGAAAGGCGCAAGCTCGCACCGGCGTCGTGGAACGGATCTCAATCGGCGTGGTGTAAGGCAAGCCGGTAGTCTCCGTCGGAGGGTTGCCGTCAACCGTGTAGCGAAGGCGTACCCCGGGCGTCGGGCAGCTCAGGGCTAATGAGAAGGGCTTTTCGTGAAAGCCCCGGGGCACACTGAACTCCACGT
>JANQJH010000596.1 GCA_028281705.1 Verrucomicrobiales bacterium
TCCCCGAGGTGGAGGCCTCCAGCTACGATGCCCTCGCCATCCCCGGCGGCTTCGAGCCCGCCGGCTTCTACGGTGACGCCTACGACGAACGAGTGCAGCGCCTCATCCAAGCTTTCGATGCCGGCGAGCAGCCCATCGCCTCCGTCTGCGTCGCCGCCCTCGCCCTGGGCAAGAGCGGCGTCCTCAAGGGCCGCCACGGAACGACCTACGCCCTGAACAACGGCATCCGCCGAAACCAGCTCGCCGAGTTCGGCGTCCACGTCCAGGACCGCGAACTCGTCACCGACCGCAACCTCATCACCTGCGACGGACCCGGCTCCGCCCTTCAGGTAGCCTTCCTCCTTCTCAGCCGGCTTACGTCCGAGGAAAACGCCGCCCGCGTGAAACACCACATGGGTTTCGACAAGCTTCTCCCGTCGTCGCCACCCGATCCGGCTTGCCGAGAGTGATGAGTCCAACACATCGGTTTCCTGCGATCAGACCTCTGCGGGCTCTGCGCGAGGCTCCCCACCTGAGACTCACCAAACGACCAATCTACTACGCGATGATGTCATGGATCACGTTTCCATGCACATCCGTGAGCCGAAAATCGCGACTGGCATAGCGATAGGTCAGTTTCTCGTGATCGAAGCCCATGAGATGGAGGATGGTGGCCTGCAAATCGTGCACGTGCACCGGATTCTCCACCGCCTGAAACCCGAAGGCGTCCGTCGCTCCATAAACGGTCCCGCCCTTGACGCCACCCCCGGCCATCCAGAGCGAAAAGCCGTAGGGATTGTGATCGCGCCCCAAAGTCTTTCCCCCGTCGTTATTGCGGTCTTCCACCGTCGGTGTGCGACCGAACTCGCCACCGCAAATGACCAAGGTGGACTCTAACAAGCCGCGCTCTTTGAGATCCCTCAGGAGCGCGCCGATTCCCGGCGAACACTCCCCCGCAAGCTTGCGGTGGTTCTCCTCGATCTTGTCGTGATTGTCCCAGGGCTGGCTCGCGCCATGCCAGAGCTGCACAAAGCGCACGCCACGCTCGATCAACCGGCGCGCGATCAAGAGCTGACGCCCCTGCGGCGTGTGACCATAACGTTCACGCACTGATTTTGCTTCGCGCTGCACGTCGAAGGCATCCGAGGCCTCGATCTGCATGCGGTAACCCTGCTCGAAGCTCTGGATGCGCGCCTCGAGCTGCTCATCGTGGCCACGCTGACGCCGATGGCGCTCGTTGAAGGCCTGCAAGAGATCGACCTGGCGGCGCTGCGACTCCACGGAAAGCCCCGGGCGCGGGCGCACGTTCTCAATCAGCTTGTCCACCGTCTCGTACTCCGTGTTGACGAAGGCCCCTTCGTAAATCCCTGGCAGAAAGGCCGACCGCCAGTTGTCGGGCCCCTTGATGGGGTGACCTCTCGGGCTCATGGCGATGAATCCTGGCAGATTACGATTCGCCGTGCCCAGGCCGTAGGTCAGCCACGCTCCCATGCTGGGCCGGGGCAAGGCGCCGTCCCCGCAATTCATCAGCATCAGGGCCGGCTCGTGATTGGGAAGATCCGTCTTCATCGAGCGAATGACACAGAGTTCATCCGCGTGCTCTCCGAGATCGGAAAACAACTCGCTCAACGGAATCCCGCTCTGGCCGTACCGCTGAAAGTCGAAAGGCGATCCAAAGGCATGGCCCGTGGGGCGTTCGGTAATCAGTTTCGGGATCGGCAAGGGCTTGCCATGATACTTTGTCAGTTCCGGCTTGGGATCGAAGGAATCCACATGGGAGAGACCGCCATTGAGGAAGATGTGAATCACCCGCTGCGCTCGCGGCGCAAAATGTGGCGCCCGTCCAGCCGCGGGAACGTCCTCCTGAGCCAAGACGTTCCCCAGACCGAGCATCCCCATGCCCATCCCCGAGCGGGCGAGAAACTCCCGTCTGGTGAACGGCGAAGGGCAGTGGTTTGGAGGTCGGATCATGAGACTATTCCACCAATCAAACAATCAATCGACAAACTGAAAGGCATTGGCAAGCAAGAGTGTCTGCGCCAGTTGGTTCCACGCGCGGGTTGAGCCCGATCCTTCCCGGGCGATGAAGGCCAACATGAGCTCGAGTTCCTCCGCATCCGGCGGGCGTCCGTAGACCGCAGTGTAGAGTTCGCTCGCCGATGCTGCGGAAGTCGCCTGCCCACACAAACGCACCAATCGTTCCGCCTGGGCGAAGACAAAGGAGCTGTTCAAGAGAAAGAGCGACTGCTGTGGCACGGTGGTCCGCAAGCGCTGGGGCGCCGTGATGTCCGGACTGGGAAAATCGAAAACCCGAAACAGTTCCTCCAGCTTCTCGCGGTCGACATGGGTGTAAACGGTCCGCCGCCGGTTCTCCAGGGCGTCCGGCCGTTGACGCACCGGTGGCCCAAACTGGCGGCGGTCCAAATTGCCCGACACCTGCAAGAGCGAATCCCGCATGGCTTCAAAGCTCAAGCGTTGACGATTCATCCTCCAATAATACCGGTTCTCGGGATCAAGACGACGGCAGGCCTCCCGGTCATTGCTCGACTGCCTCCACGTGTTGGATGTCAGAATGAGGCGATGGAGCTTCTTCAACGACCACTCATTCTCGCGAAGCCAAGCGGCGAGATAGTCTAACAACTCGGGATGACTCGGTTCCGAACCCTGCACTCCGAAGTCGCTCGGCGTGTCCACCAATCCACGACCAAAATGCCAGCCCCACACTCGATTGGCAATCACCCGCGCCGTGAGGGGATTCTCGGGATGCACCATCATCTGGGCCAACTCTCGCCGGCCACTTCCCTCCGTGATCTCTCCCGCCAGACCGCGCAAGAGCCCGGGCACCGCTCGTGGAACGCGTTTCCCCAGGTTTCTCGCGTCGCCTCGCACAAACACACGCTGCTCCACGATCTCCCCGCGGTCCACCATTGACATCGGCCGCGGAGCCACCGCACCCGCGCTGAGAAAAACGCGCTCAATCTTGGCGAAGAGCTCCCGCGCTTTGGTGCTCTCACCCAAGGTGTAGAAATCCTCGGATTGATGCAGAGTGATATCGCCGGGCCCGCCAGGGCTCACCATCGCCCGATGAATCTCTCGAGCCGCTTCGTCCTCCAAAGCGCCGTCTCCGGCTCGCCGCCAACGCCGATCGACCTCTTCCAACACTTCGGCGTACCGCTGGGCCACGTCAGCCATGGAGCGAATGGGGGCTCCCTCTTCAAAGGCTTCCACCACCAACGCATTGGCCTCCACCTCACCATGGCACCAGGCCTCAAATGCCTCCCGCCATCGCCGCTCGATCTCGTCCCGGTCGAGGGCCACCAGACGCACCCAAAGACCAAAGACGGCATCATTCGGCGTGCGCGACTGGAGAAACGTACGCCAACGATGCACGCCACCGGACGAGTAAGCCGAGACCTCCCGAACCAATCCCCGTTCCGTCTGTAAGGCGGGCTGCGCTTCCGTCCGGTGCTCCGGCATCGTCTGCACGATATAGTGCAAGTAATCGCCTGCCCACCCACACATCTCCTTCACCACCTGTTCATGCCTCGCCGCACGCCAGCTCTGGTATTCCTCCACAGCCTGAGAGAGCTTCTCCTGAAACTCCGCATCTTCGCCCAAACCACGCTCCTCCAGTGGCGGCGTTTCACCCAAATGAGGCTCCCGGCTATTGGCAAAAATGCTATACAAGCCGTAATAGTCCTCGGTCGAAACCGGATCGTACTTGTGATCATGACAGCGCGCGCAGGCAACGCTCAGTCCCAAAATGCCCCGGGTGACCACATCGATCCGATCGTCGATAATATCGTGAGGGAAGAAGTTGAAGCGCGACCCGATGGTGAGAAATCCGAGAGCAGCCCAGGCCGGATCATCCTCACGCACTACCAAATGATCCGCCGCCACCTGTTCCAAGACAAACCGGTCAAACCGAAGATCATCGTTGAAGGCCCGAATCACATAGTCGCGATAGGTGTAGGAAAACGGGTAGCGGGCTTCCCCGGCATCGACATAGCCCTTGGCATCGGAATAGCGCGCCACGTCGAGCCAGTGCCGTCCCCAGCGCTCGCCATAGGCGGGCGACGCCAGCAAGGCATCCAAGACCTCATCGATTGGCTTCCCCCGCATAACATCGCTCGGCTGCAAACCTGTTAGGGTATGCGCCGCGCGCCGCACCAGGGTGGCTCCGTCGGCCGGTTCAGACGGCGAGAGTCCATGACGGCGCATGGCATCGAGGACGAAGGCGTCGATCGCGTTCGCCACCCAGGGATCATCCAGTGAAGGCACCGCAGGCTGTGTGAGCGGCTGGAAAGACCAGTGATCCTCTTCCGCTTGGCTCAGCGGGAGGAGTGAGGCAATGAGAGAACACAGGATCCCAGTCAGGCGCATAGGCTTCCCCAGCATGCCGAAACCGTGGACGACATCAATCCCATTCGGAGGCGTTCGTCGGTCACCCTGGTCTCAGAGTTCGGCCAGGGACTTCTTCATTTGCTGGCGATCCCATTCCCGCTGGAAGCTGAGCGCCCGTCCCGCGACGCGAAACCAGAATCGACTTTCCTGCCGAAGGCGCTTCTTCCACGGACTCCCAGGACCGCCGTAGTAGGCGCGGATGAACCGGGCCGCATCTTGAACCGTGATGTCCGCCCCAAAGGCCGAATACATCAGGGCACCCAGATCCTTGATCCGCCAGCGGGGAGGCGTCGCTCCCTTCCGAAGCTGCACGCGATGCAGATCGATCACGATGAGATCAATCGCATCACCCCGCCGCCACGCCGCCCAGTCCCGGTCCTCGGTCAGGAAATGGCAGATATAGAAATCGCGATGGTTGATCCCGCCCTCGTGCAATCGCCGTGCGAGCTCTCCTAACTGGGGAATCAACTGACGTTTCAGGCGATCGCGCTGGGCCCGCCCCAGTTCGTCCTGCCGCTGCAAGAGTTCCTCCAGGCTGAGGGAATCCTCGATGGAATCGGTCACGATCAACGAGCCGGCACTCCCGGGAAAGACACCCCGAAAACCCTTACCGGCCAATTTCATCGTCGGTACCCCGGCCCGTTCCAAGGCCTCGATTCCCAACCATTCCTGCCGCGCACCCAGGACCGGCTTCTTCAGCGAGAGCAGATTCTTGAGAAACTCCGAGAACCGGAATCCCCGATGCGCCTTGATAAAAAAGCGCTTCCCTCCCCGCTCGAACTTGACCGTGCGACGCCCCTTCACCTCGCGAAAGGTCTCCCCCTCAACCGCCATCAACTCTTCAAAGCCGCGGGGATCTTCCGTGAAGTAGCCTTGCAATTCGGGGCAGAGCGTGAGGGAAAACATGGGACCCCTACCTATGAGTCCCGATTCACCGAGACGCAACTCGCCTCCCTGGTGGATCGCACTTTCGATTAGACAGCGCGGCATTTGATCCTAGGGTAAGCGCCGAACACGATCACGGATCGATGCCCTGCTTGCCGATTGACAGACTACGGACGACCCTCGGCAACCTGCGACTTAGAGGCGCGGGCCTGCTTCTTCTTGCCTAATTCCCAGCAGGCCCATAGGCGCTCGACCACTCCGATCAGGATATTCCTCTGATCTCCCACTCAATCTTTTTCCCAATCTCTCTACCCATGAAACCTGACAGTTTATCCAAATACAAACCTTTTCCCGAAGTCGATCTGCCCGACCGTCAGTGGCCGGATCGGCAGCTCACCAAGGCGCCTGTGTGGTGCAGTGTGGATCTCCGCGACGGCAATCAGGCCCTCGCCATTCCCATGAGCGTGGAGGAAAAACTGGAGATGTTTCACATGCTCGTCGGCATCGGGTTCAAACAGATCGAGGTGGGATTCCCCTCGGCCTCGGACACGGAGTTCGCCTTCATGCGACGACTGGTGGAAGAGGATCTGGTTCCGGATGATGTTCAAATCCAAGTCCTCGTGCAGGCACGGGAACACTTGATTCGACGCACCTTCGAGGCTCTCGAAGGGTCGAAGAATGCCATCGTGCATCTCTACAACTCGACGTCACCACTGCAACGCCGCATCACTTTCCGCGAGGCAAGCAAGGAGGAAATCAAGGCCATCGCGGTCGACGGAACGACCTTGGTCAAGAGCCTCGTGCCCACCGTGCCGGACACCAAGATCGCCTTTCAATACTCGCCGGAGAGCTTCTCCGATACGGAGCTGGAGTACTCCCTCGAGATCTGCGAGGCCGTGATGGACATCTGGCAGCCCACGGCGGAAGATCCCATCATCCTCAATTTGCCCGCCACCGTCGAGTGGTTCACCCCCAACATCCACGCCGATCAGATCGAATGGTTTGATCGTCACCTCTCCCGGCGCGACCAGGTCCTCATCAGCTTACACACCCACAATGATCGTGGCACCGGTACGGCCGCGACGGAGCTCGGCTTGTTAGCCGGAGCCGATCGGGTGGAGGGCACCCTGTTCGGCAATGGCGAACGCACCGGGAACCTCGACATCGTCACCGTCGCCCTGAACATGAATAGCCACGGGATTCCCACCGGGCTCGATTTTTCCGACCTGCCGCAGATCCGTCAGGTCTATGAACGCACGACGAGAATGACCGTCCCCGAACGCCAACCCTATGGCGGGGAACTCGTTTTCACCGCTTTTTCCGGAAGCCATCAAGACGCGATCAAGAAAGGCATGGATCTGCAAAAGCCGGGCGCCCCTGCCGGACAACGCTGGGCCGTGCCCTATCTCACGATTGATCCCCAGGACATCGGACGAACCTACGAAGCCATCATCCGCATCAACAGTCAGAGCGGCAAGGGCGGCGTGGCCTACATCCTCGATCGCGAGCACGGCTTGGATCTCCCGAAAGCAATGCATCCCGAAGCGGGACAGCACATCAATCAAATCGCGGATCAGTTAGGCAAGGAACTGACCTCAACCGAGATCCGGGACGCCTTTTTCCAAGCCTTCGTCAATCGCCACGACCCCTTGGAACTGAAGCGATACGAACTTGTGCATCACAATGATAGTCCCGGAAACGTCACCTGCAACGCCGTCGTCGAGCGCGGGGGCGAGACTCACGAACTCACCGGCGAGGGCAATGGTCCGATCAACGCCTTTGTCCAAGCCCTGGAAACCAAGGGCTGGAAGAACTTCAGTCTCACCGACTACCGCTCGCACGCCATTGGCCGGGGTTCAGCCACGGACTCCGCAGCCTACGTTCAGCTGCAAAGCGATGCCAACGGCGGCCTCTACTGGGGCTGCGGCATTGATCCTTCGATCGAAATGGCCGGCCTCCGCGCCCTCGTCTCCGCGGTCAACCGCCTGAGTACTTGAAGTGCCCCACAACGTGAGATAGGCGTCTCGCCTGCTTTTCCCTAACACACGAGCCAGACGAAACTACACCAATGCCCCAGGCAGGAGGCCCGTGCTGTCGGCAAAGCGTTCCACCGGCGTGCCCAGGGCCTGGAGCATGGCACAGTAGAGATTCGATAGCGGCGTCTTCTCTTCAAAGACCAGGTGCTGACCCGTCTTGGGGCGCCCCCCGGCGCTGCCGGCCACGACGAGAGGCAGGTTGCGCGGGCTGTGCTTGTTGCCGTCACGCAAGCCGGATCCAAAGAGGATCATGGAGTTGTCCAACACATTGCTCTCGCCCTCGGGCATGGCCTTCAGCTTGTGCAAAAGATAGGCGTACTGCGCCACGTGCCATTGGGCGATTTTTTGATACTCTGCGAGTTTCTCCGCCTTGTTCTCGTGATGGGAAACGCTGTGGTGACCGCTGTTGACCCCGTCAAGGAACGAAAAGTTTGTATTGCTCACCGCGTTGCCGAACATGAAGGTGCAAATGCGCGTGGAGTCCGTCTGAAAAGCGAGCGCGATCATGTCTAGCATCAATCGCACGTGCTCGGCGTGGGTCCCGGGAATGCCGGCCGGCTTGGTCGCGGGATCCATGTCCACCGCCGGCTTCCAAGTCTTGCCCGCGGGCTGGCTGGCACTTTCCACCTGGCGTTCGAGCGCTCTCACCGACTCCAAATAATCATCGATCCGCGACTGATCATCACGGCCCACCCGTCGCTTGAGTTGACGGGCATCGCCTAACACACGGCCCAAAAGAAGCCGGTCGTGCTGCGCGCTCTCGGCATTGGGGTTGGCCACGCGGAAAAGCCTCTCAAAGACCAGCCGGGGGTTGATCTCTCGCGCCAAGGGACGCGTCGGGCTACTCCAAGCAATGTGAGAGCCGTAGACGCGGGTGTAGCCCACATTGGTATCCACCCCGATCCCTACCGGGCTGGTTGCCAGTTCCAGAGAGGGAAGCGGCGTGCGATTCGCCAGCCGCTTGGCCGCCAGCTGGTCCATGGAGACCCCATTGCTGTTGAGGTCAAAACCGAGCGATTTCTGAATCGTCTGGCAGGTCAAGAATCCCGAGGTCTTGACGTAATGACCATCGCCGTAGTCGCTCGCCTGATTCCACAGATTCGTCGGGATCAAGAGACGATCCTTCAAGCCATCCAGCGGCCTCAGGGTCTTGGAGAGCTCGAAATCGTCCCCTTCGCCACTGGGCGTCCAGGCATCTTCGCGAACACCGTTGGGCATGAAGAGCACGCCGAGCCGCCGCGGTCCCTGAACCGATTCCGCTTTGGCCAACGCAGGCGTCATCGCCTCCAGCCAAGGCAGCGCCAGCGCAGCGCCGCTTCCGCGGAGAAAGGTGCGTCGGGAGAGAGGTAGAAAGCGTTTCTTCGACATACGAGCTTGTGGGGGAGATCAATCAATGAGCGGTGTCTAGTGGAACACCGATTTTTAGATCGGTACCCGCTTTGTAGCGAAAAGGCACGCTATTCACGATGCCGAGGATCAGGCCCTGGGAACGGTAATCGTCCTTCTTCAGGGCCTCCACGAGCCGATCCACAGTGACGTAGTCTTCATAGCTCAACCCGCGGGAGAGGGCGTAGCCCAGCATCTTCTTGGCGAAATTCCGCGCCACCTGATCTTTCCGCGCCAGGAGAAGCGCCTTCAGTTCCGCAGGGCCGGAAAACTCCGTGCCGTCCGGCAAGGTGGCCCGAGCATCGATCGGTTGCCCCCCGTCCTCCTTCTCGCGCCAACGGCCGAGGACATCGTAGTTCTCCAGGCTGAAGCCCAGGGGATCCATGCGGTCGTGACAGCTGGCACAGGTTGGGTCCTCCCGGTGTTTCTCCAGGCGCTGCCGCAAAGACTGCGGGCTCGCATCGTCCGCAACTTCCTCCAACTCAGGCACATTGGGCGGCGGCGGCGGTGGCGGTTCACCCAGGAGGGTGTCCAGGATCCACTTGCCCCGCAGCACCGGGCTCGTCCGCTGAGGATGGGAGGACACCGCGAGAACAGCGGCCATTCCCAGCAATCCCCCTCGACGAGACTGATCCTGAATCTCAACCCGCCGCGGCTGCTCCCGAAACCGTCCCTGTCCCCGGATGCCGTAATGCCGCGCCAAACGCCGGTTGGCATATGTATAATCGGCTTCTACAAGATCGAGCAGGGACCGGTTTTCCGTGAGGATCTCGTGCAGGAAAAACACCGGCTCATACTTCATCCCCCCTTCGAGCTCGGAATCGTAGCCCTCGATGGAGGCGTCGGGCTTGAACTCGCGCCCCAGAGCGCGCGTTCCCAGCCATTGCTCGACGAAGTTCTGGGCAAAATTGCGTACCTGGCGGGCGTGTTTCTTTCCCAGCATGCGCAAGACCTGGGCGTGGAGCACGTCCGGCTCGTGCAACAGCCTAGCCTCGGCCGCGGCCAGCAGTTCATCGTCCGGGGCCGATCCCCAGAGAAAATAGGACAGCCGGGTCGCCAGCTCATGATCGGGGAGCAGCATTGGCGTCTCCGAGGGATTGTCCGCCTCCACAATGAAGAGAAACTTGGGCGAGACCAGCACCGAGGTGAGCACCAGTTTCATCGCCGAGGCAAACGAGGCCTCCGAGGCGTAGGCCCGGTCGAACAGGGCGAGATACTCCTCGCGCTCGTCCGCCGTCGCCGGACGCCGGAACGCCCGGGTGAGAAAGGACCGCAGGATGATGGCCGCCGCCTCCCGCGGCGACCGGTTCTCGCCGGGCTGGGCAATGAGAAAGCGCCGGTTGGAGCGGGTGTCGGCAAAGGCGTAATCCACCGCCATCCGCGCCGCATCCAGGTACTTCTCCGCGTGAATGGGCGAGATGAAGAGGGTCTCCGCCGCGTTGTCAAAGCCCTCGCCACCCGCCCCGTCGTCCGGCAGAGCGGCCCCGGCGTCAAAATGCACGTCCAGCAGATGCCGCACGGAAGCCGAATACTCACTGCGATTGAGCCGCCGGATAAGCGGCGGTCCCGGCGTGATCCCGTCCGCCGCCGCCGCCTCTTTCAAGGTCTTCTCCACCCAAGAAACAAAGGCCTGACGCTCCTCCGGAGACGGCTGGAGGACGTCGTCGTCATCCGGCGGCATCTCCCCGTCCCGCACGCGAACCAGATGCTCATCCCACTTGAGCGCATCCTCGATGATACGGGCTTTCGAGGCCGCGTAGGGCGCGAGATCCAGTTTCGCCTTGGGCTTGGGGGCCTCGTGACACCCCACACAGTAGCGCTGGATGAACTCGGGACCATGAGATGGAGACACTCCCGCGCCATCATCCGCGGCCACCGCCTCAAACGACGTGCCCAGGACTTGGCCGACCACCAGTAAACCACATGCGATCCGAACGTACACGCCGGGAAAACCCCGGCCCTCGGTGGAACTCTCCCCCAATTCGCACTTGGCAGCACCGTACCGAGCCAAAGATTGAGGATTTCCCCATTGAGCTACGGCTCACAATTCGTCTATTAAACACCCTCGGTCCAGCCCCCTCGCGGCAGACCCAGTTCATGCTTCGTTCAACAAACCCCAGCTTCTTTTCCTCCTCATCATGTCCGCAACGAATTCGAGATCCACTTCCGGCCAGGGCCGTCTCTTTGACAGCGTCGTCGATACCATCGGCAACACCCCATGCATCCGGATCAACAGCCTGGCTCCGGAGCATGTGAGCCTCTATGTGAAGGCCGAGTACTTCAATCCCGCCGCCTCGGTCAAGGATCGACTCGCGATCAGCATCATCGAGGAAGCGGAACGCCGCGGGGATCTCAAGCCCGGCATGACCGTGGTGGAAGCCACCAGCGGCAATACCGGCATCGGCCTCGCCATGGTCTGTGCCGCCAAGGGTTACCAAGTCG
>JANQJH010000598.1 GCA_028281705.1 Verrucomicrobiales bacterium
ATCTCGGTGATTTCATCCTTTACCAGTTAGGCGTCAAGATCTCCGAGACGAGCCCGTTCAAAGCGGAGCCCTGGTTTGAACAGGTGGCCAAGAGCGAAGATCCCGAATTGGCCATGCGGGCGCAGTTGCAGTTGGCTCGGCTTCGCGCGATTTCCAAGGACGTGGCGGAGCAGGATCGCGCGATTTCAGATCTCAAGCGGATCCGGACGAACCTGAACGACAATCCGGAAATCTTGGGAACAGCGACGCTGGCTCTGGCGCGGCTCTATCATGATCGCAAGAATTGGTCCGAGGCCAACAAGGAATGGCGGGCCTACATGGAGAACAAGAGTTTTCGCGAGGCCCGGCCGGAGGCGCTCTTCAAGCTGGGCGAGAGTTACGAACGCCTGGGCAAACTGGACGAAGCCCTGGTTTCCTATTCGCAGCTCACGATCCTCTATGCCGGCTACCTCGATCTCTCCGCGGAATGTGTCAACCGGATCACCAAGATCGTGTGGGATCGCGGTGATCACGAGAAAGCGTTCAAGTTCATCAATACCTTTCATTTCCGCATGAGGGCCAACGACCATCCCAAGGTGCGGGCGATGGAGAAGTTGCGTGAAGGTTATCTCAATCAGATGAAAGCCGCTGGTGAGTGGAAGGAAGAGTATCTCCAGGTCCGCGATAGCTTCGGCCAGATCAAGCCGGTGACGGGAAAGAAGAAATAAGCTGAAATATTGGTCCGATTGTCATGAAGTCACTCCTCATCGTTTTTCTTTGCCTCACAGGTTTGTCCTCCCAGTTGCTCGTGGCCAAACCGGCGGCGGCTGAGCTCTTGCTCAAGGGACAAAAAATCGCCGAAACGGGATTCGTCACCAAGGCAGATAGCTCAAAGATCTATTTCTCCGCCAGTCCCACGGGCCAAAACGAGCGTGCTTACCCCAAGACCTTGGTGGCCCGCCTCACGTTCAAGCCGCCGGAAGGTTGGAAGGAAGCCGAGCAGGCGCGTCTCTCGGGCAAGTTCGCAGAGGCGGCCAAGCTCTACAATCAGATCGCGGCCGACTTCCGCAATGTCGAAACACTGGAAGACAACTACGGCTCCCTGGCGCGCCTCAAACAATTGGAGTGCCTGCGCAATCAGGGTGATTACGCCCAGCTCGCCGCCAAGCGGCCGCTTTTGAAGAAAGCCGGCCTGAGTGCCTCCTATCACGCCCAGGTGGATCTCTTTGTCGGCTGGGGCGCCCTGGCCAACCTCAAGACGCCTGCGCAAGTCGAGCAGTTGGAACGCTTGGTCAACGGCTATCGCGAAGCGGAGATGGTCCCCGAGCAGCTGGCTCAAGCCTTCTTCCTCAGTGGCGTGGCCAATGAGAAGAGCGGCAAGCCGGGCAAGGCCCTAACGGATTATCATCGGGTGTTCACTCTCGACTTCGGGTCCGACCGCAGTCTCTCGAAGATCGCCATGGAAACGGCGCTACGACTCTATGCGGCGGAGGACAAGATCCACAAGGATCGGCAACGCCTGGAGGAGGCCCACGGATTGGCCCAGGTGTACCTGCGCGTCTTCGGGGATCTTCCCGCAGAGGCGGCCCGATTCGGAGAACCCCTTCCTCCGTTGGAGTTGGATGAGGGTTAGCCCGCGATGGAGCCCATCACCATCCGGGAACTCCAGCGTCAAGCGGGTGAGACTCCATTCGAAGCCGCGCTCCGGCTTCAGTTAGACCAGGCGGCTTCCAAGGAGACGCGCCAGGGAAAGGCCTACGTCGAGCTCATCTTCACCGACGGGTTGGATTCCCTGACGATTCGCGTGTGGGCCGATCATGGCATGTTTTCCCGCGCCCAGCACCTGCGGGCTCCCATGTTTGTTCAACTCTCCGGTCAATGGGTCGATCGCGGGCAGTACGGCATCGAGCCCCTGGCCTGGGATTTCCGGGAGCTGGATGATGAGGAACGGGGGAACCTGCTTCGCGGACCTGAAAGTCTGCGAGAGAAGCAGGCGCGGGATTTTACCGACATCGTGGAGACGGTGGCCGGGCTGACCGATCCCAGGCTACGTGGACTCTGTCTTCGATTCCTCGATCGCTACGAAGACCTTCTCATGCGCACGGCTGCCGCGAGGAACTATCATCATGCTCGACGCGGGGGACTGGTGGAGCATGTGGCCCAGATGATGCGTGCCGCCGTGGCCTTGCTCGGGGTGTATGAGGAACTCAATGCGGATCTCGTGATTACCGGTGTGCTTTTTCACGATTGCGGGAAATTGTGGGAGAACCGCTACCAAAAGCTGGGATTCACCATGCCGCATCGCGAGGTGGGGGAACTCGTGGGGCACATCTCTCTCGGGATTGAACTCATCAACAAGCTCTGGAGGGAGATGTGCGAGGAGGAAGAGGCGCAGTCTTGGGAATCGTTGACCCCCAGAACGGAGGACGTGCGCCTCCATCTCATGCATCTCATCGCCTCGCATCACGGGACCCATGAATTCGGTTCGCCCGTTCTCCCCAAGACGCCGGAAGCGGTTCTTCTTCATTTCGTGGATAACATTGATGCGAAGCTGGAGATGTTCAAGGAGGGCTACGAGAAGTCGCCCTTGCTGGGCAAGAATGTCTTTGAGCGCCGGCGCCCGATCTATCACTCCACGGTGCGGCCGCTGCCCAAATGTGCCGAGAAGGCGGCGCCGAAGGACAACGGTTTGCCCGGTGAGGATTGAGGCGAAAGGGGAAAGTGGTAGGGATTGTTCCAGAATGTGGGAGGGACTTCAGTCCCTCGGCGATTTGGAAGCGGGCACCTGAATCCTGAATGTGCGCTCCGTTAAAATAAGGGCGCAACGTTAAGCGGACAAGAGTGTCCGCATCACTCGGCTCTGCCTGTTAGTTAGTCAGCTGCCCTCGAGCTGATGAGCATGCTTGGGTGAACTCCTGTGCCTCGTGCTTGGTCGTCAAACCAGGGCGTCGTGTCCACCGTGGGTTCGGGAGGCGATGGCGACACAGTGTAGTCCACGCTTTGCCAGAGTGACGGGTCCCAACTATCGCCAGGATCTTGAAGCCGGTCGCCGGTGAAAAAGTAGAGCCGGTCCCGATCAAAGAGGTATTCGGGGCGATAGCGATCGGTCAATTCCGCTGCCAGCGGGGGTTCCTCCTCGGCTTCGTCCCGCTCAACGGTGGTTTCGAGAAGGTAGACTTCATCGTCGACCCGGGCAACGCACCAGGCATGTCCCTGCAGCGCTTGGGTCTCTCCGATGACGACGCGGGCATCGATCCCCCGAGAGATGAGCCAGTCGGCGAGGAGGATGGAACTGTCCTCGCAGTCTCCGGAGCGGCGCTGTAGAGTCTCGGCTGAAGTCTGCCAGGAATCCTTGGCGGGGCCCAGACTGTCGAGGTCGTAGTCGTTGCGATACTTGCAGTGATCGAGCACGCTCTTCCAAATCATCTTCATCTCTTCGAATTGGCTCATCCCTTGGCGAAACGCCGCCGGAGGGGTCAAGCGGCTGAAATACTCGTTGGCGCGCCTGAACCGGCTCTTGGTGCTCACCGCGAGAATGTCGTAGTTCTGTTCGCACTGGGGACACTGGAGAAGCAAAATACGGTTGCCGCCGTAGAACTGGCCGTTGTACTGGTGCGAGCACCGGGCGCAGGTGTGGTGAAAATGCTGTAGTCCGTCACCCAGGAGATGGGGCGAGAATTCCGGGAGGCGCTGCACCAGAACCACCCAGAGATAGGTCTCCGAGTGCTGCGTGTCCTCTCGGGTGACCACGGCGAGGTGGGTGTAAGAGGTGTCCCTCGGTTCCTCCCAGTT
>JANQJH010000631.1 GCA_028281705.1 Verrucomicrobiales bacterium
GTTGTGGATGACCTCAAGATATGGGGGCGACGTCGCGCGACGAGAGAGGCCGGGGAGCCAACGAATCTAAGTGCCATTCGAGGCCCTTACCTCCTTGAAGAGTCGGAGTGAACGGTTCGGCATAACAAGTTCCATAGGAAGTTGATTGCCTATGATTCGCAGTGCGAAGAGTGAGAAATCAAGTTTCTTAACAGAATCATATCGGACTGTGTGAATTCGATCGGTGACGCTGCTTCCATATAGCGGATGACGCGCGTCCGGCGAAGAAGGACGCAGAATTGGCGGACAGGAGTGTCCGCATCACGGCGTTCCTCTACAGGGAAGAGAGGATGACACGCATCCGGTGAAGAAGGACGCAGAATTGGCGGACGAGAGTGTCCGCATCACGGCGTTCCGAGGGATACCGAGAGATATCACATGGCCTGATATGCCCCGGTAACACCGATTTCACTTGACTTTGGACGGAGATTTCGAGGACCATGAGTATACAGCTCTTGTTTGGAACTGTTAGTCAAACATTAACCAGAAAGGGACCCAGGTCATGAGAAAACCGTCCGTTTTCTTGCCACTATTGTTTGTTGTTGTCGTCGAGCTGGGGGGGACTCGAGTCGCCCAAGCCGACTTTGTCGTTGCCGAGGGATGGGATCTGTTCAAGACCGATTCGGCACAGTTCGATTTCGGAGGACCCATCGGATTCCAGGAATTCGAAGGCGTTCCTTTAGGAACCTTCGATTTCGGAGGAACCATCGGCGTGCAGAATACGGGGGATGCGGACACCATTGTCCAACGCTTGGCCGCTGCGGATTCCGGAGGCGTACCCGGTACGGACACCATTCCAATTGAACTTGTCGCATTGTCCCTAGTGAGTGTGAATCCCATTGATATCGGGTCCGGGGCCGAGATCCTCGACGCCACCATCAATATCGACAACGGAAGTTCGATGGACATCACCTTCGACGATATGAATGGTGGGATTTTTGACTCCACCCTCGACTTTGACGTCAAATTTACCGGTCAAACATCGGGTGACATGGTCGTCATCAACAAGATTTTCACGGCGACAGGCAACGATTGGCAACGGGCACCCACAGGGAATATCGTGATCGACGGCGTGAACCATTTCCTCAAAGGAGACTCCACCGAGGATCAAGATTTCTGGCCTGTGGGGGTGGTGACTCACGATGCCGGCGTGGGGACGCATCACGATACGATTGCGGTGCCCGAACCATCCGCTTTTCTCTGCGGAGGCTTCGCCATCATCGCTCTCTTTCTCGGCAGATCAAGGCGGCGTCCGATTTGACCGACCACGACTGCCAGAAAGAGCTAAAATTGCAGAACAGCGATTGGCTTGCCGCAGTGATTGTGTTAGATTGTCAGCCAGGCTTGTAATCCCGCGTCGCCTCGGGATCATCGGTGGAAAACGGGACCTCGGCCAGAGCATCCCACACGGCATCGGGGATTTCGCAGGCGGCCCAGGCCAAGGTTTGCTCGACCCGGCTGGGCTTGCTCACGCCGCAAATGGTGGAGGCCACGCGGGGATCTCGCATGGAGAACTGGAGCGCGGCGGCTCCCAGCGGTACTTCATGGGCGGCGCAAATGGACTCCACCTGGCGCACGGGTTCGAGCATCTCATCGCTGGCCTCTTGATAGACATAGCGCGGATAGTCGCTCGCGCCCTTGGCCAGGACGCCTCCGGCATAGGGTGCGGCATTGAATACGCGGGTGCCCCGGGCCGCCGCCAGATCCAACAGGGCATCCGCGTTGCGGTTTGTCAGCGTGTAGCGGTTGTGGGTGATGAGGACGTCAAAATCCCATTCTCTCACGAGCGGCATCATGCCGGCGACGTCTCCGGCGGCAAGCCCCACGGCATCCGTCAGCCCCTCTTCCTTCATCTTGAAGAGTTCGGGAAGCGCCCCACCCTTCCCCACAGTTTCCTCATAGGACGCCGCATGCTCGGGATCGTGAAGCTGGAGGATCGGCACTCGATCCAGTCCCAAGGCTTCGAGACTCTCGTCCAGGGAGCGACGTGCCTGGGCTGCATCGAAGATTCCCGTAGTCAAGTCTCGATCCAGTTTCGTCGCCAGAACGAATCCTTCGGGTAGGCCGCCGAGTTCGCGGATAACCTTGCCGATGCGCTCCTCGCTTCTGCCGAATCCATAGGCGCGCGCGGTATCAAGAAAGCCAACTCGGCTGGCAAAAATCGCCCGAATCGTCTCCAAGGCCCGCTCCTCATCGACCGCATATCCATAAGTGTCCGGCATGTCACCGAGACCGCTGGTTCCAAAACAAAGTGGCCCGATACTGAGGCCGCTATTTCCAATAGATGTGTTCGCCATAAATAATGCTAGGGGCGCCGCGCCCGGTAGTAACCCTCTGGAGCCTCCATGCGTGCGGCGTCCGTCTCCTCAAACGACCCGGTCACTCCACTCGCAATCACCTCCCAATTCTCCAGGTCCGTGGAGTAGTCAATGTCAAATGCCTCACCCGGGGGAAGTTCGAAGGCCAATCCGTTGGCCGTCCAGACGACTTCTGTGAGCCCAAGGTCGTCTCCTCCCTCGGGCGGATCCACGGGGGGCACGGGCGGAAGATCCAGGATTTCGAGCAGGGAGCTCTGGCCTAACTGAGCGATCTCATCCGGGGAGAGCGCGCGATCCCAGAGGGCCACTTCATCAATGATGGCCTGGGAAAATCTCTCAGTCTCTCCCTGAAAGGCGGATCCGATGGAGAACGTCCTCGCGCCATTGTCAGGATTGGTCTCCGTGTTCACGGGACGCGTCAATCCGCCGTTCTTGGCCGCGTCCGGCACGCCATCCACGTAGTGAATGACATCGCCGATGACCTCGCCACCCTCGGGAAATACAGATACCACATGGTGCCATTGGCCATCGTTGACCACGATCTCCCCAAAGTTGTTGCCGCCCTGATTCTCCGTCCGCAATCCCTTGGTAGACGTCTCGATCTTGAAATGCCATTTCTGTTCATTGGCACTGACACCAAAACCGACCAGACCCGTACTGCCATCGGGCACTTCCCAGTCGGTCCTGATCCACATGGAGATCGTTCGCGGTGAGTTGCCCCCGACGCCGTAGAAATCGGGCACGTGAAAACTCGAGGCTCCATCCAGGTCAGTCGCCTTGCCAAACTGGCCGTCCGTCCATCCCGGTTGACCGCTGAGCACGACGGCATCCCCGGCATTTCCCGAACTGTCCACCGCCGAGGTCCCTCCCCCTTCGTCAAAGGACCAGTAGCCCTGGAGCCCTGTGGCGAGATCTCCGTCGCCACCACCATCTCCGCAACCCTCGGGCAAGGGACCGCTCACGGCCGAGACTAACTGAAATCCGTTCTCGCTGAAGGTATCGAGTTCGCCCGTCTCCGTCGCCATGAAGAGCTCCGCGGCGGACCCGCCGCCGCGCTCGAACATGACAAACCGTACTTCATGTTCACCCTCACTGAGTTCGATCGATCCCAAGGAATCGCCCACGCCCCGGGTCCCGGGGAATTCCGCCACCACCGTGCCGTCCACCTGTAGCTGACCACCATCGTCCGTGTTGAAACCGAGCGTGTAAATTCCGGCTGTATCGATCTGAATGCTTCCCGTGACGAGAATGGCAAAGTCATTCAGATCCTGGCCCTCCGCCGTCATGTGCGGGAAGATGGAATCCTCGGCGTAGTTTCCCCCGCCACCAGTACCGAGGAAATTGATCGTGGGATGGTAGGTGACCAACTCTCTCGTGAGGCCGTCTCCCGCCAGTACCTCTTCCGCAATCGCCAGACTGCTCAATGACCGGTTCGATTCCACCGTACGAACTTCCCAAAGCCCGATCTTGCTCGCCGCATCCAGGGGATCGGTGCCGTTGGCAATCTCCATCCCGTCACTGACACCATCACAATCCGTGTCCGCCTGGCCGGGGTCCGTCTGGTGCACATTGAGTTCGTCAGCGTCGCCCACGCCATCGGCGTCGCTATCCGCCAGGGCCGGGCTCGTTTGATGTTCGTTGACCTCGGCGCCATCCGGCAGTCCGTCGCCATCGGAATCGGTCGACGACGGACTGGAGCCGTGCACGGTAAATTCATCGCCATCCGTTAGGCCGTCGCCATCGGAATCCGTGTTCGCCAGATCCGTGCCCAGATAGAATTCCAGCTCGTTGCCCAGGCCATCCTCGTCGCTATCCCCTTCCCGGTCGTCGACGGCGGGATCCAAGCCGTGATCCAGTTCCCAAACATCGGGAAGACCATCGCCATCCGCATCATCCGAAAAAATGATCTTCCCCTGAGGATCGCCATCGGTGGACTGGACGAGTTCCTCCAGCGAACCCAGATCCGGATTCTCAAACCACTCGGCTCCGATGGCCGTGCCTTTGGGATCGCCTAACAAGCCATCGAGATCGAACTCCGCCTCGGCTTCGCGGTCCGGCTTGAAATAGAGTTCCTTGACGTAGATGTCGTGATCGAGCTGAAGCCCCACTTCGGTTCCGATCAAGGTCAGCCGTTTGCCGGCAAAGTTCAACGCCGCGTTGCTCCACAGGGCCCCTGAGAGATCGACGTCGCTACGCCCCAGGCTGCCCGGGGCCTCATTGATCACCGTGATATCTTCGATGAGGATCTCGCCGGCAAAGCCGCCAATGGGCGAATCGACGGCCAGCTCTCCGCCGAGGACACCGGTGAGCACGAGCTGTCCCGTGCCCGAAAGGTGGCCCGTGAGGTTGAGACGGCGATTCTCGCCCTGAATGTTGATCCGGAGATTCTCATCCACCGCAATATCGGCCGCGAGACCGATCACTTGATTGGCCTGTCCCTGCTCGATCGTCGCGTTCTTCGCCGTGGTGTCCGGGAGCACCGCCGTGCCGAAGTGCTTCAGGCGAAGCGTGCTCCCCTCTTCCAGAGCCAGAGCTTCTCCGGCGAACACCGGATCCTGACTTGCGGGAGAACGAACCGTGCCTCCCAATCCGGGCACTCCGCCGACTTGGTAATCTTTCCCCGCGGTCACACTTTCGCCATCCGACCAGAAGCTCCCGTCGAGCCAACTGCGCCCGGTTGCCTGGTCGCGCTGGAGGACGACGATATCCGGAATGCTCGCCGGGTCCGTGGGCGTGGAGCCCAACGTGATCTCGATGTTATCCGCGATGCCATCGTCGTCCGTGTCTCGCTTGTTAGGATCTGTCTCGTGCTGCGTGACCTCGTCGCCGTCACCGATGGCATCGCCGTCCGTGTCGAACAGATAGGGCGCCGTCTGGTGGTCGGCGACCTCGGCACCATCTTCCAGACCGTCGCCATCGGTATCCTTCTTCGTCGGATTTGCCCGGTTTTCCGATTCAAGCGCATCACTGAGACCATCGCCATCCTGGTCACCGCTCCCGTCCCGGCTCAGATCGCCGAAATAGAAGTTCTCCCAAAAATCGTCCAACCCATCGCCGTCGGAATCTTCCGTCATCACATTGGCGATGTCGAATGCAGGCAACAATTCCATGACTGAGGAATCATAGGTTTCTTGCTCGCCATTCTGTAAGGAAGAGAACATGTAGACCCCCGTATCCCGTGCCGGCCAATGGTAGAGCACCAGATCGTGCGGGCCGGCCTCGAGTTCGATGGAAGCGAAATGCGGTCTTCGTCCCGTATTGTGGGCCGCGCCTTCAACGAGTTCGACTTCCTGCCCATCGATGAACAAACTGCCGAGGGCCGCATGCGAATCATATCCGAGGGTCACCAAGCCTGTTTCCCTGACAAAGATACCTCCTGAGACCCGCATTCCGATGGGCTGAGCCACGGGATTCTCGAGAATCGGATACGTTGTTAGGGTATCGAAGAAGGCATCCACGCTCGTGGTCACCTGAAAGTTGATCACGTCCCATTCGGTCGTCTGGATTTCCGATACCAATCCGTCTCCGTTGTCGAGCAGGTCGTTGATCTCCTCCGCGCTGGCTAACTGCCCATCGGCAATGGCCATCTCCACCTTCCATTGACCACCGCGCACGAGGGAACCGGTGACGCTCGCCGCATCGGCAGGATCCGCCCCAAAGGTCTTCTCCAATCCGTCCTCGTAGGAATCCCCATCCGTATCCGGATTGCTCGGATCCGTGCCCGCCGTCACTTCGTCACCGTCATTGAGCCCGTCGTCATCGGTGTCGGCATTGGCCGGATTCGTGATGAAGGGATTCTCGGCAATCTCCTCGTTATCGACGAGTCCATCGCCGTCGCTGTCCGTTTTCGTGGGGTCCGAACGCCAACTCACGACCTCGGCGCCATCGGAGATGGTGTCGCCGTCACTGTCAGGGTTCGTCGGATCCGATCCCGCGAGGAACTCCCCCTTATCATTGAGACCATCTTCATCCGCATCGCCATTGCTCGAGAGGGCTGCGAGATCGCCCGGGAAAAACCCCAGTTCCCACTCGTCTTCCAAGCCGTCGCTATCGGAATCGGCGCCGAGCGCGGTGACATGGAGGACCGGCAGTCCCTCACCACCGCCGAGCCGGTAAAAGTGCTTTCCGTCCACAGGGTTGGCCTCGAAATCGGGACAATACACCGTGAGATAGAGAAACTCCTGCCCGTCGGCCAGAGCCCGAGTCACCGCCTGTGAAAAAGCGTCCGAAGTGGGGAACAGAACCTCGGTGCCGTGGGGCCAATCAGGCTTGTAATCGGCACGGGCAAAGGTCGAGAGCACGGGTCCGGAGACATCTCCGCCAGGCGGCGCGAAATCGGCCCAAGTCGCCGTCTCTCGATCAAAATCGGCATTGGTTTCCTGATTGCCCACGTCCTTGATCGCCATGTCACCGGGTGATCCCTCGGGATTGGTCACGGAAAACCCTGTCTTCCGAGTAAAAATGGAAAGCGAAACCGAGGCGATCCCGGCGGCATCCTGTGGTACCTTGGAGAGATCGAAGGCCATCATCCCACGCATGAATCCCCATCCTGCGTTATCCGGCCAACCTCCTGCCAACATGCGTGTGCCGGCATCGGGATTGGTTCCCGAGTTCATGTGAAAGGCCCGGGTGGCTTCGATCTCCACCGTCGTCGCCCCATGCGCGGAGCCAAGTGCCAGGCCGAGAAAAATGAAGACGGAACAGTAGCAAGTTCGATGGTTCATGGGATCGGGTGGGTTGAGCTTGGGAAACCGCTCGTTTATACGCGAACGGCTCTCGGTCGGTCAACCCAGCAGCGCGATGCCCTGAACATCACAGCGACTATAAAAGTTAAGTGAACGAGTCGTCTCGGCTGTTCTTCATGGCCTACACGCCCATGACACCGTTGATTCTCTGAACAGTCTGACACGCCGTTTCTTGAACAACCGAGGGACTTCAGTCCCTCGGTTGTTCAAGATACGGCGTGTCAGACTGTTCAGAGAATCAACGGTGTCATGGGCGTGTAGGCCATGAAG
>JANQJH010000184.1 GCA_028281705.1 Verrucomicrobiales bacterium
CGGCGTTGTTCACCGGGTGGTACATCCAGATGATCTCGCCGACGTCGACCCAGAAGGCGGTGATGATCCCGATGAGGCCAACGTAGAGCACGCGCTTGCCATAGGTCGGGAGGCGATCGGAGGCAAGGCACAAACAAAATGCGAGGGCGAAGGCGGTGATGAGCATGTGGATGAATCCTTGGATCATGACCCCGGGAGCCATGGGATCTTTCCCCTCCTTGACGTAGACGAGGCCGACGATGGGACCGGTCTTGTGTTTTTCAGTCCAGGCTTCGGCCTCGGCGGTGGAATCCGTCTCGGGCATGCCGGGGATGTAGTAGACATTGGTGTCGGTCTCGGTGGCCGTGAGAGCCTCGACGACGGCGGTTTCTTTTTCGGCGGGCAAGGTCTTCATGGGGCGGACGATCATGCCGAATCCCATCCAGTAGGCGAAGCCCCAGACGAACATGGCGATCGCCGCGAGGGCGATGCCTAACAAGCGTTTCTTGATCATGTGACGAGGAGTTGAGATTGGTTGCAAGCCTGAGATATTTGGCGATGCGAAACAAGTGCAAATGCGGCGGAGCCTTTCTCCAGTGGACCGGAGCCGGGCTTTCGCGTTCAGTGGGGCGTGATGATGTCTCGATTTCTTCCCTTCTTCTTCTCCTGCACCCTTCTCGCCTCAGGTGCGCGAGGGGCCGAATTGCTG
The DNA here is from genome assembly GCA_028281705.1 of Verrucomicrobiales bacterium. Classification (GTDB taxonomy): domain Bacteria; phylum Verrucomicrobiota; class Verrucomicrobiia; order Verrucomicrobiales; family DEV007; genus JAACDM01. The sequence goes on from JANQJH010000184.1 coordinate 689, forward strand.
ACCAAGGCCGAGAGTAGCGATTACAAGGCGACGAGTTCGCACGCCGAGGTTGTGGCTTTTTGTGAAGCTCTGGCCGGGGAAAGTCCAAGGGTGGTGTTGACCTCGTTTGGGGAGTCGGGCGAGAAGCGGGACCTGCCCTTGCTCGTCCTGAGTCATGACGGCGTGGAGGAGCCGAATGATCGTTTCACCGTGCTTTGTCTGGGAAATATCCACGCGGGTGAGGTCTGTGGGAAGGAAGCGTTGCTCATGCTGGCGAGGGAACTGGCTCGTGCGGAATCTCCGGGAATCTTGGAACAGGTGAACGTTCTCATTGCTCCGATCTACAACGCAGACGGGAATGAGGCCATGGCACTGGATAACCGCCCCGGTCAGGTGGGACCCGAGCACGGGATGGGAGAACGGGAGAATGCCCAGGGCCTGGATTTGAATCGTGACTATGTCAAGGCGGAGGCACCGGAGACGCGGGCGCTGCTCAAGCTCTTGCGCGATTGGGATCCGGACATGGTCATCGACACGCACACGACCAATGGTTCGCATCATCGCTACACGCTTACCTATGGCGGACCGCGGCACCCAAACACGGATCGGCGTTTGGTGGACTATGTGAGGGAGCGTTTTCTTCCCCGGGTGACGGAAAAGCTGAGCGAGGCCTCCTCCTATGACACGTTTTTCTACGGGAACTTTGCCGGGGATCATCAGCGTTGGGAGACCTATCCGGCCTTGCCTCGTTACGGGGCCCACTATCTGGGAATGCGTCAGCGTCTGGGGATTCTCTCAGAGGCCTATTCCTACGCGCCTTACAAGGATCGTGTCTTGGCCACGTTGGCTTTCGTTCGGGAATGCCTGCAACTGGCACATGAGCGGCGTGAAAAGATCGCGAAGCTTTTGCAGCGGGCGGGGAAGCCGCCGAAGAAGGGTGAATCAGTGACGCTGAGGCATCGCTTGGCGCGCTTCGAAGAGAAGCGGGTGGTCAAAGGCTATGTCGAGGTGGAGGGGAAGCCGACGGCGGAGGAGAAGGATTACTTGCTGGAGTACTGGGGAGATGCCCGGGCGACGTTGGAGATTGATCTGCCCCATGCCTACCTGATCCCCAGGAAGCTTGAGGCGGTGGTGGAACTTCTGCAACGACATGGCATCGAGGTCGAGGAGCTGCGTGAGGATTTGGATCTTAGGGTGACGCGGCAGCGTGTCGTCTCGCGAGACGTGGCGGAACGGGCATTCCAGGGGCATCGGCTCGTCACGGTCGATGCGGTGGCTTTGGCCACCGAGGAGCGCCGGTTTCTCGCGGGAACCAAAGTCGTTTACTCGAAGCAGGCGCTGGGCAAGCTCGCCGCATTTTTGCTCGAACCGCAGTCGGAAGATGGCCTCGTCGCCTGGGGGATCCTGGAGACGGCGGGCGACGCCGAAGTGCCCGTTTTTCGCCTGGAGGAGGCGGAGGCGCAGCCTCTCTTGACGACGGCCGCGAGGCCGCTCGGGGAGGACCGGGTGATGCATCGCCGGGTGACGTTTGAAACCTTGCATGGGGACGAGCCGGTGGATTTCAACGGCGAACTGACTTCCGTCCGTTGGCTGGAAGAAGATGGTGAGGGCGATCCTGCCTTCCTCCAGAGACGAGGCGGTGTGTGGCATCGGGTGGAGGCCCTAACGGGTCGCTCGAAGCCGTTTCTCTCGGCCAAGAAACTGGCAAAGTCCTTGAGAGCGATTCCCGCGCTGGATGACGACGAGTTGAAGAGTTTTTCCCGGAGGCAGGGATGGTCCATGAATCCACAGCGGAGCGGAGGCCTTTTGACCTATCATGATGACCTCTATCACGTGTCCTTCGACGGGGCGCCGGCGAGACGATTGACTTCGGTCCCGGGTGCGGAAGAGCTGGCGACCTACAGTCCGGATGGCGCCTATGTTGCGTTTGTGCGAAACGAGAACCTCTATGTGGTGGATGTGGCTACCGGAACGGAGCGGGCGCTGACTACCGATGGAGGCGGAGACATCATCAACGGCAAGGCGGACTGGGTCTATTTTGAGGAACTCTACGGGCGCGACTGGCGGGCCTTTTGGTGGAGCCCGGATTCGCGCCGCCTGGCCTTCCACCGGTTTGATCGCTCGCGCCTGCCGACCTTTCACGCGTTGAACACGCTGCCGCTGCATGGGGATCTGGTGAGCATGCGGCATCCCAAGGCAGGCGACCCCAACCCCGAGGTGCAGTTAGGCGTGGTGCACGTGGCCGGAGGC
>JANQJH010000195.1 GCA_028281705.1 Verrucomicrobiales bacterium
GCCTCCGGATTGGTCGCCGGTGAGGAAGGCGAGGCTTACAAGCACCAGCGTGATCCCCTGCTCGATCCGGAGCGAGAGGGGGTGGATCTGAAGTTTGGCGTCATGCAGCATGCCGGGGGCGGTGTCACGGCCTGCGATTACGATGGGGACGGTTGGGTAGACTTGTTCTTTTGTGATGGGGTTGAGAGCCGTCTTTTTCGCAACCTGGGGATCACTTCTGGCGGAAGGCCCCGGTTTCGCGATGTGACCGAGATTACCGGGCTAGCCGGGATCGGTCGGGTCCACAGCGCCATCTTTGTCGACGTGGACAATGACGGTGGCCGGGATCTCTTTCTCGCGCGCTATGAGTCACCCAGTCTGCTTTACCTTGGCCGGGATCGGATGTCCGGGGAGCATGAAGACGGCGATGTCGAATTCGTGGACAAGAGCAGGGGCTTTGGTCTGGACTTGGAAGAGCCCTGTGTTTCCGTCTGCGCCTTGGATTATGATCGCGACGGCTTCGTCGACCTCTATGTCGCGGTCAATGGCGATGCAGAAAACCAAGTCCCGCGGGTTCCCTTCTTTGCGCGCAACGGCAAACCGAATCGATTGTTGCGCAACGTCGCGGGAAAAAAATTTGAGGATGTGACCGAGGCTGCCGGCGTCGGCGATGTGGGTTGGAGTCTCGCCGTGGCCAGCGGCGACCTCGATGGAGATGGTTGGACGGATCTCGTGGTGGCCAACGATTTCGGACGGAAGAATCTCTACCGCAATCGGGGAGACGGGAGCTTTCATGAATGTTCCAAGGAGGCGGGAACGTTAGATTTTTCGGGGGGCATGGGGGTTGCCATTGGGGACGTCGACGGCGACGAGCGGATGGATATCTACACTTCGAACATTTACTCCAACCAGCGCTGGCTGGGGGAGGACAAGGCGCTGGAGCATTATGCGAGGAATCTGGTGCGATCGAAGTGGGTCGTGGCTGACTTTGGCGAGTATCGGGATCTCTATGCCATGACCGAGGGCAAATGGAGGGAGTTCGGCAAGATGGCGGGTGAGGGAAACTCGCTCTTTCTCAATCGGTGCGAAGGCGGCGAAGGCTGGAGCTTCCGGGAAGCGCGCGAGAGCTGCACCAACCGGGCCGGCTGGGGATGGGGCGTGGCCCTGATGGACATCGACAACGATTCCGATCTCGACATCTACGCGGCGAACGGATGGATCACGGGTAGGAAGGCGGACGATTTGTGACTGCCTTTCCTGAGCAGCGCGGTCGCGCAGCTCGATGATTACAAGGACGGGCTGAACTTTAGCCAGGATCGTTTCGTTCAGGATAATTCATGGAACGGCCGCGAGAGGAACCTTCTCTTCGTCAATTTGGGCGGTGGGGCCTTCTCTGACGCGGCGCGGCCCATGGGCTGTGATGAAGTGGCGGAGAGCCGGGGGGTGGCCATTGCGGATCTCGATCGGGATGGGCGTCTCGATATCGTGCTGGCGAACAACAACGCGGCGCCGACGGTCTATCTCAACCGGCTTCCCGGCACGGGTAACTGGTGCCACTTCGAGCTTGAGGGGGCCGTCCGGGGGGAGGAACGGATGAGCAGCCGGGATGCTCTGGGAACGCGGGTGGTGGCGACCGTGCTTCGGAACGGAGTGGAGAAGCGCCTCGTCCGCGAAACGACGGCCGGCAGTGGTTATGCCGCTCAGTCGCAATCCGGCGTGCATTTCGGGCTGGGCGAGGGGGGTGCACTCGTCGGCTTGGAGATCGCCTGGCCGAGTGGAGAGGCAACCACGCTCGGGCGGGATGAGGTGGCCAAATTTACGAATGGAAGCTGGCGCATCAAGGAAGGGGCGACGGCGGGTCACGTTGATGTCAGGGAGGGAACTGGGAATGAGAATGCCTCGGCTTACTCCCGGGCTACGGGAGGGGCTCTCTGGAAGGGCTCCTCTCTTCAGGAGTATTGATAGGCTTGATCCGTGAGCGGGCTTCCAGACAAATAACCGAGGGACTGAAGTCCCTCCCACATTCTGGGAAAGTGGCAGGGACTTTAGTCCCTTCGTTACTTTCGGAAGGAACGCACTCGCCTGCCCTTGCGTGACGTGACCAATCTTGTTAGGGGAAGCGGTGAGGCTTCCTCAATCGCCGACAAAGGTCACGCGCGGACGGGTGTAGGATTCGATTCCATCCACGTAGCCCAGCCCGGAGGCCTTGTAGCCTC
>JANQJH010000204.1 GCA_028281705.1 Verrucomicrobiales bacterium
TTGAGTCCTGCCGGAGGACGGGAGTACATAGAGCACGACGGAGATTTCGAAGGCAGCGAACTTAGCGTGAGTTTCCAGAATTACCAGCCAGAGCGATACTGCCAACACGGCAATGTATCTGACTTCGTAAGCCATCTGTCAATCGTGGACGTATTAGCGAACGTAGGCATGGAAAGAACGGCCGCGTTCACCCGCTCACCCAGTCGCGGCTGGGTCGCGGTATCGAGAGCGAAAACGACATCGGCCTCCACCACCCGGCCTTCCTCCGGCGTCTCGATCATGTCGGAGCCTGGCAAAAACGCCAGACTGCCGGGCACGCCGTCTTCCGCCAGCATGGTGACTTTCTTCCCCAGCTCAAGCAAACTGTGAGCCAGACCTAACTGCGATCCGATGGCATCGCCGTCCGGCCGCACGTGACTGAGCAAGACAAAATGCTCATGGGTATCGATCTTCTCGCGGATCTCCGCAAAAGTCGCATTCTCTGGTAACGATTCCATAAACTGAGGAGACGCGGTGACGCTACTTACTTGAACTCTCCATCCTCGGGAGGCAATTCGTCCGGGATGTCGATCTGGTCCATGATGGAGAGGATATGAGAACCCCGCTCCACCGAGTCGTCGCAGCGAAAACACAACTGCGGCGTTTCCCGCAAAACGACGCGCTTGGAGACGCGTGTCTGAATGAAACCACGGCGCGCCGTCATCTGCTCCAACGCCTCTCGACAGTCTTTGGCGGGCCCCAAAATGCCGACGTAGACCGTGGCCTGCTTGAGGTCCGGCGCAATCTCCACGGCGTTCACCGTGACGAGGGCGTTTCCGAAGACAAAATCCTTTTGAAAGAGAAGGCTAATCTCTCTCTTCAAGAGTTCGTTCACACGTTTGAGGCGATGACGCATGGTTCGTAAGAGTAGCCGTGGGAGTTTCGCTCACCGAGTCTTGCAGGCGAACGCTCCGGCAGGTTGAGCAACGGTGGTGGTCAGAGCGTTTGTTCGATCTTTTCGAGTTCGTAACACTCGATGATATCGTCAGGCTGATACTCCACAAAATCACCGAGTCGCACACCACATTCAAGGCCGTTCCGGACTTCCTTCACATCTTCCTTGAATCGCCGCAACGTGGCAAAGCCGCCGTCATACACCGGCTGATCATCCCGCAGAACGCGTGCCCTGGCATTACGCACCAACTTCCCATCGGTCACCACGCAACCGGCAACAGTGCCGCGCGAAAGTTTGAAGATCTCCAGGACTTTGGCGTGCCCCATCAATTTCTCGCGGTGCTCCGGCTCGAGCAAGCCCAGCATGGCCTCTTTCACCTGATCGATGAGTTCGTAAATGATACTGAAGAGCTTGACCTGCACCGCCTCACGCTTGGCCACCTTGACCGCGTTGCTCTCCACCTTGACGTTGAATCCGAGGAGCACGGCATCCGACGCACTGGCCAGCAGGATGTCGGACTCCGAGATCGCCCCCGCGGCACGATGAATGATATCGAGACTGATCTTGTCACTCTCAATTTCACTCAAGGCATTGGCGATGGCCTCGGCAGAGCCTTGCACATCGGTCTTCAAGACGACTTTGAAAACTTTCTTCTCCCCTTCCGCCAGATTGGTCAGCAGCGCTTCCAGGGTCGACTTCTTCCGGGTGGACAACTTGTCCTTGCGCAGTTCGTCCTGGCGCTCGTCGCTCAGCTTCTTCGCCGCCCGTTCCGTGTCCATCTCCACGAGTTCGTCGCCCACGTTAGGCAAGCCGCTGAATCCCAAGACCTCCACCGGCATGGCGGGGCCGGCCTCCTTGATCTTCTCGCCCTGATCATTGATCAGGCCTTTCACTTTGCCATGGAAGGGCCCGCAGATAAACGGCGTGCCGATCTTCAGCGTGCCCATCTCCACCACCACGGATGCCGTGGGTCCCTTGCCCGGCTGCAAGCTCGACTCGATGATGACCGCGCGCGCCGGGACGTCCGGATTGGAGCGAAGCTCCAAGACCTCCGCCTGCAGAGCCATCAAATCCAGCAAATCATTCACGCCATCCCCCGTGGTGGCCGAAACCTCGACACAAATCGTGCTGCCGCCCCAGTCTTCCGGCGCCAGATCGTGCTCCTGCATCTGGATCTTGACCTTGTTGGGATCAGCCGCAGGCAGGTCGCACTTGTTGATCGCCACCATGATGGTGACCCCGGCCGCCTTGGCGTGGTTCATCGCCTCGATGGTTTGCGGCATGAAGCCGTCATCCGCCGCCACCACGAGCACCACAATGTCGGTCACGTTCGCTCCCCGGGCGCGCATTTCCGTGAAGGCGGCGTGCCCCGGCGTATCGAGGAAGGTCACGTGCCCGTCACCCACGGCCACACTGTAGGCGCCGATGTGCTGCGTGATCCCACCGGCCTCACCACTGGTCACGCGGGATTTCCGAATGCAATCGAGCAGGGAGGTCTTCCCGTGGTCCACATGGCCCATCAGCGTGATGATGGGCGCGCGCAGTTTCAATTCCTCGGGTTCCTGCTCTTCCTCCGTGGGGGCCTCCGGTTCCTCGACAACTTCCTCCACTTTGTGGACGCCCTTGCCTTTCTCGCGCTTCTCCTTCTCAAAAGTGAAGCCGTAAACTTCGCAAACCTTGGCCGCGACGTCGGGCTCAATCGATTTGTTCGCACTGACAAAGACCTCCAGCTTCATCAATTCCGCGATGAGCTTGAAGGGCTTCAAGCCCATGCGTTCCGCCAACTCCTTGACGATGATCGGCGGCTTGATGTTGATGATCTTGAAATCCTCATCCTCCCCCTCGGCTCCCTCTTCCCCGGACTCGACCAGCTCAGGCGCCGCCACACTGCTGACAGCAGGCGCCATGGCCCGCTCCTTCTCCGCCTTGATCGCCGAGATTGGTGGCAGAATCGATGCCGCTTTCTTCTTCTTCGCCGGCAGGCCGGCACCGGCCGTTCCCTCGCCGCTCGCCGTCTTGGCCGGCCGCGCCTTCTTCTTCGCCGCCTTCTTTTCGACCTCTTCAAAGAGATTCAACGCCGCGGCTTTGCGGTCCGCCACCGTCTCCTCTTCTTCAGCCTCGGCCTCTGCCTTCTTCGCGGCAGCTTTCTTCGTGGCAGCGACCTTCTTCGCCGCCTTCTTACGAACGCGTTTCTTTTTCGGTGGATCTAACAGATCGAGCACGCCGCTCCCCTCGTCTGGGGCAGAGCCCTCCTGTTCGGCGTCCGTAGAGGAGGCCGCAGACTCTTGAGCGTCGTCTTCGCGTTTCGTGGTTCGTTTCTTCTTGGCTGCCATTCGAATGGTCGTTGTTGGAAAGAAGCCTTCATTGCACTAAGCAGTTGAGGCTTGAGCTTCAAATTTGTCTTTCGCTCGCTGATGCAAGGCGGCGGCTTCTTCCTGGCTAATCTCTAAAATATCGGCGATCTCTTCTGGATCCGCCTCGGTGGCGATCGTTTCAAGGTTCACCATGCCGCTGGTGACCAAGACGTTAGCCATGTCTTCCGAAATCTCCAGATGCTCCATGAGCACGTGCGCCGCCTCCGACACCCGGGCCTCGAAGGCCTCGTGGGCGGACTCATCCTTGTCCACCTGCACATCCCAACCCACCAGCTTAGAGGTCAGTCGAGCATTCTGACCACGGCGCCCAATCGCCTTGGATAGCTCTTCCTCATCCACCGTGATGCTGATGCGATGGTCGTCTTCGTTGATCTGGATCGACCTGATCTGAGCTGGCTTCAAGGCATCGGTGACAAACTCGCGGATATCGTCACTCCACCGAATGATGTCGACCTTCTCGTTATTCAATTCGCGCACGATGTTCTTCACCCGCGCCCCGCGCAGCCCGACACAGGCCCCCACGGGATCCACCTTGTCGTCCTCGCTATGGACCGCGATTTTCGTCCGGTAGCCCGATTCACGAGCAATGGAACGAATCTCCACCGTGTGGTCCGCGATCTCACTCACCTCGCTCTCGAAGAGCCGGCGGACAAAATTGGGATGGCTCCTCGAAAGGATGATCTCCGGGCCGCGAGCTCCATTCTCCACCGCCACGACGTAGGCCCGGATGCGGTCCCCCACATTGTACTCCTCGGTGTTCACCCGCTCGCGGGAGGGCATGACGCCTTCAAACTTGCCCAGGTCGATCATCACATCCGATTTCTCGAACCGGCGCACTGTGCCGCTCACCACCTCACCGGCGCGATCCTTGAACTCGTCGTAGATCATCGCCTTCTCGGCCTGCCGCAAACGCTGCATGATGGCCTGCTTCGCCGTCTGCGCCGCAATCCGTCCAAAATCCTTCGGCGTCACCTCCACGTCGATCTCTTCACCCAACTCCGCGTCCGCCTTGATCCGGCGTGCCAGGTTGATGTCGATCTCGTCAAACGGATGAGTCACCTCCTCCACGGCGATCAACTTGGCGATGGCCTTAATGTCACCCTTCTTGGGATCGATCTTCACCTGCAACTCCCGAGCCTTGCCGATCACGCTCTTGCGTGACGCCGACAACAGGGCAGCTTCGACGGCCTCCACCATGGTCGCCCGGTCGATGCCTTTCTCTTTCTCGTAATACTCGAAGAGTGCTATGAGTTCGCTCGTCATGTTTGTTCGCTATGGCTAAAAACTAGAAAAGAGCGGGGGAACCCCACTCTCTTCCGAAATTCCAACCTAGGTTGCTTGTCTAGAAGTCAAGTGCTTAGGGCGGCGAGCATAAGCATGAATACATCACAGGGCAAGACGGAAAGCAGCCCCATCGAGCCACAACTTGCCTCATTAGGTCTCCGCTCTGTTTCGACCCAGGAGAGGGATCCCGCTCGCCTTCCAATGGGGACAGGCGTCTCGCCTGTCTTCCGGCGTGGGGCGCCATTTAATCATTGAAATTACGGAAAACCCAATAATGCAACCCTGGGTCGATCCTCCTCCCCAGTCAGCGTCCGGCGCCCGAGCCGCTGACCTCCAAGGTCGCACGCCGCTCCTCATTTGCTCGCATCCGCCTCGGCAATCCGGCAAACGCCGTTTCGCCCTCCAAAGCGCCATCCTCGCCATAACGCCGGAGCGAGGCCTCCAGAATCACGCCCTCGGCAGACGTTTCAACCTCCGCCAAATCCGAGTCGAGGTGAAATTCGAGAACATAGCGCTCCGCATCCAGCGGCAACCGGCCCGTCAAATCAATGCCGATTTCGACCGGCAACGGTCTACCTGCCCCATCCTGACGCGCGGGCCCCAACGAGAGACGCCGTTCTCCCGTGTGAAAGCGGCTGTACTGCTCCGGACTCTCCACCGCCACTTCCCCATTTCTTGAGGGGGATGAAGGACGCCAACCATCGAACAAGAGCGGAACGAAGTCCGGCCCCTCATCCGCTCGGAACCGCAGGCGGACGGCCGTCTGACAATTGGTCTGCAAGGTCAGCTTCGCCGTCAGGCGCGGTTGAAACCGGAAGGCCGATGACAGCGCGATCACCGCCGCCCACCGCCCGCGGCGAAACGGCGTCACCGCCGATTCCCGGTAGAGGACGTAGGTCTTCCCCGAGTCGCCCCACTCGGTCCCGTAGCTGTTCACCGCAATGAAGGCGCCGCGTTCCCAGTCCGCCAAGGTGATCCTGCCGTCCCCGTTCAGATCGCAATCATTGCTCACCCGACCATCGCCATTGATGTCGTGGCCCACCCGGTCGTCGTACCCCGCGTAGGTCATCACATGCCCCGCTCCCTGTCGTCCCCACCGGAGCACCAAGGATTTTCCCGCCTCCACCTGCCCCTCCGGGATCTTCACCTGATGGAAGCCGCGCAACCGCCCCTCGATGGCCAACAAACCACCCGGCTTCTGTCTCTCCTCCCCGCGCTCCCAGAGCCAGCGCTTGGCCCGTTCGAGATCCTCCACCGTGCTCAAGGTGAAAAACCGATAACCACGCAGCCGATGTTGCATCGCATCGTGATAGAGAGCGTAACCGTGAGGCCAGCTTCCAGGACGCTCCGCATCCTCGTCCTCGTTCACAAACTTCTCATAGACCGACTGCGTCGGCACCCCAATCTCCCGTGCCAGTTCCCAGCCCTCCGCCAATTCCGCCCCGCGGTTCTCCCCTCGGTTGAGAAAGTTCCATAAGAATCGCCCGGCAAAACGGTTCTCCACCGGCAACGCCGGCGTCCCCCGCAGCCGGTTCCACTCGTAGGTCATCATCGTCGAGATCCCGACCTCCTGCGCACAAGTCTGTTGTGTCTGGCGGATGACCGGCGGAAAATAGGGCGACACCGAGAGATCCAGGCGCTCCGGCAATTCCGAGGCCGCTGTCGAACTCAGCCCTACCAGTAAGCAAACGAGACTGGAGTGGTACACCGCCCACCCTACCACAACGGGCACGGAACACACCACTGCGGTCAAACCCGTCCGTCCAACCGCTCAGTGTTGCCGAATGAATCTCTTCAAATCGCTCTCCGAACCATTGAATTGATCCAAATCGGTCTCGCCCGAACCGGGAACGCCCGGGACCGTACCCGACTCACTGTTCTGCCAAAACGTCCAGGTTTTCCCCGCAGCGCTCCACGTCCTGGGCACCTTGGGAGACGTCACTCCGTACTCCGCAATCCAGAGCGGATAGGACGCAAACGCAGGATCACTGAGATAGCTATTGGCGAAGCTCTCGTTGACGTAGATGATCGGGGTACGCCCCGTCTTGTCCTCCAGTCGTTGGAGAAATTTGAGCACATTGGCTCCCGACGTGGCCCGCTCAAAATCGAGCACCGGCGGCAGGTCGCCCTTCTCCAGTCCCCCCGCCCGCTCAAGCACACTGGCAAAGTAATCGGCCTGCGCTTCGGGCCCGTCTCCCGATTCATAAAAGTGATAGGCTCCTCGGAGGATCCCCGCCGCCTTCATCTTGGGCCAGTTCTCCAAGAAATAACCCACCCGCGAGTAGTGGACCCCATCCGTGGCCTTGACAAAAGCATACGCATAGCCCGCGGCCACCACCCGGCCCCAGTCCACCTCCCCCACATTATCCGAAACATCGATCCCAAGTACTGGGCCCCCGCCTCCCAAAGGACCCGAGGAACTTCGATCTGAACCGGAATCCAAGGTGCCACATCCGACGAACAGCAGGGCACACACGAATCCCAATGCTAGTGTCAGGAACTGAGTGCATGTCTTCTTCATGGTGAGGGTACTCCACCACATTCACGAGCTCAACTCCAGCTCGATCTCGGAAAAGGGTATCGTATGATCCGCTCCCCATGCACAAAGGCGACAAGTGTATCATCCACATTCCGGATCGCCTCCAAGAAGGAGCAGCACGCATGGAATCCGCCGATGACGGTCAAGAGAGTGATTAACTTCAGTATTGAGTTCGACGCATCTGCGCGAACCCGCCTCTTCACAGCCGCTGAATCATGTCTTCTTCCGAAGTTTCTCCATTTCCGCCTTAACCGAACGAAGCAACCTCTCCGTTCTCGTACCCTTCTTGGGATTAAAGATCTTTCCACCGATGAGCGCGCTGGAATCTCTAACAAACAGCAGACAATGCCTCTCATCACCGAGCGCTTGCATCGACGCCAGATTCTTGAGTTGCTCATCTGACCCCGGCGGCTTTAGAACCGCAAGAATGTCGCGCCGCCACTTTTCCATCATTTCAACGCTTATCGGTGCAGCCACATCTTTATTCTTGTTCGCGTGAAGAAGTACCATTTCGAGTTCCTCGTCACCCTCTTGATTGGTTCCGAACGGATCGTCGTCATCCTTCTCCGATTTCGAACTTCTGATCACCAGCGCCACCGCCTCGGTGACCTGATCCTGATAGGTAATAGCGATGACATGATATCGGTCCAAGTTACCGAGTTTTTTCCCAAGCGTATCCCTAATGACGCCCAGTGAATAACCGTGCACAATAATATCCTTGGCATCGAATCGATCCGCAAAGTCCTGCGCTCCCAGCTGGCTCTGCAGGAGCAACACAACCACCAAAGAGAGGAACACTGAATTACTTCTTCTTAGGGGAATATTCATAGTATTTTCCTTGAGCCACATTATACATGAACGTTTCAAAGATTTCACCACTCAAGTTTCGAAAGGCTCGAGTCATGAATATGGGCAAGCGTTTGGGATTCATCATTGGACCGTACATCTTTCCATCTTTCCCCCTATAACCAGACGCTATATCCCCATCAGAAAACCACCCCCCGCTTCCATAGCCTTCTCTTCCCCCACCTAGGGGACTACCCGGATGGGTGTGCCAAAGAGCAATCTCCTTATCTCCTTCCTTACAAGGATCAGCCTTCTGTGGATTCACCATTCCGTGAGCGCCGAACTTCCGAGCTTCGCTAGCCCAGAATCCCGCCGTCATCGTAAGGTAATAAGTCTTCTCGCCCGTCGCCTCATCACAGTGCTCGCAAACCCTTCCACCGTATTCGCGAGGTGCAGGTTCAACAGGTTTATTATTGGCCATTGCCTGGGCCTTTAACTTTTCGAATTCTGCCCTCGCGTCTTTCAGCGCCTTCACGGCCCCTTCGTGCACCGCTTTGAAAGAGGGGTGCGACGATGGCTTTACCTTGCTCTGGAGGCTGGCAGGAGGATCAAGCCCAAGATAATCCCAAGTGTTCACGGGATCACTCCCAACAAATCCATACAGGTTGAAGCCACCTTCCTCTCCAATCGGATCCCGGTTCAACCACCGACCATGCTCCGAATCAAGGTAACGGTACCCGTAGTAATACAAATCCGTCTCCGTGTCGTAAAACTTCGAACTAAATCGAAACGCATCTCGCAACCCCGTCCCCGGAGATCCCGAAATCACATTCCCGTACGGATCGTACTCCATGGCCACGGTCGTCGAACCCGTGCTCTGGGAGATCACCTGACTCACATTCCCGTGCCCGTCCTGAAAGTAGGTCCACGCACTACCCGACCGTTCGTAGGACATCAGCAAACCGCCCACACCACCGGCACCGTGAACCGTTTCACTCAAATCAAGGCCCCAGGTGTAAGTGATCAGAGGTTCATCGTTGGCCCCGTCATCATCATAGACGGCGATCAGATTCCAACCATCATAAACATAGGTCTCCGTCTTCGAAGATGTGCTCTTTTCCACCCGCCGACCGAGGTAGTCATACTTGAACGTCGCCGTCGAACTCCCACTATCTTCCACCTCGATGAGTTGGTTCTCGCCGTTGTAGATGAAATCCCGCGTTCCCTGATCGGTCAGATTCCCGTCGGAGTCATAGGTAATCGGACTCACGGCATGATCCCCGGTAATGCTGCTATACTGATTCCGAGAAGTCGGCGTGTAGGTAGTCTTGTGCGCCGTATCATTGTACCCATCGTACCAATCCAGCCGATTGCCAATATTATCGTAGCTGTATTGATAGTCTTTGCCTGTGATCGGTGATCCGCCGGTGGTATAACGTTTCCCTTGGGTCAGTTGGTGCCGCGTGTTGTAGGCGTAGCTATCGTAGGTTGAGCTACTGAAGGCGCTTCCCGTCATCGTCTTCTTCGTCCGCAGCCCCAGATTGTTGTGGTCGTAGTCGTACTTGGATACGTCGGACCCTCCCGATGAGGTCCGATTCCGGATGTAGTCCAAGGTCTCCACGTCGCCCATGTAACTCAAGGTCGTATACATCTTGGTTCCAGACAAGAGCGTCGGCGCCAATTGTCCAGCAGAACCGTAGGTGTAGGTGTAGGTATCCGTCGCCGACTCGTTGCTCTCGCTCGTGACTTGGTAGAGCCGCCCGTCATTGCTCACGTAGGAATAAGTCAGTTCCATGTCCTGATCTGCATTGAAAAGCGTTCCTAATTGGTAGCCTCCGGGCCGGTTGGTGACGCCGCCGTCAAACTTGCGCCGCAAGTACTTAACCTCGGTATGCAGTCCGTTCAAGCGCTCGTAGCTCAGAACCAAGGGATAGTTCGTGAGGTAAGTGTAGGTGTAGGTGAATCGCGGCGAGGAGATGGAACCACCACTTGAAGTACCGTCTTTCACGTCGTAGACCGTACCAGTGCGGTTGTAGCTGTAGAGCACATCAGGGGTCGAATCGGAGTAGTTGACTAGCTCCAGTTCGCCGGCGTCCGTGTAAGCGTAGTCGGTCACCGTGCCTCGGTCCCAGGTGCGTTTGGAAAGCCGCCCACCAGCCGTGTATTCATAGCTCGCGCCGTCTGAGTTCGGGTCCTCCTTGGATGACACCCAGTTGCGGTAACTGTCGTAGTTCCACTCGGAGATGGCCGAGGAAGAACCGGAACCGTAGAGGGTTTTCAAGGTATCGACCTTTCCCCCGTAGCTGGTGTATGTATACTCCAGGGTGGGTGTGGCCGTACCCGATCGCTTCTTCAACAGCCCGTTGGCGTAGTAATCAGTCGTCGTCGTCCCACCTGTTCCCGGGTGGGTGATCGTGGTCGGATTCCGGTTGCTATCGTAGCCGAATGAATAGGTCACCGTCCCGCTCCCAGTGGGGTTGGGCCGCGTTTCGCTCGTGATGTCATCGCGATTGTTGTAGGCATAGGTCGTCACGCCAAAACGGTAGTCGGTCACACTCTCGACCCGCTTGTGACCGTCAAACGCCGTGATCGTGTGCTTCTGCATGATGCCACCAGTGTTCGTTTCCAGGCTCTGGTAATCCGGTAGACCGGATGTCGTCTTGCTCTTGCTCTTACTCCCGTCCGGATGCGTTGTCGTCACCGTCCAGTTGCCATCGGACGCCACAACCAATTCAGAAATGGTCTCCTGTCCCCGGGCGTCGGTCGTCCACGTCTTCCAACCATTTCGGTGCCGATCCACAATCCCAATGTCCTTGGTCGTGCTCGATCCCGTATAGATCCGGGTGATCGTCCGTTCCTTGATCTCCGAGGACTCACTCACCCAATACCGCTCGGTTTCGACAATCCGGTCGCTGGAAAAATTGATACTCGCCGTGGCACCGGTATCTCGATCCACTGCCACTTGTTCAACCTCTCCGATGTCGTTGTAGGCAAAACGCGTCGTCACCCCATCGGCATCAACCTCCTCAATCAGTCGCCCTTTGCTCGTCCCACTGGATTTACCATACTCGTAAGTCTCACTCACCGATGTTCCCGAACCGTTGCCACGCGGGCGTTTCACCTCGGCCACATTGCCAATCAAGTTGAAGACTGTCTTCGTCCACCGCGTGGTCGATGTTCCCGCGCTCCCGGCGCTGGTTATCTTCTCTTCCAGTTCACCAGCCGACGGGGTGTAGTCGTATTCTAACCACTCGATCATCGAGCCCGTGATCGCCGTGAGGCTCAAACGGCTGCTGGACGCATAGGTCCTCGTTTCCTTGACCCTCCCGTCGCGGTAATACTCCGTGTACTCCGTCGGATAGCCCGATGGACTCCCCATCGACGGCCGACTGACGTATTTTCTTCTATTCCCAACATCATCGAGGTATTGGGTCTCATTACCCAAGGCATCCTCGGTCGCCTCCAGCTCTCCTGCCACGTTGTAGGTGTTTTCCTCGATGGTAATTGTGTCAGGCGTTCCGCTATCCGTGGTGACTTCATTCCTGATCACTTTGAGTTGCCTTCCCATGGCGTCATATTCATAGTCGAGATCCTCAATCGTGCTCGCCAAGCCCGTGTGCGATCCATTGGTCACACCGGTCTTCCGGTTGGTGATGCGACCGAGTCTATCCAACGTGTAGTCTTTGGCCATTCCCCGTTCGTCGACTTCAAACGACAAGCCGCAACAATCGTAGTCGCGATAAGTCGTCCTACCCATGTGCTCCATGGACGTTTCGATGATCCGCTTGAAGGCATCATCATCCTGAGCCTGCGCATGATAGAAGAGCCGATCCGTCTTGCTGGGGTATCGGGACGTTCTCTTTTGCTCCAATACGTGGCCCAGTTCATTGTATTCAATCTCCGTCTTCACGCCGTGAAGCAAGACCGTCGGGCCATGATCTCCCTCCTCGATCGTCACCAACAAGCTCGGTTCATCAGAGAAATACCCGCCGTCATAATTCCTTCCCGACGGAGCTCGCGTCGACGTGTTGTAGGTCGCCCCATTGTAAGAGTAGTGGGCTTCCTGACCATCGGGATGCTCGATCTTCGTGATGCGGTTCGTCGTCTTGTTCCGCGTGATGATGGTCACCAAATTACTCGCGGTGTCCCACACACTGGCACTCCCACTATAGGTCAAGCCCTGGGCCACCTGGCGTTCAATCGTTACCGTGGACCCGCCCACCGTGTAATCGATCCACTCCCGTTCGACAACGTAGCCATTCAGCTTGGTCTCCTTTTTCACCCGCGTGGTGGATTGGTAGGTATACTCGATCAGACGAGTTCCCGTCGTGGAAGGTTCGCTTGGCGGGCTGCCTGTCGGCACCGCCGTGTTTTCAAATGGAGAGTAAATTTTTCGAATCTTTCCCTGATGCGTGCCTGAGCCATAGTAGACAAAGTACTCCCAATACCCGTCGGGATAGGTGATCATCTGCACCCGCCCGGCAAGCGTCCCGCTGTAGTAGATCTTGTCCGTGACATAGGATTCCCCTGACGGATCCACCTCAATCTGCGTCTCGACGCCCCCTTTACTGAGATCAATCGTCCGCTCTTCTTTGTACTTATCCACCAAGGTCGATCCGTTCCACTCGCTGACCGACTTCGTCGACGTCTTCACGTAGCCTGAAAGCGAGACATCCAACGTGGTCTTCTTCATCGTTGTCGAATCCGTTAGCTGAGAGCTCGATCCCTCCCAGAGTTCCCAGGTCTCCGTTCCCGACGAGTACTCGTAAAGCCGGCAGAGACCGCTTCCACCGGAGGAATCATCATCAATGCGGAGCTTGTCCGTCCCGTTCTTGTAGACCTTGACTTTGATGATGGGTGTCGCACTGCCCGTCGTCGGCGGCGTGGCGCTCACCGTCACATCGTCACGGTCGAAAATCTCGATGTTGTATCCGTCCGTTGGGGAATCGTCGATCTCCATGAAGGTCGTCGGCGTCAGCACCCAATCAAGCACTCCGCTAGTTTCCCCCACATCAAAGCCCTCCGACTTCGTCCGGTTGCCCACGTAGACAAGGCTCGAGGGATCGTAGAGGCCGGAGTGATAGGCCTCCGCCCGAATCATGACATAGGCGGCCGCTCCAAAGTTGCCCGCTCCAATATTCAACTGATAGAACAGGCTTTCAAGCCCGGCACTGCTCGTTCCCGCCTCACCGGCCTCATCTTCACATTTATCGCACGAAAGGCAGGTGGTGTCCGTGTTCTCACTGCGATCATTGCCCTGTTCAATCGATACATTGACAGGCCAATTCCGATAGAACACCGCACTCCCCCCGTCATCCTTCACCGTCACCCTTAACGTATCCGCCAGACTCTCATCGCCCAGCAAGATCTTGACCCTGTCTCCATGGCTTCCCGAGGTGCTCTCCAGACGCGCTCCACTGGTACCATCGATGGTCGCCGTCCAGTCGAAGTCACCTCCACTTCCAGTGGGCGTGGTGTCGATGTCGATCAGGTACTCGATCCAGTCGTTGGATCTCCCTCCGGAAATTGGCATCAGTTTGACGCTCTCCACCGAGGGTGTCACCGGCGGATTCTGCGCTACGAGAATGCTCCCCAACATGGGCAGTAGCAACAGCACACTCAGGCAGGTAAGAATTTTCTTCATATGATTCGCGGTCCTCTCTTTTCTGAAGTTATTGAACTTCCTGGTTGATCTGTGTCAGAGCTCGCTCACTGGCTTTCCTGACAAATTCATTGGTCTGTTCCGCTCTGGCGAGTTCACGGAGCAGTTCCTCGTCTCCCGCCTTGCCCAGCACAGAGATGGCACTGAGCCGAAGCATCAGCGTCGTCTTCGGCTCCAGGGCAAGTGGACGCGCCACCGCCACCGCTGCCCTGACATCACCGGAAGTGGCCAATACCTGTAGCGCCGTCGCTTTCGAGGCATCGGGCACTTCGTCGCCCTGGGCCAATTTTTCCGCCAACGCCGCGACTTCCGCCACGGGAACACGCTCTGGGAATTTCCGGCTCACCCGCTGCAAGGCCAAGAGCGCCGTCGCTCCATAGGTTTGATCCACCTCTGCGGCCGCTCCTTTCAAGGTCTTGACGCTTTCGCTATCATCATCATCCTGCAACACCCAATTTCCCAGATGCTGCAGCGCGTAATCCCGTACCACAAAGGGACGCTCCTCCCCCTCACCAAAGAGTTCACGCAAGAGCCCCGGCAGACGCGTTTCCAACGGCCGCTGCCGCCCCAAGACATCCATCACATCGTTGACAAAGGCATACCACTGACGTTCCGAGAACGGGCTGGGCGCTTTTTTGTGTTCCGCCAGATAGGCCAGCAAGGCCGTGCGATCTTCTTCGCGCAAGCCGATCCCCAAGCGGGACACCGCCCTCAATCGGTCTCTTCCAGAGAGATCAGGCGTCTTCCCCAGCACGGTGGCCACTCCAGGCGATACCTCGGCTCCAACGCTAGAGAGCAAGGCAATGCACAACCCCAAGACGAATAGATGATAGCCTCTCATGACGAACAACGAATTTGAAAACTCCAGCCTCAATCGATCTTCTCGTCACCCACGTAGAACTCGATGCGGTGACACACCGAGGTCAGTGTCTCCGGCGATTGGATGAATCGCACTTTGGCCACCCCATTTTCATCAAAAAAATCCTCCGCCGTGAGCCATTTCACCAAGGACCCATCCTCAAAGGTGACCCCGGCGACCGCGATTTCGATCTTCATGCGAAAACCCGGCGGCAGATTTCTCGCCACGATCCCCATCTCCACCAGGTAACTGCCGTCCGGCAGCCGATCGATGATCTTGGTGTAGCTCTCCACTCCCGAGCGCACGCCCAAGGCCGTCACCGCCGTGCTTCCCAGGATCGGCGCTCCCTCATCTTCATGGATCCGGGCAACGATCACCTGCGCCTCATCGCTTGATTCCATTCCCACGAGGAACCTCCGCTCGGCCTCGCCACCTTCCGTTAGTTCTCGAAACGTCAGACGCCGATCCGCCTCGAACACCGTTTCTTCATCCGCGGGCCAGCTCAATTCCCGGCTCTCTCCTTCAACCACATAGACCGTGCCCGGCAACGGCGAGGCCAGGGCTTCCACCATCAAGGTCCGTATCACCTCGCCTTCTTCATCCTCATAGATGGCTTTGATTTCATAGCTCCCGGCGCGCTCGAAGACATAGGGGATCGGCTCCACCACCTCCGCTTCCAGGAGCTCTCCATTGACCCACAGCGATCCTTTGCCGTCTTCCCTTGCCTGCCTTTCTAACAAGATGGTCAGTCGCAGGGCGTCACCCACTCGCACCCGCATCCTCTCACGTTCCCAGCCAAGGACGTTGGTCGGCACCCAGCGCACCACCCTTTCCTCACTCGCGCCGCCGTTCTCATAGTCGGCTCGGATCACCGTATCACTGCCACCCGCATCGAGCGCGACATCGGCATACCAACCGTCATTGGGCCCCTGGAAGACCGCGGCCTCGGGACTGACCGACACATAAGCCGCGTTCCACGCCGTCCCTTCCACACACACCGGCGAGACCAGACTCGTCGCCGGTGTGGCCGCGAGTTGATATTGACCTTCCACCAGAGAGGCCGCACCCTGAACGTTCAATCCGCGAATGGAAAAGCTCTCCACCTGAAAGGCAAATCCCTCATGCGGGTTGAGCCAATCGATGCGCACCGTGTAGGTTCCAGGTCGCAGGAAGGGCAGGCGGGCGCTCAAGCGTTGCCCCTCCTCGAAGGTTTGCATGGCGTAGACGCCGAGTTCAATGCTCTCCAAGGTCACGGCAAATCGATTCACACTCGCCGGCACCTCCCTTCCAAACCCGCCCAGTAGCTCCACGAAATAGACCCCGGAGGCGCGCGCGTCGAAGGTCTGTGTCAGACTCACTCGATTCCCCAGCGTGGTGATGGCCCCGGGAATGCCGATCCATTGATCGGCGTGGGTGCTGGCATACCCAAACAGATCGAGCGAGGCCAAGGACACTCCCTCGCCGTCCTCGGCACGTGTCGGATCCAGACCTAACAACACCTCCTCATAGTCGCTCAACCCATCGCCATCGGTATCGATCTGATCACCGCGTGTCCCCGCCGCCCATTCCTCACCGTTCCGCAAGCCGTCGCCATCGAGGTCGCCATAGGCACTCTGTGCGTGACTCGCATCGCTCGCATCGATGCCCTGAGATCGCTCCCACTCGTCTAACAGATCGTCATCATCGAGGTCGGCCTCTTCGCGGGCAAAGCTGCGCAGAAATTTGCCTTCAATGATCTCTCTCCCCACAGCGCCCGGTCGTTGCCACGCCACCGCGAAGTGATTGGCGAACCAGCTCTCTTTCAAACGCACCTCCACGTAGTAGGCTCCACCGGCCTCGAGCTCGATCGCTCCAGAGGCTTGGACGCCGCGTTTGTCCCACTCTTCTTCTGCGGTTTCACCGCCGGTTTCCGCAATCAGCCGGCGACCAAACTTCGATTCGCTCGAACTCAGCCAGAGCTCAATGGATTCATCGCCGCTCACCCAAAACTCATAGGACCCGTCTACCGGCGCAAGCAGTTGGCCGCGCACCCGCATGCCGTAAGTGCTGTAGCCCTCGTCTTTCATAGCCAACCGAGAGAGATATCCCCGGCGATCGGCGCCGTCGGGGAAGCGCTCGTCATCGAGCAAGGCCGCAATGCCAGGATCATTCACCTCATCCCACGCCTCCCAACTAATCACACCGTCTCGCCCTTCGCCATCCGCCACCACCGGATTCCAGCCCCGCTGATACTCCTCGAGATTGCTCATCCCATCGCCGTCCGGATCGCCAAAGGCGCCGTCGGGCCGACGAGGATCATCAGCATCGAGTCCGTTAGCCCGCTCCCAGGCATCCGGCAAACCGTCGCCATCGGCGTCGGCTCGCACGCCGCCATAGTTTCGCACTTCCGTGTGGCTCAACACGCGACGC
>JANQJH010000239.1 GCA_028281705.1 Verrucomicrobiales bacterium
CGGAGACGGCCCCTGAGTTGGCGCCTCCGATGTCGTCACAAAACGTCCAGCGCCACCCAATGATTCCAATCAAGAAGGGCATGAGGAAGAGCGAGAGGGCGGCGCCCATGCGGCTGCCAGAGAGGTTGATGCCGTGGGCTAGGCCGCGCTCCTTGACGGGTACCCACCTGTAAAAAGCCTGGGTCCACCTCCATCAGCACCCGAATCTCTGGCTAACAATGGAACCCAATGAACGCGCCCCGCCGCCGCCGCCCACACAACAGCCACAACGCGAGAGGAAAAAGAAGCCCACCCGCGGGTTCGGGTACCACCTGAATGGGACTCCAACCGGCGGCTCCATTGCTCACCGGAACGGTCGTCCCGCGCAAGGCTTCCAGGCGCTCTTTGGCCCCCACGCTCCAAGTGGCATAGCTGGCGGGGAAACCGCTCCCCTTGCCGAAAATCGTCCCTGAGCCGGACAAGAGTGCAGTGATCAAGACGTTCCCGCCTTGATTCGCGTTGGATTCCACGCTCGCCGCCACGAGAGTGGCCCCACCGAGAGCAGAGAACACATCGAGTAGGTCGCTCCCGCCTCCTCCCAGGGAGACGGTCTGCCATTGCACACCCCCGTTTTGAGGACTGCCAAAATCGGATCCTTCGAAATAGAGCATCTCCGTCCCGGGATCGATGCGGAGAATGAGGTCACCGTTCGCCAGGGACGCCAAAAGAAGCCACCACAGCAAGCCCAGGCGGATCGGAGAATGCCACCCTGAGAAAAGGCCGGCACAGGCATCGACCAATCCCTTCATCGTCGACAGCCCTGCAAAGTCCGCGAAACGCCTTCAAGGACGCAGACATCGCCGTTCTCCAGTTTCGTTGAGGGTAGTGATAGTCTATCCCCACTCGGAGGACGACTCGAGCATACCGGATTTCCATAAGGTCTCACATCCTGGGTAGGTCAGAACCATGGCTCCAATTACAGAGAAAATGAAAAAACTTTGGCGCCCCGGCGAAGGACGGCTTTCCTCTGCGCAAATGAGAGATTGAGCTGTTCCCGACTTTGTGCGTAAGCTTGTCTCCTTTGGAAGTGGCCGCCTGTCCGGCAACCGTCGACCATTTCCAAGCAGGTACGCACCTTTCACTGATCACGCAGACACCATGAGCTCTTCGCCGTCCTCCTGCGCCCGGTTCCCGCAAACTCGCTGGAGTGTGTTTCAGCGCGCCCAAGATGACGACAGGGATGTTTCCCGAACCGCACTCGACGAATTTGCCGAGCTTTACTGGGAGCCCATCTACGGATTCATCCGCCGCAGCGGCTTTCTACCTCACGACGCCCAGGATCTCACCCAGGAGTTCATGCTGCAGGTCGTCTCCAAGGAACATTTGCGGGCGGCGGATCCGGCGAAAGGCCGCGTTCGGTGCTACCTCGCCACCCTTCTGCGCTACTTCCTTGCCGATCGGCGGCGCTTGCAGCGTGCCGCCAAGCGCGGCGGAGGCAAGGTCTTCACCAGCATCCAGGCGTACCCGAACGATGCCGCCGAGAGGCGTTACGGCGAACACCTGACCGACGATGCCTCGCCGGAAAAGATCTTCGAACGCACTCTCGCCCTCTCTGTCCTGGAGTCGGCCCTGGACGAACTTCAAAGCTTCCATGCGCCACGAGGGGAAGGAGGACCTCTTCGAACGTCTCAAGCCGTATCTACAACTCGACGTTGAAGGCGATCCCTACAACACCATTGCAAGCGACATGCAGGTGAGCAAGAACGCCGTGCTCGTTGCCGTCTACCGATTGCGCCAACGCTATCGCTCACTGGTTCGCAAACGCGTGCAACAAATCCTCCCGGAGGGCGAGAGTATTGATGACGAGCTGACTCACCTCTTTCATGTATTGAATCAGTAAGAGGTTCCCCAGGAATTGCCATGTGGCGCCTTGCGCCCGAGTCACATGCTCTGATTTGTTAGAGGATTTCAGAAGGTAAATCAACTCGTCCTCCTTCTCGTCCTCGTCCTCGAAGAAGTCGAGCGAGGGCCCTATGGAGTGGCAATGGGCTGCCTGTTAAATGATTAGCGCGATTCGAGTCGATCATGCAAGTCCATCGGGTAGGAGAAACGAGGACGAGTAGGAGGACGAAGACAACCCTGTTCGTCTCATTATGCGGAATAACAAGGGACTAAAGTCCCTGCCACTTTCCCCCAACACGACGGGAACTTCAGTTCCTTCGTGATCCGGAAGCCAGGCCGGACCCATCTCTGATCCAATGATAGTCAATCCAGAGGATAGAAGAGCGCGCCGCCCGTGGCGCTCTGAGACCACGAAGCCAAGGGCAGCCCCACCACCAGGCCGTTGGCACTGGCGTCGAGGTGAGAACCAAAGGCACTCTTGCTCCCAGTGCCCGGCGCCCGCAGGCGACGGCTGAGCTTCCAGGGGACTCGCGGCCCGGTTCGGCTGAATTCGAAAACGCCTCCGGTGTTGAGGTCACCGCGCCACAGCCCGTTGGCTCCCACAAAGAGGCGGTTGTTTACCACCACAAGCGAACAACCAAAACTGTAAACACCGGCATCAGTGGATCCCAGGCGTTCAGTCACGGCCCAACGTCCCTCACGCTTTTCCACCACGTAGACGGCGCCGGAACCGGATTCTGGCTGGGGATCGTAGGGGGCCCCCACGAGCAGGCGCCCCTCGCCGTCGAAGACAACACGCCAACCGAATCG
>JANQJH010000262.1 GCA_028281705.1 Verrucomicrobiales bacterium
GAATAACGGGGCGATAATCGTTGAAACCAATTCGTCATCAGCAAGTAATAGATCTCAGATTTCGGTCCTGTATGGGGAGCCGTCTGCTTCGGCAGACCATAGCGCTGCCGTTACCGTTACGGCCAAGAAAAGGCACCTGATCCGCGAGGCGGACCGGTGAGTTCGGACTAACCAAGCGATTTTATGTGACGGGCCTCAAGGACCCGCGGCATCGTTCAATCGTGGAGTATGCGGCATGGCCGCGTGAGCCGAATTCACAGTTGGATCCAAACTGGGTCACGCCGCATACTCCACTTAATATTATTGTGTATTTCGATTTCCCCGTTAGATTCGGCTCTAGAGGCGGTTTTCCCTTTGCCGCCTGATTGGCTCCGCTTACCCTGCCACTTCAAGAAAACATGATGAAACCACCTTTAGCTTTGGCTGCAGCTTTTCTCGTGGCTACTCTGATTGGCGTAGCTACATATGTCGTTCTTGTTGGAGGACTAGTTCCCAAAGGGACGATAGTCGCATGGGATGGATCAGTGGAACTACCCCGCGGGTGGAAAGTATGTGATGGCACACAAGGAACGCCCGATTTACGAAACAGATTTTTAAGAGGCGTGGGTGCCAACGAAAATCCGAGCTTCCCCTCTGGTAGCGTGACGAATTCTATCGATCCATCTACAAGCCTTCCTTTGAAAAACAATCGTAAGATCGCAGACCCAAACGAAGATGCGGCCCATTTCACACATACCCATCCGCTCCCAGCCCACGCAAAAGTAATATTTATAATAAAGATAGGTATTCTTTAGATTCTCGGTAAGAAGAACAGCAACCCGAGAAGTGATCCGACACTGAATCCAATAATAGTGCATGTTAGAACAGTTAGAGGATGGTCCTTTCCGCCCCCATACGAGATTCCTTCGCTAAGCACTTTAACCTGTGAAACTTCAGGATTGGCCTCACCCAAACCCGTGTTCAGAGGCACCGGCATGATCTCTGGATCTCCGCGAAGATCACGAACCAGGCTCTTATAAGCAGGTTGATCGAGTGACACTATTAGATAGCGAGGCCGATCCCACGCTTCTTTCGGAACGAACTGTTCCTCTTCCGCACTGAAGAATACTGGAGTGACTCGGTTACCGGAACCGCGCGACTCGTAGAACTCTCTTCTAATGGAATGCCATTCCCACGAGCCTCCTAACCCTTCTCTTTCTTTGCCAGACCGCCGTGCGCTGTCTAGGTATTTCTTTGAGCAGATGACTATCACGCGATCAGCTCTAGCCAATTCATCGTCCATCCAATACGACCATCCTTTGGCTGGCGGAGACGCAAAACGATCAATCCACGCGTCGATCCCGTCCCGACGAAGCTGTTGGGCGAGTTCCAAAACACGGTCCCTGTGATTAGAGGACTCGTGACGATAACTAATCAGAACACGTTTTTTTTTTGGAGTAGTCACATCGCTCAGAACTAAGTGTTTTCTGGCAGTATCCGTAAAGCCCAAAGCACAGATTGCGCTTACTTTGAAACACAATAATAGACATTATTATGTTCCATGTTGTCAAAACTCTCAAATTCTATGGTGAGTCTAAAATATATGGGAAACGTGCTGCTTTGGGTCGGCGGAGTGAAGCCGCAGAGCTTGAGCTGGTCGCTGGTCGAAGCGGAAAGGGCGGGTTGATTGAAGGGGTGATTTGGGATGCTTGGAACGATGCGAAAGCGGCTGCTCCGTGTTGGCGGGAAGGCGTCCAAGCATCTGTCACAGGTCACCTCAAAACCAGCCACTAATACTAATGGTCACAGATAGGAGCGGAGGGCAAGGTGAATGCCCCATGGCCTAGCTCGCCAAATCTTGCCTGCTTTGGCGGTCGTATTGATGACCAAATAGTGACCAATAGGATGACCAATTGAGAGCAGATTTCCGCCTGTTTTCGTGACTTCGGGGGCAAAATGAGCCCACTGGACGCTGCAAACCGAGAAAACACTTGACTTAGGATCAAGTGTCTTATGACGTGCAGGTTCGAGTCCTGTCCCCGGTATCTTTATGTAAGGCTTTGTTTGCTAAGCTTTACGATGCTGTGTCAGCGGCGGCCAGTTCAAGGGCAAGTGGCAGGCGCCCTAACGTCTCCGTTAGGTTAGGGATTTAAGTTCCGCCTCCTCTGCTCGCGTTGGTGCTTGTTTTGGGTAGAGCGGTTCATTCAGAAATTCCAGAGCCTCTGATTCCGTGAACAAATCTAGTTGTTCTGGTTGGACGTTGTTGCGCCATCGTTGGATGCGTGTGGTGATCAGTACACGCTCGCGATGAAGCGTCGGTAGGAGGTTCTCCATCAGCTGCTGCGTCTCAGGCTCGTCTACGTTCCCCAGGATCATCAGTCAGTGGCCATGGCTCTGGAGCCAACCAAGAACCGCATTTTGGCGAGCTTCTTGATGACAAAGCGGGGTAGCCTACGCGAAGATGCTCGAGTGCCCATGGCGACGAAGTCCGATTCTTGACTCGATCATCCAAAAAGCCTGGAATCTCCACATCAATGTCCGCCACCATGATGCGTCTCTTGTTCTTTCTCGCACTTCTTCCCGTTTTCACGCTGCCGGTCTCAGCCGATACGCATTCAAACGCATTCCGGGACCTCGATGTCTTCGAGTTGGAGTACGCCAGCGACCCGAGAATCTCACCGGCGGGCGACTCCGTCGTCTATGTCCGGCGCAGCATGGATATCATGACAGATCAGGCCTTCGGCCGTCTTTGGATCCTGCGCCGAGACGGCACGCAGCATCGCAAACTCACCAATCGCGAAGTCAATGAGTCGAGTCCTCGGTGGTCGCCCAGTGGCGATCGCATCGCCTTTGTCAGTCCCAGTGAACACGGGAGCGAGATTCATGTCCTCTGGATCGATACCCTGCAGTTAGCCAAGATCACCGAGTTGGACGGTTCGCCAAGCGGTTTGAGCTGGTCACCCGATGGGACGCAGATCGCTTTCTCTCGCAAGGTTTCAGGCAGGAAAGACGAACTGGTCAAACCACCCAAGAAACCGGAAGGAGCTGAATGGGCCGAGGCGCCTCGGGTGACGACGCTACTCAAGCACGAGCGCGACGGCTCCGGTTACATCAGTCCCGGATTCAGCCATTACTTTGTCGTGCCCGCCGACGGCTCCACGCCGAGGCAGGTGACCTCCGGGGACTTTCATCATCGTGGCACGCCGCAGTGGACGCCTGATGGGAAGTCCATCGTGTTCTCTGCGAACCGAAAAGAGACCTGGGAATTCGAACACCGCAATTCCGAGATCTACCGTCTCGATCTCGACGACGGTGAGATTACCGCACTGACTGACCGCAAGGGACCTGATCATAGCCCGGCCATTTCGCCAGATGGTCAGCGCCTCGCCTACTTGGGATACGAAGACAAGATTCAATCCTACCAAATCCACCGCTTGTTCGTCATGAACCTGGACGGATCCGGCAAGCGCGAAGTGGATTTGGAGCTCGATCGCAGCTTGTCGAGCCCGCAATGGGCCCATGATGGCAAGGGCATCTACTTTCAGTACGACGATCAAGGAAATACCAAGATCGGCTACGTCAGCGTGGATGGGGCGTTCGACAAGATCGCTGACAACGTCGGCGGCACCAACCTGGGCCGACCCTATAGCACGGGTTCGTACAGTATCTCTAACACCGACGTAGTGGCTTTTACCCAAAGCACGCCGCATCACCCATCAGACGTGGCCGTCATTTCTCGGAGTTCGCCGGTGAAACGTCTCACGCGTCTGAACGACGATCTGCTAGAGCACCGCTCGCTCGGCGCCGTTGAAGAGATCTGCTACACCTCCAGCTTCGATGAACGCAAGATTCAAGGATGGATCGTCAAGCCAATTGATTTTGATTCCGCCAAGAAATATCCACTTCTGGTGGAAATCCATGGGGGTCCGATCTCCAATTACGGGGACCGGTTTTCCGCTGAAATGCAGCTCTATGCCTCCGCCGGCTACGTCGTCTTCTATCCTAACTTCCGGGGTAGCACCGGTTACGGCGAGGAGTTCGGCAATCTTCTCTACAACAATTATCCGGGCGATGACTATCAGGACATCATGGATGGCGTCGATGTGTTGATCGAGGCGGGCTTCATCGACGAGGAACAGCTCTATGTCACTGGCGGAAGCGCTGGCGGCATCATGACCGCTTGGATCATTGGCAAGAACCGCCGCTTTCGAGCGGCCTCGGTGGTCAAGCCAGTCATGAACTGGATCAGCAAAACACTGACGGCGGACAACTACTACGGTTACGCCGATTATCGAATTCCTGGTCAGCCGTGGGAAAACTTTGAAGCCTACTGGAAATTCTCCCCCATCTCTCTGGTCGGCAACGTGGAAACGCCAACGCTAGTCATGGTCGGCATGGAGGACCTGCGGACGCCGATTTCGGAAGCGAAACAACTCTACCACGCCCTCAAGTTGAGAAAGATTCCGACGGCCTATGTGGAAATCCCAGGGGCCTTCCATCACATCGCTGCTCGGCCAAGCCAGTTGATCACCAAGGTCGCGCACACGTTGGCCTGGTTCAAGAAGCACGGCGGGGAATCGACGGAATAGGCCGATAGAACCGATTTCAGCCCGGCTTTTCAGCGCCGCATCCCGCATTCCGCAGGTTCAGGTCGCCGCCGAGAGTCGCCTTACTCGAGGTTTGCAGTGGTGCCAAGGAACGTATCGTTGCCCTGAAGCGACAAGCGATCCATCCTAGCCGCTCAAGCAGATCGACAGGAAGTAAGTTGCCTTATCTTACATGCTCGCCTGGGCCTTCCTACGTCGGCGGCGCAGCAACACTCCAGCGGCGCCTAACGCTAGTAGGCCCACGTTTGACGATTCCGGGACGACGGAAAATCCACCCACTGGTTTCGTGAATGGAGTGGTGCCGGTCGCCATGTTATCATAGGTGAACGAATGAATCGTCACGTCTCCACCCAGGGTGTTGGGAAGACCCAAATGCAGCCAACCGAAAATTCGATTGCCTCCGTTCACGCCGTTCACCCGAAAATGGCCGGGAACCCAATTGTCGGAGCTGCCCGGGAGAGCGTTGGCCACCGCGCCTCCGCCATCCGCGAACGTGAAGTAGTGATTGAAGTTGCCGTTTCCTCCCGGGATGGATGGGTTTGCCACGGAGACAGCCGAGCGATAGGCGTTGCCGAACGGCTGGGTGAAGGTGCCGTCAAACCAGAGATAATCTCGCGGGTTGTTGGTCAGTCGCCGGATGTTGTTGATGAGCAAGCCTCCAAGATTGGAGTTTCCCACAATGGTTAGGGTAGACGTTCCCATTCCTCCGTCTCCACCAACCGTTACGAGCCCGGCGTCCGAGATTTGAGGAACCAAGGCCCCGGCGAGGCTCATTGTCGTTCCAACTCCGTACGCGGTCTTCTTGTTTTTCATGGCTTTGGGATAAAAGATTGGGTTGATCGTCCCGCCCCTCCCGCGGTGCGTGCCGGGCGATCCTAGTCGGATCCACAGTTTTCATGCAAGCGAAATTTGGTCGAGCCAAGTGAGCCGGTATCCGAGCCGGCCTGCGGTCGACCCTCTGCGGTGCGTGAACGTTTCGTCTAGTGTTCCTCGGTGAGGAGCGATCAATCAACCGTGCTCAATCCCCCTGTCGCACATGGTAGAGTTCGGGTCGAACGCAGCGACGCAGGAGCTCCGGTCTGACCGGCCGGCGGAGAAACTTGGCGATCGGCGCGGAAAAGGACTCGGGAGCCTCCACCAGTTTCGTGTAGCAGATCTCGAGAGAGGGGATTTCCCAACGCTGCGCCCATTTTCGAGCTGTGACCAATTGCTGACGATAGGGGCCCACGAGATCAACCGGTCCGCACTGCTGGGCTTCTTGGGATTCCAACATCCGACGTTGGCTTTCGATGACCTGAGCCATTGGGCGGTCCATCATGATGAGTCTGAGCGAGAGCGCGTGGTTCGTCCCGTCGCTCGAGCTGATCTTCAGCGGTGTGGCGGACAGAAGCGGCGCCACGATCTTGATGGCCTTCCCTCTAGTGTCAAGCAGCCACGCATGATCGTACGGATCGCTTAGCATTCGCGTTACGCGGTCATGCTCAAAATACCCTTTGGGATTGAATCTGTCTGATCCTCTGACATCATCCGTATAGGGCTCGACTCCGATCATCTTGAGAATCTGCATCATCAAGGAGGTTCCCGACCTGGGGAGACCAGACACAATGGTGATTGTATCGGATTCCGAGAACTTTTCGGTCTTCTCCTGGTGAAGCTTCAGTTCCGGGAGTGGCGTCACCCGGGAATCCGCGGGCGAGCCTGGCACAGGGAAGTCGGATTGTGTCGCGACCTTCCGCTCTTTGAGATCGATGGCTCTCCCAAGGGCCTCCGACAGTTTTCTCTTGTAATGGTCGAGCCCGCTGAAATCGCGTCGGATTTCCGCGATCTCGCCAAGCAGCCGATAGTTGTCAGCGAGAAGTGGGGCCTGCTTTTCGGACTCTCGAAGAGCTTCTTCGGCCTCGTCGAATCGGCGACGGCGAAAATAGGCGCGTCCGAGCAAGTGATGGGCCGCAGGCTGATAGTGAAGCAGGCGGAGGGATTGTCGAATATGGGCGACGGCCGTTTCAAAGTCACCTTCACCGAGGGATGCGCGCCCCATTCCGAGATGGGGACCAGGAGATTCCTCGTCGAGATCATTAGCCTCGGCAAACGCTTCTCTCGCATCGGCCCAGCGCTTCTGGCAGAGATAAACGTCGCCTCTCAGACATAGAGCGTTGCTTCGAAGACCGTAGTCGTCGTCCAGACACTCCAGCTTCTCCAGAGCTTCTTCATAACGTTCTTCCGAAAAATCTGCTAGTGCCAGGTAGTAGTGGAGGCTAAAGAGATTCGGATGGGCTTTGCCCATGAGTTCTCGCAGTTCGTCGGAGTATTTCTTACGCTCGGCCTCCGGCGCTGACCTCAATCGTTCCCTTTCCGATGCCCGTACCACCTCGTCGTCCAGTCGTCGCTTCGCCAGTTCTCGCTTGGCCTCCTCTGCCTCCGCCAGACGCCGTTCCGAGAGCTTATCGACCGTTTGGCGAACATCCTCGACCCGCTTCAGGGCTTGGTAGGCGTTGGCAAGTCGAATGCCAAATCGATGTTCGCTTGGCCATCGTTCGTAAAGGCGCTCCAGAAGCACGACCGCCTCCGAAAAGATCCCTCCATCAATGTAGGAACAGGCCAAATTGTAGTCGAATTCTCTAACGGTTTCCTCAATCGCAATCGCGCGATCTTCATTTGGCTGCTCGATGTAGCCGAGCGCGACGAGGGCTTCCAAAGCCGCCTTCGAATCGGCCGGCGCCATCTGCTTGTCGAGAGGGTGCGTGCCTGCATTTCCGGGGACCTCATCCCAGGAAGCGATCTCGTTCCGAGGGGGATCGCCTTCTTCCAACCAAGTGTGATCCGTCCATAGATCTCGTAGAACCCGTCCGTCCATATCATCGCCTGGCGGAAGTCCGAAATGGTGAAGAATGGTGGGGCAGATGTCGATGACGGAGGCTCCGTAGATCCGATCCTGCTGCTTGATCTCCGGTCCGGCGGCGACGAGGATGCCGAACTGTCGGTGTTCCGCCGCCGGCCCCGCCGGTTCGTTAGGAAGCTCACGCGGCCGGCGATGATCGGGATGAAAACCATGGTCCGACATCAGGACGATCGTGGTATCTTCTCCCGCGAGTTCTATCATGGTGCCCAGCTGCAGGTCTGCGAAACGGTAGCCGCTTTCAATCACATCCTTCCAGATATCGAAATCCTCCTTAGCAATCCCCGCGTCTCTCGGAGGGTGATATTTCATGAAGGCATGCCCGTAGTGATCGATGGCATCGTGATAAACCGCTAGGAAATCCCATTCTTCGTTTTGCATCAGTGCAGTGGCCGCAGAATGAATCGTGGTGGTGTTTGAAATGATCGAATAGAGTGATCTTAGATGAGGGTCCGGCTGCAAGCGGTCGAGGGCTTTTTGATCCATCTCTCTGAGGAAAGGAAGAAAGGTAAACGCGTCCTCTTGCTCGATCTCTGTTGGATGAAAGCGGAGTTCCTTGAGTATCTCGTAGAGTCTCTCTGGATAGATGCACGCTGGATCCAATCTCCAATCGTCAATAGTCTTTCCTCCAATTCGTTGATAGTGGTTGGACACCATGAAGCCCCTTTCCAGGGGCTCCGCGGGATGTGATGGCCACCATCCGACGACGCCGGGCCGGAAACCGTTCTGATGAAGGATGTTCCACACGGCTTTCGTCTTCCGACTGAGGTTTGTGACCGGGCGAATGCCGCCGGAAACGGGATCCGGTTCCGAAAACCCATGAACGCCATGTTTGTACGGGCGTTTCCCGGTGGCAATTGACGTCCACAGCATGGGGCTGAGCACGGGGTGCAGGGTCGCAAGGTTTCCTCGCATGCCCCGTTGAATCAGGGCCTGCAGGTAGGGCATCTTGCCTTGTGCGATGAGGGGATCGATGACTCGCCAGTCAGCTGCATCCCAGCCGATCAACAAGAGCTTTTTTCTTCTGCCGTCAGCCATGTCGACACACTAGCGGTACTGCCTCATGAGGCCTCTTTCTGGCGGCGATATTCCGATCGATTTTCTCTTGCGGGGAAAAACTTCGCTGGACTGACAGACACTCATTGAGCGAGGCTGCCCAAGAGAAGAATGAGAAGAAACACGTTGGAGGCCCACGCTCACGCTTCGGATTCGACAGCAGACGGGCTCTCGGGGCAATCAGAAAAGTTCGAAGCGAAACGAGTGCCTCATGGCCTGGCTTGCCACATCCTGCTGGACACCGCCGGTCACATTTGTGATCAAGCAGTGCCTGATAGAGCGACTAGTTGAGAGCAGAATGAGCCCACTGGACGCTAGAATTCGAGAACCACTTGATTTAGGATCAAGTGTCTTATGACGTGCGGGTTCGAGTCCTGTCCCCGGCATCTTTGCGTCAATGGTATGGGTCACAGAGCGTGGTGGCACAGCGGCATTCTTTGGTGCGGTCGTTCCTGGGTTGTCAAGCGATCCGTCGATGGCAACAATGCTGCCATGAAGATCAGCACAAGAGTCCTTCAATCCCGCCTTCTAGCCGCGATGTGCCTGACCATGACGGGGGTCGCGGGCGCCAATGGTCCCTTGCCCGACCCGGATGGCAATCCGGCCGACATGAGCAAGCCGGTCCAGGTCTACATCCTGCTCGGCCAGTCCAACATGCTCGGCTTCGGCAAGATCAAGGGCGGAGACGGCTCGCTCGAACACGCGGTGAATGAGAAGAAACTCTACCCCTACCTGGTGGACGAGGACGGCACCTGGACGGAGCGGAAGGACGTCCGCAACGTGCGCGTCATGGGAAGCGGGGACGGCGCCATGAAGCTCTTCAACAACGAATGGATGACCATCAAGGGGGGCAAGATCGGCCCCGAGATTGGTATCGGGCACCACTTGGGCCATGTCACCGACGCGCCGGTACTGATCCTGAAGAGCTGCATTGGCAACCGCGCCCTCGGCTGGGACTTGCTGCCGCCGGGCAGCGAGGGCTTCGAGTTCACCGATGCCAAAGGCGTCACCTGGGTTCATCCCGGATACAAGGGGTCGCCCGAGCGCTGGCAGAAAGGCACCGAGCCGAAGAAGATCGGCTGGTACGCCGGCATGCAGTACGATGGCGATATTGCCAGGGCGAAGAAAGTATTGGCTGAACTCGACAAGTACTACCCCGGAGCCAAGGGATACGAGATCGCGGGCTTCTTCTGGTGGCAGGGTGACCGGGACAGCCGGAGTGCCGCCCTTTCCAGCCGCTACGAGAAGAATCTGGTCCATCTCATCAAGCAACTCAGAGTGGAGTTCGAGGCGCCGAAGGCGAAGTTCGTCTGTGCCTCACTCTGCCAGACCCAAAAGGGCGCTCAAGACGGCGGCGGGAAGATCCTCGACGCCATGCTCGCGGTCGACGGCAAGTCCGGCAAGTACCCGGAATTCAAGGGTAATGTTGCGAGCGTCTACACCCACCCGCTCTCCAAAGGCGGCAGTTCCGGGGGGCACTATGGCGGCCATGCCGAGACCTACATGAATGTGGGCGAAGCCATGGTGAAGTTGCTAGAAGGCGAGTAGACAGGCCGGGCGGATCAACGCACGCGGGAGGTCACTGGATTTGAATGGCTTACGTGGCATTGGGAAGGATCCTATGGAATCGAGGAGTCAGCACTCTGGAATGGATCTTGCCAGATCTGTCTCGGACCAACTCAAGGGTTCGCCCAACCTGGTGGGCTGCGAACGAATGTCCTCCGGTTATTCCAATGCCAATTACCGCATGGAAACAGACAGAGGTGTCTTCCTCTTGCGACATTGCATGGATCAGCGTCGATCGGAAGTGGAGTACGAGATTAGGGTTTTGGATTGGTTGCGCGCCCATGGATTCCCGGCGCCGGCGGCCTTGCGTTTCTCGGGTGGGAATGGCTGGTTGGTTCGGCCAGACGGCACGCATCTCATGGTGTTAGAATGGTTGGATGGGAGCGAGCCCGCGCCGGTGAGGCAGAATGTGATTACGATTGCCCGGGCACTTGGCGATCTGCATTGCCTGCCTCCGCCCGCGGGCGATTGGTGGCGACGGGAGAATCCACTGGGTGGGCCGCTGGCGACGGACTTGTTAGAATCGAAGGACCCTGACGTTTCCCCTCTTCACCAATGCTTCATTGAAGAATTCTGTCGCTTGCGCGACGGACTTGCCGTCCCCCTGCCTCGAGGATTCATTCATGGCGATGTGTTTCCTGACAATACACTGTTCAATGGGGACGAGTTGGTCGCGATTCTCGATTTTGAATGTTCCTGCGAGGAAGCCTTGCTTTTTGATGTGGCCATGACGATCCACGGCTTCTGTTTCGTTGAGGAAGAGTGGAACTCCGGGCTTGCCGATGCCTTGATCGCGGCCTATGCCGAGCGTCGCCCGCTGAGTCCGGCCGAGCAAGAAGCTCTGCCAACCTATTTGCAATGGTGTGCCCTGGCGATGATGGGATGGCATGTGAGGCAACGGATTCGCCGGCCAAGCGAGGCCAATGAGAAGCGAGCTTCGGATTTTGCCCGGCGTCTAGCCGTGTTAAAAGAATATGGGCTGGAAGATCACCAGTAACGCGGAAGTCGATACTTGGGACTTCCCGCTGGCGGCCAAGGCACTCCATCGACGATGACCCTCTTTCCTTCGATGACGAGCGTCTTGGCGGAGGCGATGGTCCCAGCGCCGGGAGGTGCTTTGTGGAGCACACCCCGCACCCACAGTCTTCCTCGGTGGTCGATGGTAACGGGCGTCGTTTGATACGCCTTTGTCAGTCCATGGGTATTGGAGAATGTTCCCTCAGTGTTGGTGGATCCCGCGCCCCGAGGGCCCGGCTGAAGGGTGAGCTCGAGGTTGCCCAGGCGATCTTTCCGTACTGGCACGAGATCTAGTCGCTCGTGGTCTTCGGCGGTCAACGCCTGGGCAGGGCGCAGGCGTCCATCGACGAGAACGGCGCCTTCGCGCAATGTGATGACTGCTTCCGAACGGATCGGGCCATAGGCCTCATCATTGAGGTAGAGTCGTCCATCGCGGATGAGCAAGACCCATGCGGAGGTCATCAGATCGACATCCCCGTCGGCATTCCCGCCATGCAAGGGAATACGAGTCGGCGGCTCAAAGCGGAATTCGTGGGCGCCCACAGTGAGCTGCCGCGTCCCACAGCTCGAGAGGCTAATCGCGGTCACGCCAAGGAGAAGGGACAGGGAAAGACTGACAATGCTTCGACTGGTCATCCTCCCATAGACGACCGCGGTTCAGAGGCATTCAATCGCAAAAGAACCATGGTTGGTAAAAATCGCGCCCAGACGAGAATCTTGGGCCTATTGACGCGTGACTGGTTGGCGATATCGTATGGGCATGAAACTCGGCATCGCGATTTTCTTGGGAGCCATCCTCGCCGTTTTCGCCTTCGCCTCTCACAGACGAGCGGAAAGCGAGCAAATTCACCAGGAGATCGAAGCCGCGAAGTTGACGGTGGAGCGACTCGCAGAGCTTGCACGCCGTGAGGTATCCAAGGTCATCCCCGATGCTGAGTGCCGTGTGAACTTTTCTGGAGGCGTATCGTATGACGAACTGACCATGGGGCCCACAATTTTCTTTGATCAGCACTCACCGGTCCACCCGATTGAGGTCGTTGACCAACTGGAGGAAGTGGTGGACGAGCTCTCGAAGAGACGCGAGGTCGTTGAGTGGTTGGAGGGGGCTGAAGGGACAAATACCGGGCGATTCTGCAAGTTCGCCGTCGACCCGTACGACGGCAGGCCGGTGGTGCAAATGCTGGTCCACGTCAGCGATTTGCCCAATGGGATACGGGACAGCAGAATGCGGGGTTTTTGGGATAAGCACCAGGCGCTGAACTGGAAGTAGACGTCGACACGGGGAAGACGTGCGGAGGCCGGAGGTGGACTCAGAAAGCCGTCGAATGTGCGGCGGCACGTCTTGCCATCCACAGGATCACGAATCTTTCACAGATTCACTTTGCCCGGATCGCGAAAAGTGTGCCATACATTGCGTCGGCCAGAATTGGGTCGTTAGTCTTGAATCACCACCACCATGCTCAAATACTGTTCCACGTGTGCGCGAAAAGTGCTGCCAAGCGACGACGATGCCTGCCCTGCCTGTGGGGTCGATCTTTCGGAAGCGTCTGACCAACCTTCGGGTGAGGAGGCTGCCGAGGCCGTGGCGACCAAGGTTGAGGCGTCCGGGAAACCTCGAGGAGTCGGCGTTTGGCTGCGCAAGAAGGCCCTCACGCTCATTGTATTGGGTGTGGTCTTTGCGCTCTTAGGCTCCTTTGGTGGGGGCTACGAGCGACGTGGCGCCGGCTACACTGCCTCCGGCGGCGAACTGACGACCGTTGGATTGGTGATCCTGGGGATTGGGGCGGTGCTCTACGGGGTGACTTTTCTTGGAGGCAAATCGAGGACGTAGATCGGTAAATCAGGATGGAGTGATGCCAGGGGCTTGGGGTCGTCTCATGAAGGGGCTTTGTCGGCGAGACGCTTGTTTCACGAACTGTCGGTGGACGGATTTCGGGTACGGGTTGCGTCCAGTCTAACTGTTGGGTACACTTGGCCATGGCGACGTTACCGGAGATTGAACGAAGTGCCATGCAACTTGCTGATGGTGAACGAGCGACTCTCGCAGCGCATCTATTGAAGTCACTGCCGGCGATTCTTCAAGATGAAGATGACGGGGTCGCTGAGGCGATTCGGCGTGACTCGGAGCTTGATGCCGGTGCGGACAGTGGCATGACCCTTGCGGAATTTCGTCGTGCCTTTGAGAGTTGATGGGTTTGGAGGCGATCTTCCATCGCCTGGCCTCAAAGATGAATGCTAGTTCGCAATGATCATGAAAGTGATTCTCGATGACATCACCACCTTGGCCGTCGATGCGGTGGTGAATGCGGCGAACTCCTCGCTCCTCGGCGGGGGTGGGGTTGACGGGGCGATTCATCGTGCAGCCGGGCCTGAGCTTGTCCAAGAGTGCCGGCTTCTTGGCGGATGCCAGACGGGCCAGGCGAAAATGACGAAGGGATACAAGCTGCCGGCCAAGTACATCATTCATACGGTCGGCCCCGTGTGGAATGGGGGAGAGCGGAACGAAGATGATCTTCTGAGATCGTGTTATGGAGAATCGCTTCGGCTGGGAGAGGAACACGATGAGATCGCCTCGATTGCCTTTCCGTGCATCAGTACCGGAATCTTTGGATTTCCGGCTGATCGTGCGGCGGGTATTGCCGTTGGAGCCTGCCGGGGGTCGTCCTTGGAGGTGATCTTCTGTTGCTTTTCTGACGAAGATCGGGCGCGCTACCAGGAGTTGCTCGATGGGTAACGGTGTGGTGCCGAGTGACGGCCCTTCACATTTCAGAGGCTACGCGAGAGCGCGGGATCCGCTTGATCAACCTCTCGTGGCGGCTAGGTTTACCCCATGAGCCGAAGTCAGATCCAGGCCGCGATTGAGTCTGGGCATCCGTTTTCACTGCGGATGGCGGATGGCAAGAAGTACCACGTTCCCCATCGCGACTACATTTCGCTCTCGCCCAAGGGGACGTTCGTCACGGTCTATGACGACGAGGAGAAGTTCTACATCCTACCGCTCATCACCATGACGGGAATTGCTTCGTCGACGCCTGATGCACGTTCCTAACGGACTTTGTGGATTGCGGATCGCTGAAGGAACTGGTGACGTTTCCCCAACGAACGCTCAACGGAAGGCGGACAGGAGCGTCCGCATCACTAGGCTCACCTTGTTCGGAAATCAGTTCGTTAGGTTAGAAGGAGAAACGGAGGCCGAGGAAGGCCATGAAGGACTGGTCGAATTCGAGTTCGGCGGAGGACGAGGGGGTCTCGATTTCGAAGCTTGTGAGGTATTGGTAGCGGATGCCGCCGTAGATGCCCCAGTAGCGATTGAAATCGTATCCTAATGTCAGGTCGAGGTAGCCCCCGATCAGGATGTCTTCTTCCTCGACGTACTCGTCTGCGAAATCGAAGGGTCCGGTCACGCCGTACTGGCCTTCGATGTAGGCCACGGAAAGACCGCCACCCACCTTGGCGTAAAACCGGTCGGTGAGGTAGCTCTCCTTAAAAAGACCGATGTTGATATTCCAGATATCGGCTTCGAGATCGTGGATCATGGTTCCTTGATTGAGGAACTTGGGTTCGGAGCCTGGAGGCGCTCCCGGGTCGAGGGCGCGAAATCCATTCACCGTGTTCCCGTCCCGGAGCTCGACTTGGGTGAAACCAACACCGATGTGGAATCCCCAGGTTTCGTTGACGCCGTCGTAGACCAGATCGGATTCGCCCAGGACGCGTTCGTAGAAGATCTCGCCTCCAAAGCCGCCGTCTTCATCGGCGCTTCCTCTGGCAGAATCGACGATGACGTCTTCGGGCCCGTTTGCCGGGACGGCGGTGATGTCATTACCGATGAAGGCTTCCGAGACGAATTCGGCCTTAACGCCGAAGGCCACGCCGCCTTGAACTCCGAATCGGTTCTTCGGATTCCGGCTGCTCGGGGGATCCGGCATCTGGTAGGCCTCCTCCGGGATCATGGTTGGTTCCGTTTCCAATGGATTGCCTCCTAGGGCGACAGGGATGCCGGCCAGGAGGAAGGCCGCGGAACCGGCCAAGACGGCAGACGAGAGGCATCGGGATCGGGAGAACAATGGACGCAGAGACATAGCAAGCGAGTAATTGGCGTTTGGCTTAATTGATGATGATTCTAATAATTATCAAGTATTAAACGATTGAGTGATGCTGGTAATTCCTCAAGCTATGGAGGATCTGGCCGGTTTGTCGCTCCGGTGCGAGTGTTCCAATGATTCGAAAGGCTCTCTTGAGAATCCTCCGATTGGAGATTGAGAAGCGGCTCCTCTTCGTGATTCGATCCCTGCCATGGAGCATCAGGTAGCACTCATCACCGGTGGCAGCCGCGGGGTTGGTCGAGCCGTCGCCCTGGCCTTGGCCGATCGAGGGCATGGGATCGCGATCGTGCATCGGGATTCCGCGGAGCAGGCTCAGGAGACCCTAGACGCTCTTCAGGAGAGAGGGGCGGAAGCCCTGGTGATTCAGGGGGACGTGGCGGATGATGCGGCGTGCCGGGAAATGGTTCGGCAGACGGTTGATCGGTTCGGCCGGTTGGATGTTCTCATCAACAACGCGGCGATGACGAAGTTCATCCCTCACGGTGATCTTGAAGCGGTTTCCCAGGAGTTGTGGGATCGGATCTTTGCGGTCAATGTGCGGGGGCCATTCCAGTGCGTCCGCGCTGCCCGGTCATTCTTGGCCGCTTCCGGGCAGGGTCAGGTCATCAATATCACGAGCATTGCCGGCATCACGGGGAATGGCAGCTCCATTCCCTACTGCGCCTCCAAGGCGGCGGTGATCAACATCACCCAGTCCTTTGCCCGGGCCCTGGCACCGGCGGTGCGGGTGAACTCCATTGCCCCGGGCTTCATCGATTCTCAATGGACCCACGATGGGTTGGGCGCTGCCTATGATTCGGCCGTCGACTATCAGAAGGAGAGGGCCGCCATGGGGGAAATCGCCCAGCCGGAAGACGTGGCCGAGGCCGTGATGAGCCTGCTGGACGGGTCACGTCT
>JANQJH010000314.1 GCA_028281705.1 Verrucomicrobiales bacterium
GTGGTGGAGGTCGTCGAACTCATCGAGGGCATCATCACGGGTCTCCGGGCCATGCACCGCCGTGAGACGCTCCACGGCGATCTCAAGCCTGACAATATCATGATCAGCCCCTCCGGCCTGCCCCGCATCATCGACTTTGGATCGGCCTACATCATGGGGATTCAGGAAGTCGATCTCCCTTTCAAACGCGGCATCGCCTTGGGCACGGCGCGCTATTCCGCACCCGAGTACCGCCTGGGCCGAAAGCCGACGAACCGGTCTGATCTCTTCTCGCTCGCCATGATCGCCTATGAAATGCTCACCCACGGGCAGCGGCCCTTTGGTGAGAAGTTCGAAAATGCCCATTCCACACGCGATCTTTCCAGCCTCACCTATGTGCCAGCGGCTCGGCACAATCCCCTGGTCACGACCTGGGTGGACGGGGCGCTGAAGCGCGCCATGAGCTGGAATCCGGAATCGCGCCAGTCCTGTCTCTCCGAGTTTCTCGCCGATCTCAAAAACCCCAATCCCTCCTACGTGCTGCCCTCCGATGCGCCCCTCTTGGAGCGTAATCCGGTGGCTTTTTGGAAGGGACTCTGCGCCATCCTCGGTGTCGTTGTCATCGTCCTCCTCATCCTCCTGGGCGCGCGATGACGCGCATCAGGCGGACAGGAGCGTCCGCGCGACAGAAACTCTTCCGGTCGAGAACTCCATCCAATCCACCGATCCCCCGCCCTCCATGGCACAGTATTTGCTCGTTCTCAGGTCATTAACAAGATGCCACAAATCACCACCCTCTGACCTGACCTCGAATGCCGTTCCTCGACAAAAAAGCCGCCATTGCCGGCACTGTTCTCGCGGGCCTCGTCGCCCTCGCTGTCTTTACCGGCTCCATGGGCTTGCGGCATTTCGACCCCGCCGTCACTCTCTACACCGTCGGCTCCATCCTTGCGGCCTTCGCCGTCGGCTACCGCTTCACCCTCTGGGCTCAACGCCCGCCGTCTCGCATGTATTTCCTGCGGGGGCTCCAAATCCTCACCCGCCGAGGCCCCCGAGCAATCCGGCAATCGCAAGCACGGAAAAAATCGCTTCCCGAGGCCACTCTAGCAAATGCCACGGGAGAGAACTTCGTCGCCCAGAACTTCATTCGCCGACGCAGCACCTATCGCTGGATCATGCATCTCTGCCTCTCCGGCGGATGTACGTTGGCCTTCGCCATCACCTTCCCCTTGGTCTTTGGATGGGTCCACTTCTCTTCCCCGCCAAACGACGCCGAGATCTACCAAGTCAACGTTTTCGGATTCGCCGTCGATCAGTTTCCCGTCCATGGATTCAAGGCCTTCGTGATGTTCAATCTCTTGAACTTCGCTGCCGTCCTGGTGCTCGCCGGCCTCGGCCTGGCCGCCTATCGCCGCCTAACCAATGCCGGAGAACGCGCTACCCAGACCTTCATGGAAGATCTCCTGCCTCTGATCCTCATTTTTGCCGTCACCGTCACCGGGCTCATGCTCACCGTGAGCTACAAGTTTCTCGACGGCGCGGGCCATCACCTCATGGCCATCGTCCACATGTGGAGCGTCCTCGTCCTCCTCTTCTACATCCCTTTCGGGAAACTCTTTCATATGTTTCAGCGCAGCTGTTCTCTCTGTGTCTCCCTTTACAAGAAGGCCGGGGCCGACGGCGCGCGAGCCCACTGCGTTCGCTGCGGCGATGACTACGCCTCCCAAATGCACGTCGATGATCTCAAGACCGTGCTCGACCAGGTGGGATTCAACTACCGCTACGCCGGGACCAAGGGCGAGGTGCATTACCAGGACATCTGTCCCCACTGCCGGCGCCGCCTCCTGGCACTCAACCAAGGCACCACCCTGCGCCGTTAGACCACCGCTTTCTCCCATGGCCACCCTCAACCTCACCGAGCAGGAATACATCGATCGCTACGGCCCCAACCCGGCCCACACCCCGGCAGGTGGCTGGGACAATCGCCAGCCTGACAAACTCGTCAAAACCCACTGCTGTTTCTGCGGTGTCCAGTGCGGCATTCAGCTGAAGGTGAAGGAGAACAAGGTCATCGGCTTCGAACCCTGGGAGGAGTTCCCCGTCAACCGGGGCAAGCTCTGCCCCAAGGGCGTCAAGCGTTACATGCAAAACGAGCATCCCGACCGGCTCAAAGCCCATCTCATCCGCTCCCTCGATCACGGCTTTCGCGAGGCCAGTTTCGACGAGGCCCTGGACAAAACCGTCGCCGAGATCCAACGCATCCAGGGAGCCTACGGGAAGGATGCCTTCGCCTTTCTCGGAGGCGCTTCCATGACAAACGAGAAAGCCTATCTCAATGGCAAGTTTGCCAGGGTCGCTCTGCAGACGGCGAACATCGATTACAACGGCCGCCTCTGCATGGTCAGCGCCGGAGCCGCCAACAAGCTCGCCTTTGGCGTCGACCGCTCCGCCAATCCCTGGAGCGACATTCCCCAGGCCAAAGTCATCATCCTCGCCGGGACCAACCTCGCCGAATGTTTCCCCATCCTAACGGATTACGTGTGGCGCGCCCGGGACAACGGCGCCAAGATCATCGTCATCGATCCCCGGATCACGCCCATCGCCCGCACCGCCGATCTCTTCCTTCCCGTGCGCCCCGGACGCGACAACGCGCTGGCCCACGGCATACTCCACGTCTTGGTCCAGCGTAGCTGGATCGACGAGTCTTTCATCGCCAATCACACCTCGGGCTGGGAGAACCTCGAATCCTTGGTCGCGGAATACACCCCGGAGAAGACCGAGCAGATCACCGGAGTTCCCGCCCAGAGCATCGTCGCCGCCGCCGAACTCTGGGGACCGGCCGAGACCTCCATGCTCCTCCATGCCCGCGGGATCGAACACCATACCAAGGGGGTGGAGAACGTTCTCAGCTACATCAATCTCGTTCTCGCCAGCGGACGAATCGGCAAGCCCGGTTCCGGCTACGGGACGATCACGGGTCAAGGAAACGGTCAGGGCGGACGCGAGCACGGACAGCGCTGCAACCAACTCCCCGGCGGGCGCGACATCAACTCGCCGCCGCACCGGCAGCACATCGCCGAGTTCTGGGGTGTGGAAGAGACGTCCATTCCCCAGGAAGGTCTCACCGCCTGCGAGATCATCGACGCCATCGAGGCGGGCCAGATCAAGGGCCTCCTCTCCATCAGCTTCAATCCCCTGGTCTCCATCCCCGATTCCGAGCGCACCCGGGCCGCCCTGGAAAAACTCGAGTTCTATGGGGCCATCGATTTCTTCATGAACGAGACGGCCCGCCATGCCGATGTCGTCTTCGCCGG
Source organism: Verrucomicrobiales bacterium (assembly GCA_028281705.1). Taxonomy (GTDB): domain Bacteria; phylum Verrucomicrobiota; class Verrucomicrobiia; order Verrucomicrobiales; family DEV007; genus JAACDM01. The sequence continues at coordinate 3,294 of JANQJH010000314.1, forward strand.
CTCCCTCCAGGAAGAGGATGAGGGCACCGTGACCACGGGTGAGGGCCGTTGCGTCCGATTGCACAACTCGGTCTCGCCTCCCGGCGATGCCCGGCGCGACTGGGAAATCATCTGCCGTCTGGGGCAAAAGTTAGGCCAAGAGAAACACTTTTCCTATGACAAGGCTGGCCAGATCTTCGAGGAATTGACCGCCGCTTCCAAGGGTGGCCCCATCGACTACAGCGGGATGACCTACCAGCGGATCGAGGACGAGATGGGAATCTTCTGGCCTTGCCCCGCGCCCGATCATCCCGGCACACCGCGACTCTTCGAGAATGGCAAATTTCATCACCCTGACGGACGCGCCAAGTTCCACGCCTACCCCTATCGGCCTCCCGCGGAAGACATCGATTCCGAGTTCCCCCTCTTCTTCACCAGCGGGCGTGTCGTCTCTCAATATCTCAGCGGCACGCAGACCAGGCGAATCGGCGGTCTGGTGGATCAGTATCCCGAACCACTCTGTGAAATGCATCCCCTTCTGGCGAAGAAGTTAGGCATCGAAGACGGCGATCGCGTCCGCGTGGTCACCCGGCGGGGCGACATCGAACTCCCGGCCCAGATCGTTCGCAGCATCCGGCCGGACACCCTCTTCATTCCCTATCACTGGGCGGGGAAAAAAGCGGCCAACCGCATCACCAATCGCGCCCTGGATCCCATTTCAAAGATCCCCGAATTCAAAGTCTGTGCCTGCCGGGTGGAAAAGATCGGCCCTCCAGAAAACGCCTCCACTTCTCATGGCCAGTGACCTAACAAACGAGCCATCAGCCGATGTGGAGGCCGAGGAAGAGGTGGAATTCTTTCTCGATCCTTCGCGCTGTATCGGATGCCAGGCCTGTGTCCAGGCCTGCGCCGAATGCGATACCCACCGGGGACATGCCATGATTCACCTGGAATACGTCGATCGCCCCACTGGTGTCCAAACCGCCCCTGTGGTTTGCATGCACTGTGAGGATCCCACCTGCGCCAAAGTCTGCCCCGCCGATGCCATCAAGCAAGACGATGAGGGTAAAGTCCACACCGCCGCCAAACCGCGCTGCGTCGCCTGCTCCAACTGCGTCCTCGCCTGCCCCTTCGGCGTCCCCAAGATGCACGCGGAGTTTGATCTGATGATGAAGTGCGACATGTGCTATGACCGCACCAGTATGGGGAAGAAGCCCATGTGCGCCACTGTCTGCCCCAGCGGCGCCCTCTATTATGGGCCGCGCGCCTACGTGGAGAAATACCGCCAGGAATCACCCACCCGGGAGTTTCACTTCGGCGCCCAGACAGTGAAAACCAAAGTCAATATGATGACCTCGCCCGAGGTCAAGGCACTCCCTTTCGACGTCCTCGATTTCCTCCCCTGGGAAGGCGAAAGCGAAACGGATGCGAGCGAGGACTTGTTCGCCACCATCCGCTCCGGAGCTCCGAACGCCGCCTCGGCCGCCGTGTGGGATCACGCCCTCACCGAACACCTCTAGTCCAGCTATCACCATTATTCATGAGCGATCAACCCCAAGGGAAATGCCATTACCCCATCAAGCAGTCTGCTGAGCATCGTACCTCCCGTCGTCAATTCTTCACCTTCGCCGGCGGCTCCTTCTTCGTCCTCCTGGCCAGCGCCGTGGCCTCCAAGGGAGCCTGGTTTCGCAATCTCTTCTACCGCCGCGGGGAGACCTCCGTGGCCATTGCCAACGAAGGCGAACTCGCCGTGGGAGAATCCAAACTCTTCCATTACCCCACGAGCCACGACCCCTGCATCCTCATCCACCTCAGTGAAGGCTCCTACGTGGCCTACACGCAAAAATGCACCCATCTGATGTGCCCCGTGCACTACAACAAAGACAAGGAACAGATTGTCTGCCCCTGTCATGAAGGGTACTTCTCCCCCAAAGACGGCAAGGTACTCGCCGGTCCCCCGCCACGCCCCTTGCCAAGTTTTCCAGTCGAAGTCCGCCAGGGAAAAATCTGGGTTCTCCCCGGCCAGCCGCTTAGCAACCGTTTGTGACCAACATGTTAGTATGGATATCTAATAGGCACGGAGGCGCAGAGGTTAGTCACCTACCTATTTGAAGAACTTCCGCCGCAAGGCCTCCGGAATCGTTTCCGCTGCTTGATCGCCAAACCAAAGCTCGGCTGCCGGGCGATCCTTCTTGACCCAGCTTCGCAGGCTTTGCTCCAGGGCCGTCGACCGCTTCTGATCGCCGTCGATGTCCAGGGCCCAAATCGTCGCCGCTTCCGGATCCGTGTCTGTCAGCCGGTGCACGAGCATGGAAACCGCTGAATCCCGTGAAGGGCTGCGCGGGAGGTTTCCAACCCACTCCGAGGCTTCGTGCAGGTCGGAGTCTGCCCAGCGCAAGGCCACCGTGGCCAGCGCTGATGCCCGGGCGGATCCTTCAGGCAGACTTTCAGCTACCGCTGCGGCATTGGCCGGGGCATGGTGCTCGGCCGTATCCATTGCCAGCCCGCGCACGACGCCGGCAAGGAAGGGTTCCTTTCGATCATCCGGCAAGCTCTCGGCAATTTCCAACCCGAGTTCCTGGCCTCGTAGCGAGATCGTGCGACCAAGCTCACCGTAAACCCGTGGCTGATGGAACTCATCGGGAAGCGAGCTCAGGTAGTCCATGGCGGCCTCGGGACGAAACCGCGCCCAAGGCGAAAGCACGCGACCGACATCCTTGACCAGGGTATCACCAGCGCGGTTCTCGAAGACCCACCGTACCGCTCTTTCCGGATCGGAGTTCGCAAGGGCGTAAACGATATCATCCTCCATCTCACGGCGTTTCTTCTCATCACCGCCAAAGCGTGAGGCTGCGAGTTCGAGTGCCTTGTCGGCATCGGCATGGGCCAGATGCCTCCACAAGGTATCCTCACTCTCCCCGTACGTCCCGTGTTCCTCCATGTGATCCAGGGCGCTCTCCGGATCCAAGACCATCCAGTTGGTCAGTACCTGATAGCATGCCAGAAAGCGCATCTGCCCATCCTTCAAAGCCTGCCCCACGGCGAGTGCTTCCACTGGAGCCACTTCGGCCCATCTGGTAAACAGGTGCCGCATGGGACTCTCACGGTTCAAGTTAGGCTGACGCAGGATCAACTCCAGCGCCGCCGGTAAATCTTCTTCCGCCAGTTGATAGATCTCATGGCGAAACTGCCATTCGAGCTGTGGATGATACCGCGATGCGTGGTGCTGCAAGCGCTGCTCGAGCTGATCCAGGGTGGTCACAGGCACGGCATCACCCGGCACCTCCCCACTTTCCTCAAGTGGCTTCCTACTCGCAATCGATTCCTCCTCAGGGCCGGCCGCTGCACGACCAGCTTCACTGAGCTGCCGGCTCACCAGCAGGCCGAGCCCCAGTCCGATCACCAGGGCAATGGCATGGCGCCACCACAATAAAGGTGTCATCTTCATCATCTCGCTTCGGCCCAAGTCAGGATTTCCTCTCTCGCTCTCGGCGTCACGGCGTCACTGTTCCGAACCCAGTCGAGAGCCGCGCGCTTGTCATGCACGAGCCAGCCTTGGGCGAGCAACTTGACGGCATAACGACGCGCCTTCTCGTCGGGGATCGTCTTGGTCAGTTCACCGATTTCCACCTGATCACGGAAGAAGCGCCGCTGGAGCACTGCTCGTGAGAGTCCGATGATGAAATCCGGTCTCTCGCCCTCAGGCACCTGGGTCAGGAGCTGCTTCGCCGTGTCGATATCCCGCAGCTCTCCGGAGAGGCGTTGCATCATGTCGGCGGTTCGTTGTTCTTCCGGAAGATCAAGCAGGTTCTCCAAGGCCGCCCCGGGGTCGGCGAAGGCCCAGTTTCCCATGACACGCCCCAGGATCTTCTGCTCATGGAAGCCCTCAAAAAACTCACCTGCGTAGGCCACCGCGCCTTCAGGATCATTGTAAGAGCACTCGACCACCGTGTCCTCTAGCCACCTGTCCCGCCGGGCGCCATCGGGAAACTCTCTCAGCCAGGCGATTGCCTCATGCGGGTTCGACTTCTTCCAATGCCGGACCACATGATCCAGAACGGCATCCCGATCCGATTCGTTCTGCAGTTCCAGCGCCTCGTTGGCCGTCGCTTGAGGATCTTGGTCCCGGCGCGCCGCCCAGTAGTGTTCCTTGTAGTCTTCCCTTCGCTCGCCCGGCTCAAGGCTCAGGAAATAGGCCTTGGCGGCGGCGGGGTCCTCGATACTCCAGGCCCGGAAGGCTCCGCCACGTGCGCCGATGCGGTGGGAGAGATCCGTGAGGGTCTCAGCAACCTCCAAGGCTTCCCTGGGATCAAAGCTGGCCCATCGCGTGAAGAGGGCTTGGATCATTTCATACCGCATGTTGAACCCCGGCAGATCCGGCAACACCGGCAGAACTCGAGGCAGTTCCTCGTGAGATAACTGCAAGAGAAACTGACAGATCGCCGCCTGAGCGCGCTCTGGATTGGCGTCTGCCGCCAGGCGTTTCAGGGTGGCGGCGAGCTCGCGCCGGCTCATGCCATCGCCCCGGTCAGCCGGGACTGGCCGTTTCCGGTCGAGTTCGAGCACGGATGACGCTCCGTTAAAGTCGCCGGCGGGTTGGCGATCAACGACGGTCCGCTTCATGAGATCGTGACCGGCTAACTGAATACCGATGGGAGCGAGAAAAGCGACGAAACCAATCATCGCAGTGGTCTTGATGGAAGACATGGCAGTGAGGTTGAGAGTGAATATGGAGTTCGTTTGCGAGACCAAGGACGTCTGCAAAGCCGTCTGCGAAACGTGGTGAACCATTTCGATGGAGACGCCCTCGGCGATCCGACCGCTCAGCCCCGCACCCAACACAGCAGCAGGCACGGTGACACCAGCATGTCTGAGAGACCGGCTCAGCCGCTTCAAGGCACGGGCGAGTCGCATGCGGCAAGCATCTTCAGATCGCTGGAGCATGGTTGCGATCGAGGGATAGCTTTGCCCCTCATAGAATCGCAAGAGCACGAGATCCCGATCCTCCGAGGAGAGCCGGTTGAGGGCTTGGTCTAACTGGGGAAGAACTTCCTCCCAAGTCGAACGATTCACTTCATTCGCCCATTCCCTGTCTCTCTGTTGTTCATAGGATTTCATCTTCAATCGCCGTCTGGCTTCGCGCCGCACCACATTGGCCGCCGTGAGAACGGTGGTGCGATGGAGCCAGGCAGCCAGTTTGTGCGGTTCTCGGATTTCCCCGGCCTTTTTGGCCAAGAGAACGAAGACGTCCTGCATCACTTCTTCAGCAAGACCACGATCTCGCGTGGAACGCATGGCCGTTCCCATGACCAGACCGGCATGCGCCTCCACCAACGCCTCAAAGTCGGCATTGCTGCGAGAATCGAGAAAGCGATTGAGAAGTTCAGGGCCGTCGCTCATGGAGCAAAGAAAGAGTGGATGTCCACCCAAGAGTGTCCGCTCAATCGCTTTCCGAACAAGAAATTGATCGGCGGCGATAGAACAGGACGGGCGGGACGCCAGCGGGACGCCGGTTTCACCTTGGGCAACATCAACGTGAGACAGAAATCCCACGCACCGCCATCACTCCGAAACTACCGGCAGCTGGGCAAGGATCGCCTGCCGCAAGGCCGAGTTTGCCATCGGAACATCAGCCATCCAGGTCCGGGCAGAGCCTCCCATGGTCTCGCCCAACTCCTGAGCAAAGGCCGTTAGAGCAGCATCGCGAGTAGCGACATCCGTCAGGCCGCCAATCCAATCCACGGCCTCGGCGGGCGCCACTCGAGTCCAGGGTTTGACGACCTTGGGATAGAGACTAGCGGCCCGGTCGCCAAGGTCACGCACTGCCAGCCATTGCGCCGCCGAACTCGGATCGTCGTCCGCCCACTGACGCACGATCTGCTCTGCGGCCACCGCACGCAACTCCGGGGCAACGGTCTGCTCGAACTCCTGAGCGAACTGCTCCGGCGCTTGCAGAGCCTGACGTTCATACACTTTGCTCAAAAAGTGCCGCTGCAAGGCCGGATCTTCGATCGACTCCGCCCACGCACGGGCCGACTCGCTATCGCGTTTGCTCCAGGAGACCGCCAGCTCCTGCAGGGCGGTCTGCTGATCCTCCACGGGCAATGACAGTGCGTATTCTCCTGCTTGCCCGGGATCGTCTCTCGACAAGAAACGGACGATCTCCGACCCGACCTCCTGTCGTTGAACGGGGTCGGTGACCGACTCACCCCACGTCAAGGCAGCCTCGACGTCGTCATCCAACCAATCTCGAAAAATCTCGGACTGCAAGGAAGCGACAGGGCGCCAACCACCAACGCCGTCGGCGGTCATCACCTGAGCACGGTTCGCCTTGGGGCCCAGCCACGGACCGACGAGCGCAAGCGCCTCCGCCGGATCCTCTTCCGCGACCTTCTTCAGCAGCTTTTTGGCCACGCCCTCTTCGAGTAGTTTGCGAGGAAGTGTCTCCGCCCAGGCCCGCGCCGCCTCCCAATCCCTTCCCGCCCACGACTCGGCCACCGCTTCCACGGCATGCTCCCGCAAGTCCTGGTCGCCAATCTGCAGTGCTTCCCTAGCAGCCTTGTCAGGATCGATCTCAGACCAGGCCTCAAAGATCTTTTCCATCGTCCATCCGTCACCGCCGGTGCTGAATGTCCGGGCTCGAAGCGCTCCCTGCAATTTGAGCACGTCCATGGCAACGCGATAGGCCTCTGCGGGATCTTCCTTCGCCAAATACTCGATCAATGGCTGCTTGATCGCCGCCTCGACGATCTCATCTTCAAGTCGCGCTAGCCCTTCCACCGCAGCCTCGGGATCCGTTTCCAACCATTGAACGGCCAGCTTGGAAGCGATCGAGTACTTGTTGAACTCCGGCGCCACCATCATTCCCGATCGGCCGAAATAGCGCACCTTGCTCAGATCCTCGGGCGGTACCATGGCGTCCAATTTTCTCATGGCCGCTGCTGGATTGGTCTCAGCCCAGTGCTCAAAGAGAGCCGACATGAGATCCCATTGATCCACCGCAGCCATCCGGTCGATGATGCCTGAGATCTCGGACTCCGCCAGGTGATAGATCATGCGTTTGGCGTCAGGAGACCGCAGATCCTCGCCCTTCCGGCTTCTGAGATAGACGGCGGCCGCCGTGCCGCCTTTCGCCACACTGCGAGTCAACCATGACTGCGCTTTCCTCCCGTCGATCACTGTCTCCGGCGCGGCCATCGCTGTCACATCGTCCCCGGAGTGTTGCCGCCAGTAGACGGCGACCAAGCAGCCCAATAGAAGCCCCCCGATCACTGACCAGAGGATGAGATGCGTCAACGTACGTCGATTGGAAATCATGAGTCAGTGACCTCGTTTGCGTTTAGATAAATCGTCAGGTTCGGATCTGAAGCCAGGAGCTTCTCACGCAAGGACGCGTCTTGTTCCTCCAGCCATCGGCCCAGCGTTCGACTGTCTTTCGACACCCATTGACTAACAATTGCCTCCAAGCGATCGTCGCGAGCCTCAACATCAGACATGGTTAGGACAAGGTTTGCCGCCCGCTGTGGAAATCGATTAATCAGTCCTCGACTCAGTCCCACGACCGCAGCATCACGGTCGATCTCGTGTCCATGGGTCTCCAGCCAGCCTTCCGCCTCATCCGGGTCCGTCGCCCCCCAGAGTCGCATCACCTGCCGAGTGGCGTCGGTGGCCTGGTGCCCCTCGAACTCGAGGATCCAATCGGCGGCCTCTCCAGGATGATCCTTGGCATACTCAGACGCCAGGTCAGGCAGAGCCTGAGCGACCACACCTGGATCATCCAACTCCTCGATGGCCCCGACGGCAGCGGGCAGATCCTTCTGCGCCCATTCCGCGATCAATTCACCGAGATACGTGGTGCGTTCTTGCATTTCTGTCAGATTCGCACCCCAGGCCAACCCATCCTCGGGATTCAATCGAGCGTATTGCTTGGCCAAATCCGGCAGCATGGCCTGACGAAATGCTGGTGAGGCGGACGTCACGTAATCGGAGGCAGCATCGATGTCTTCCCAAGCCCATACTTCGATGCAATCAGGCAAGTGCTTCTCGCTCAAAGCCGGATCCTCCAGGGCGTCTAACAGCTGAATGCGATTTTCCAGTTCGCCCATCGAGGGACTGCCACGCAACAGCTGATCCGCCAGGTCCTCCCGCATGGTCGCGTCCGGCAATTCCTTGAGAAAGCTTGCGAGACCGTCAGGATCTTCGTTCTTCCACACCTGTGCAAGACGCGGGATGAGGCGCTGCCGGGTCCCTTCGTCCTCGAGGCCATTCACGTAATCCAAGGCGAGTGAGACGTCTTGCTGGGCCATGTCCCGAACGATGTGCCGCAGCGCCCGATCCCGAAACACCGGTTGATCAAGCGTTTCCAGAGCCGCCATGGCGGCCTCGCGATCCCGACGCGCCCAACCGTGAAACAACTGATCGATGTGGTGGCGCTGCACCAGCGGCCCCTGTTTCTCCAAAGCGATCTTCAAGCCCTGGGTTCGATTGTGGTCCGCCATGAACTCGAAGAACCCGTTGAGAAGGTTCACACGCCGATCATTCGACGGGAGTTCGCCCAGATAATCCCAGGCGCCTCCAGGATCGCTCCGCGTCCATCCCTTCATCGCCGCGCCCTCATAGAGTTCGCGAATGGGATCCTGTTCGGCCGTCCGGGCATGCGCCAGCGCCTCCAGGGGATTGGATTCTGCCCAGGCCTCGAGAAAGGCCTCGCGGTGCTTGAACTCGTCCGGCTTCTCCGCTAACAACACCGCTAGAGCTTCCTCAATCTCCTCCGCATCGGCGTTCCTGACAAGAAAGCGAATCTCCTCCCGCTGATGACTGCTGCTCTCCAGGGCGAGGATGCGCTTCATCAAATCGGTCACGGATTCCCCAGCCCGATGAAAAGGATCGGCCGTCTCAGCCTCGACCTCCACGTCAGAAGCGGCAAGCGGAACCGCGCCCGTTGGAGGCGATCCCTCCCCCATCCGCGAGGCATGTTTTTGTTGTGCCCATTCGTAGGTCACCGGCAGTGAAGCCGCGAGTATGGTGACGGTGAGAACAATCTTGGTTTTGGCGTAGGCCATTGTAGTAAGTGTGTTAGTAATTACCGTAGTCGTTGTCAGTGTGGGAGCGGACAGAAGAGCGTTTTGCGACACCGTGGCCGCCATTCCAATCGGGGCTGATTCCAGGAGCTGCGCCGGCAAGCCTGCGGCCAGGACGGAGGCGGACATGACCACGCCTCGCCGCCGGAGAGAACGGGAGAGCTTCCCCAAGGCGCGCACCGTCTGTTTGCGCGAAGCCTCTTCGGACTTGCCAATCACCCGGCCGATCTGGGCATAGCTCTGACGTTCAAAGAACCGGAGAAAGACCACGTCGCGGTCGCCCGATGAAAGCAAACTCAAGGCCTCGTCGAGCAAGGGCCTCAAGGAGTCCTCCGGTTGGACGGTTTCCGTGCGAATCTGTTCGTAATCGCGAAAGGCGCTCATGGTTCGTCTCCGGTTGCTCTCCGTCCGGTAGGCGGCGGAGGCTTGGTAAAGGGTCGTTTGATAAAGCCAATTGCTCAGCACCGGCTGAGCCTGAAACCCGCTCTGAGCCTTGCGTGCCAGGATAGAAAAGACATTTTGCGTCACCTCCTCGGCCAACTGCCGATCTCCGAGACGTCGACAAGCCACACCGAAGACCATGCCGATGTAGCGATCCACGAGTTCCCGGAAGGCCGATTCCGAGCCGCGGACGCGGTAGGCTGACAAGAGTTCGGCGTCGTTCATGGCTGGTTTGACCCACCTATTCACACCCCAGTCCCCAATCCGGACAAAAAGTTCGTCGAGTCAGAAAAAAACGTCAACCTCCAGACGGCGAACGTCGACATCGGATCGCACAGGATACCACGATTCCCATCCCTAGCGCTTTCTGAGCAGCCATGCTCGATCCCAAACTTGACCCGCCGCATCTCCGAGCATCTTCTTGTCAATGACGAGGAGTTCTCAATTTTCGGCAGGTGCCTTCGCCATGGTGCTCTGCACCATTTCCGGAGTCGGTTTAAATTCTGCGAGGGCGGATGACTCAGTCAGGATGTATCCGGCGATCACGGAACAAGCGGAAGGAGGAGCTGCGATGAAGAAGGAATTCGATGAAGAGCACGGAGACGACACGCCGGCGATACCGGATTTATTCAAGATCCGGCAAGAGGAGGAGATCCGGGGAGACGTCCCGCCGAGCCGGGCGCAGGCCGCTCCGGAGAAGAAAGTGGTGGACGGCGTGACCTACCATGTGTTGCGAGCGCCCGCGCGATCCGTTCGGATCCTGTGGAAGGACAACGAGGGAAATCAGTTACGCACCTTTCCCAATGCGGCACGCTTTCTCGAGAAAGAAGGAGTCGCCCTCAGCGCCTTGATGAATGGAGGGATCTTTGAGCCGGGAGGCATTCCTAGCGGATTATTCATCCAGGACGGAAAAGCATGGAACGCGGTGAACCGGAAGCCGGGCAAGGGAAACTTCTTTCTCAAACCCAATGGGATTTTCCTCATCGGGAACAAGGGCCCCGCAGTGATCAGCACCGAGGAGTATTCGTTGACTGACAACAAAACAATCCGATATGCCGTGCAGTCGGGCCCGTTGCTTCTCCGGCGCGGCAAGATCCATCACCGATTCAATGCCGATTCGACCTCGAGGCTCCACCGGAACGGGGTCGGAGTCTCCCAAAGCGGGGAGGTCGTTCTCGCGATCACGGACTTCCATTCTCCCAAGCGCCCCAATCTCTATGAGTTTGCCCAGCTCTTCCGCACGCTCGGATGTGAGGACGCCCTCTTCCTCGACGGCGACCTCAGCCAGATGCGATGGGGAAAAGACGTGACCAAACCGAGCAATCGGTTCGGGTCGATCATCGCGGTGACGAAGGATACCAGGTGAGGGATGGATCCCCTCCCTGCCTTACCGGGCACTAGGCGATCTCGAGCCGGTAACGCGGCAGGCTGGGGTCGGCTTCCTGGGCGTAGGCATCGATCCCGCCACGGAGGGTTTTCACATTTTGGAAACCGTGGCCTTCGAGATAAGCCGCGGCGTCCATGCAACCGCTCTCGCCGCGGTGATCGTAGATGAGAATCGGGCGATCCTTGGACCAGCTGCCCATGATCTCCTGGAGCTTCTCGTGGGAAAAGAGTTCCGCGGAGGCGATCTTGCCATTCTGGAACTCCTCTCTCGTGCGGAGATCGAGAAGGGCCAAATCAGAGGCCTCGGGGCCCTCAATCCTCGCCTTCAGCGTGCCCGGACTCCACTGCCGCGCCTGATCCTTTTCGTGGCTCTCGATGATGTGGGCCACGGCCTCGTCTACGGGGATGCCCTCGTTGCGCTCACAGACGCCGCCGAGGGTCTCGTCGGGCCGGAAGCCGCAGGAGGCACAGCCACCGATGTGGTACTTGGCAAACATGGCCCGCTGAGCGCCGGGGTAGGCCTCGAGAACGTCGGCCATCGTCGTCTCGGGTCCGATTTTCGGATTGGCTGGCATGCCACAGCCTAGCCATCCTTTGCCCGGGCTTCAAGCGACGTCGTCCCGAGGAGACGCAAGCATTTGCGTCCGGCCAAGCTTCGACGTAGGCTCGCCCCTCATGTCGACCGCCGAAGATCCCGAAAATGACGTGAAGATCCATTTCCTGCCGAACCTGATGACGGCGGGCAATCTCTTCTGCGGGTTCATCGCGGTCCTCTTCATCTCCAAGGGCCGCGTGGCCGGCGGCATGGAGGCTCTGGACGTGACGGCCCACTATTACATCGATGCCATCTTGCTCATCTTCGGGGCCTGCGTCTTCGACCTCCTCGATGGGCGCGTGGCGCGGATCAGCGGGCAGGAGTCGGCCTTCGGAAGGGAATTCGATTCCGTGGCCGACGTCGTTTCCTTCGGCATGGCGCCCGCCCTCTTGCTCATGGACATCGTGTTGTTTGAGTTCGGGGACACCCTGGGGCAAATCCTGGCCTTCGTTTACCTGCTCTGCGGCGCCATGCGCCTGGCGCGCTTCAACTGCGTCGCCGCCATGCGGGAGAAGGGGGTGAAAGCGGACTTCAATGGAGTTCCCATTCCGGCGGCGGCAGGTTTCATCTCCTCGGTCACCCTGGCAATGCTCTATCTGGGCAGCGATCACCGTGAACTCCTGAGCAAGATCAAGTTCGCCCTTCCCGTGCTCATGCTCCTAGTGAGCTTCCTCATGTTCAGCAACGTCAAGTACCCGAGTTTCAAGAACCTCGACTGGCGGACGAAACGTTCTGTGCCGGCCGTGCTGGTGGCCATCCTCGTGGTCATATTCACCGTCCGCTATTACGAATGGATGCCGGCGGTGGTCTTCACCGCCTATCTCGTCTATGGGCTCATCCGCCCCTCGCTCAGCCGGCGATGGCGGCGGGAAATCGAGGAACTGGATGATGATGAAGAGTTCTCGGTGGCTCCTTCACGCGAGGAGTGACGTGAAGGGAAGCGTAGAGAAGTCGCCTTCGTTCGCGGTTCTTCCCTTGCTCTGACACGATCTAGGCTGCTAGGGTGGCGCTCCCTCTCCACCATCCATGCCGCGCCGTCTCGTCTCTGCCCTTAGTCTCCTTGCCTCCGGCCTGCTGGTGTCCTTGACCTTTGGGCAAACGGAACTCCCTCCGGTGGATCCCGCCACTACAGAAGCACCACCTCCTCCTCCTCCGCCTCCTGGAGATGCCAATCCCCCGGCGGACCCCGCCGCACCCGAAGGCACTCTGACGCCATCGGAAAGGCCGCCGATTCCCGATCCCTCAGTCGGCACGCCAACCGCACCGGATGCTGATCCCGACGAAGCTCCCTTTCCCCTCGACTCGACTCCGATTCCCGGCCTGGATGTCCCGTCGGTCCTCACGCCGGCCGTTGAAGCCGGGACCGATCTCTTGGAATCGTCCGACTCGGACTCCGAACCCCGCTTCAAGCTCTCGAACAAATGGGATTTCCTCACCCAACTGGAAGAGGCCGGAGGACTCGATTTGGAAACCAACCCGAACATGCGCTGGCGCATCGACCAGGGCTTGACGGACACGGTGTTCCATTTGACGGGCGGCGGACACATCAGTCACCAAGGCGTGGAGCTCTACGCCGATACCTTCCGGGTTTCGATGACGACGCAAGACGTCTTTCTCGACGGCAACGTCCGGATCTACAAGGACGAGCTGATTTTCAAGGGAGACTCGGCCATCTACAACTACGGCGACGGCAAACTCACGGCGAACTATTTGCGGAGTTCACAAGATCCCATCCTGGTTAGCGCGCAGCAGTTTCGCACACAGCTCAATCTTGAATCCAGATCGGCTGATTTCTTCGAATCCGATCAGGCCTTCATCACGACACACGACAGCGAAACCCCGAACTACCGCCTGGAAGCGAGCCGGATCAAGGTTTTCCCCCCGCCGGAGAATCGCATCGAGATGCACGACGTGCGAATCTTCATCGGCGATCAACAGGTCTTCTGGTTCCCCTATCTCGCGAAGTCACTCGATGAGGAACTCGGCTGGTACTTCCACCCGGGCTTCAACAGCACCTGGGGCGCCTACTTGCTGAGCGAATACGGCGTGCGCTGGGAGGACCACACCCTGGTCAAGTACCGCATGGACCTGCGCTCCAAACGCGGGGTCGCCGGAGGCGTGGAACTCTACTCACAGAAGTTCAAAGAGAACGACAACCTGGGGCAGTTGAAGTTCTACTACGCCAATGATCTCGACCCGAATACCTCACGGAGTTCCATTCGCCGGACCGACATGAATGAAGACCGCTACCGCTTCAGTCTGCAGCACCGCGTCTACGTTCCCGGTCCGGAGGCGAGTTCGCTCTATGTCGATGTCGATGTCAATTTGTTATCCGACCCTTTCGTCTACGAGGATTTCTTCCCCTCGGAGTTCGAGGTCGACCCCAATCCGGAAAACCTGATCAACGTCGTCAAGACGCATCCCCGGGGCACGCTCAGCGTGTTGGGGCGGTTCAATGGAAATGACTTCTTTCGCTCCGACGAACGGCTGCCCGAGATTGCGCTCGACGTCACGCGGCAATCGCTCTTCGGAAGCAATTTCTTCTATGAAGGCTCCACGACGATCGGCGCCTACCGGGAACCGCTTTCGAGCCTGGAGCGCGAGTTCCTCAAAGGTGGCGAGGGTAGCCTGGAAGAGTTTTTCGGGGTGGAGGAGTCGGCGGTGGATCCCAGTGAATTGAACACCCTGATCGATGACCTCGAAGCCCAGGTGAACGGCTACAGCTTCAAGCGTTTCGATACCTTTCATCAGGTGGCCTATCCCTTCAGCAGCCCTCTCGGTTTCACCTTCGGACCCCGCGCCGGCCTGCGGCACACGAGTTATTTCGACATCGACTCCGGCTCACCTGACAGTGATTCCACCGAGAGCCGCACACTTCTCCACGCCGGTCTCGAGGGTTCATTCAAAATGTCGCGAGCCTTTTCCAACGTTCGGTCGAAAGCGTGGGGGCTGAATGAGCTGCGCCATATCATTCAGCCGTATTTCAACTATTCCTTTCTCGCCGGCAATGAATTGAGCAGCGATGTCCCCCGGATCGACCGCCTCACGCCGAGCACCCGTCTGCGCCCCATCGATCTGTCGAAATTCACCGCAGTGGACGATCTCAATCCCTGGAACATCGTGAGAACGGGGATGCGTAACGTGCTGCAGACGAAACGTGACGGCCAGACGCACAACTGGCTCGAGCTCAACACTTACGTGGACACGTTTCTCGAAGATCCGGAGGCCAGCCGCACCCACTCCAATCTCTTCAACGAACTCCTGTGGCATCCCCTGCCCTGGCTCAAGCTCGAGGTCGACTCACAGTTTCCCGTCTTTGCCGACGACGAAGAATTCGTCGAACTCAATTCACGGGTGCGTTACATGCCGACGAACAAGATGGAATTCATCTTCAGCCATCGCTTCCTCAACGATCATCCGTTCTTCGGCGATAGCAATCTCCTGAACCTCCGCTTCTACGCGCGCCTGAATGAAAACTGGGGCGTGGGATCCTATCACCGTTACGAACTGGATGACAACACCCTGGAAGTGCAGCAGTACTCGCTGCACCGCGACCTGGGGAGCTGGTCGGCGGCCCTGGGCGCGCTCGCCCGGGACAACCGCGGCGAACGGGAGTACGGGCTGGTTTTCGCCCTCTCTCTAAAGGAGATCCCACGCGTCAAGCTTCCCTTCAGCATCGACCCGAGCCCGACGCGGTAGCCGCTCTTCAACGATCCTCACGCCTCAGGGCCAAGGCGAAACAGGTTCCATCCGGCCCGGTCGAGACCAAGCTGAGTTCTCCGCCGAGTTGTCGCGCCAGTTGGGCTGAAATCACCAATCCAATCCCGGTACCGCGGTCTTTGCCCGATTTCTTGGGTACGAAGAGCCGTTCCTGCAGTTCGGCCGGGATCCCCTCGCCTTCATCGCGGACGTGAATGGTCAGCCCTTGGTCCGCTGATGATTCTTCGAAACGAACATGAACCGTGTCCCCCTGCTTGGAGGCGTCGAGAGCGTTCTCGATCAAGTTCAACAATATTAACAAAATCACATTTCCCTGCCGGCCCGTGAGAATCCTTTCCGGCGCCGGATCAATGCTCATCGTCACACCGGCGCGACTGGCTTGTCTCTGCGATTTTTCCAGGAGCAGTTCGCTAATTTCTTCCAAGCGGTACTCGTAGGCGAGTTCACTCTCTTCGTCGCGCATGACTCCTACCAATTGTTCGATCATCCCCTGCATCTCCAGGACGCGTTCGCGGCCGTACGCCCGATGCTCTTCCGCGGCCGCCGGGTCAGCTTCCGCTTCTTCAAAGAGGCCTCGCAACGCCGCCAGAGGATTTTTCAAACCGTGAATGAGATGCGCCGTGAGGCTCCCGATGGCCGAAGACTTATCGGCAAAGACGAGCTGGTGATTCAACTCCACCAATCTCCGGTTCGACTGCGCGATGACGTTGTGGGATCGCTGGAGTTGCCGGAAGGCCCAGTAAAAGAGCCCTCCGAGAACAAGCAGGGCCGCCACGAGCAAGGTCCCGCTCATCGTCATCAACTGACGATCCACCGCCGCCAGATCCGACGCCGTTTCCTCACCTTTGAGCAAATAGCGGGCCAACGCCATCGTCGTGCCCCGGGCCTCATCCCGCAGCGGCACGACCACTTCAATCAACGGCACGCCCAGCGACGCCTGGTCGGTCGAACTCTCTCCGGGGAAGAGCGCCTGCAGCGTGGCGTCAGGATGGTAGCGGGTGGAGGGGAGGCCTTCCAGGGCTCGCAGCCTGTCGTCGGGGTGCAAGGCCACCGAGATGGCCTCGCCGAAGTCTTCGGAAATGAGAAAGCCGTCGGTATCGAACAAACGCACGTCGACCAGAGACTCCACATTCACATCGGCCAGGACCGAACTGAGGAGTTCACTCGCATCGAAGAGATCTCCCGTGAGCAGGAGTGCCTCCCGGGTTTCGTTCAACTGTGTCGCCGCCAGTGGGTGGAGAATCTCACCGTGTTGCTCGATAAAAACCCGGCGGAGTTCACCTCGCAACATCAAGGTGAGCCACGTCACCAGGCCGACCAGCACCAAACTGGTGACGGCGAAGAGAACGAACGCAATGCGTTTGGTCAGCACAGACGCGAAGAGAGAATGTTAAAAGGTGTGGCGAAGGCCTAACGTGAATACGTGGACATCATAGACGTCTTCCGGCACGTTGGAAAGATAGCTCTCGAAGTCATAGCGAACAAAACCCTCCCAATCTTCTCCGAAGGAGCGCTTGACCTCGCCGTTCAATGTCAGGAGGGCACGGTACCGATGATTGGAATCACCCGTATCCTTCGTTTGCACCGGATAATCGTAATGGGTGTAACTTCCTCTTAGAGAAGCCTCCCAAGGCCCCTTCTCATAGCGAATGGTTTGCGAGGCCCTGGTCTGATTGAAATCGTGATATCCCGAGCCCCCGTCTTCGACCACGCGATAACGGAGATGCGTCTTGCTCCGCCAACGCCCGCTCTCGCCCAAGGGAAGATGCAGTGCCATCTCCACCACGTGTTCCTCCCAGGCCAAAATCTCTCCGGCAATGGCGTCCCCCTCGACGGTCCGCTCCGTGCGCTCGTCAAAATCGCGATACTCGTACCCGTAGCTCAATGTCAGGCGTCCTCCGTTCGCCATCCTCCAACCGAGTTCGGCGACCACGCCCGCCTCGTCATAGTCCTGCGCGCTGTCGTCGAACAGATTCGCCGTCAAGGGCGTCCTCAGCTCCAGGTAGAGATCGTCCGTCAGCCCATATCGCATCTTGGGCGTCAATTGAAACTGGTGCAATGCCACCTCCGTCGCCCCGAGATCCAATTCTTCGAACTCCAGGCGATAGGCCTGCTCAAAGTACATGTACTGCGCGGCGAGACCGAACCTCCAAGAACCCACGGGCTTCTCCGCCTGCCCCAGCGCCACGACGAGCCATTCATCATCGAGCCCCTCCACATCAACATAGTGACGGTTCTCCGCCACGAGATAGGCAAAAACCTGCCAGTCTCGTGGTCGCGCCAGCCGAATCAAGGTGCTCTCCCACTCGGTGAGAGAGAAGGCGCTGTCCTCCTGGGAAAAAGCGCTGAAGAGCACATTGCGTTTGTAACCGCCCCCTAACGTGACCCGGTTCTCCCAGTCCCACAGCGAAACGCCACTGGCTTCGGTGGAAGCGGCCGGTGCAGACTCCTCGGAGATATCGGCATCGAGTTCGGCTTGGCTTTGCTCGACGACCCCGGGGCTGGAACGAGTCTCCACCGGATCCTCGGACTCGCTCCCCGTCGCCCGCATTTCAGACGGTGCCGGCGAGGCTGGCGGCGTCTCTTCTTCAGGAGATTCTTCGATCGGTAGTTCCGCCTCCCCAAACAGAAGCTCGTCCAACAGGGCGTCGTCAGCTAGCAGCGCATCGATGTCGATCGTGTCGTCCTCCTCCTGGGCCCGTAACAGCGTGGTCGCGAGAAGAGCGAAGAACAACGCGGTCACGGCCAGTAAGCGACGCCCATTTCTCTGCATGAGGGCCAAAACAACAAAGCCCCTGGAAAAGTCCAGGGGCTTCTGCAGAGAAACCTCGTCAGCCCGGCTACCTCACGGCGATCCGCGGGGGTCGAATTGGGGGCGGGGTGGAAACACCCTGGGACAGCCGGACTGACTTGCTATGAGATTCTTTGTGGGTTCGAACGGTCTGGTCGGTTGTGATTGGGTTACTCTTCGGGCCGCCGATCATCATCGACGACGCTATTGCGGATCTCTTCGCGCAGTTTCTTCAAATCGTCGCGCACTTGCCGGTGATGATCTCGCTGGTCGGCGATGTGATTGTCCAAAACCTCTCGACGTTTCTCGTCCGTCTTGGCCTCATCCAGGGCCTTTTTGAACGCATCCTTGGCCTGTTTTCTACTGGCCTTGGATTTGTCCAGAAGATCACGCAGGTGCTTCCTACCATCGGGGACATTGGCCCGGTTAACCTCTTGAAGATCGCGCGCCGCTTCCTTCAAGGCATCGGCCGCTTCCCGTTGAGCCTGGATGAGGTCCGCATGGTCCTCCTTGAACTGGCGCACCACCGCATCCACCTGAGCCCGTTTCGCGCCGCGCCCCAGGGCTTCGATCTCCGCCTTGAGAGCGTCTCGCAAGGTCTTCCGCTCGGCGTCATACTGCTTCCGCTGCTCCTCCAGAAAATCGCGATTCATGGCATCCTGGATGCCATCGCGCAGCTCCTCGGCCACTTGTTGTCCCTGACCGCCGGGATCCTCCCGTGACGGCGGGCCGTTCTGTTGTTGCGCGGACGCCAGGCTGCCAAAAAACAGCAGGGCGGCCATCGTCATCAATATCGGTTTCATCGTTGTTGGGGTTCAGGGCCACATCAACCATACCAGCAAGACTCGCACCAAAGCAAATCCATCAACCTAAATCACTCAGCAGAAAGCACTTACGCTAATTCGACACGGCAGAATGACATCCCTCGATTGGGAATCCAGCCCCAATTGTCCTGGGAAATGCCGCCCAACTGGGCCTATTTCCCCATCGATTTCAAACGATAGCGCACAAAATCCCGTTTCACCCCCAAGAGTCTCGCCGCCGCCGATACATTGTCGTGCGACTGTTCCAGCGCCAGACTGATGAGGCGATTCATGGCCTCATCGAGGGAGAAGCCCGTCTCGGGAAAACGCCACCCTCGAGCGAGCCAATCCCCATCGCCCGGGGATGGCGACACCGGCGCCATGATGCCGGACGCCGTATCCATCATTGGCGAGACAGCAGCCCCCCTCGGCTCCGCCGCCACGAGATGGGAAAAATGGAGATGCTCGCCCCCGCCCCAAACGAGCTGCCGTTCGAGTTCGTGGGTCAATTCCCGCACATTTCCCGGCCAGCCGTAGTTCAGGAGAAAGGACTCCTCGGCCACCGGAATCCTGTCGATGGAAGCACCGTAACGCCTGGCCAAGTCACCCAGGAGATGGTTCGCCAGCGCGATGATATCCCGCCCCCGCTCCCGAAGCGGGGGAATGTTCAGCATGAGCAGGTTGAGCCGATGATAGAGATCCTCGCGAAACTCTCCCTTGGCCACCAATTCGGGAAGATCGGCATTCGTCGCCGCGATGACCCGCACATCCACCGCGAGATCCTTGCTCCCGCCCACCCGCCGGATTCGCCGGTCTTCAATTGCCGTGAGGAGCTTGGCCTGGACGGCTGGCGTGAGACTGGGCACTTCGTCGAGAAAGAGCGTGCCCTGATGGGCGGCCTCGAAGAGCCCCATCCGCGCTTTCCGGGCGTCTGTGAAGGCC
>JANQJH010000323.1 GCA_028281705.1 Verrucomicrobiales bacterium
TCCTCCGCAGTGAGCACATTGTTCTGACCGTCTCCCGCGAGCGAGGTGCTGGCCACGCCAAAGGCGGCCGCATTGGTTCCGCTCCAATCGCCTCCCAAGTCCATGGAGACAGCTCCGACCGAATCGCCGTCGAGGTAGAGGGCAATCGTTTGCACGCCATCGGCATCGAGGGCGTCGTAGGTCCAGATGAGTTCGAGTTCGCCTGCAGCTAACTGATCCGGGGTGAGGGTGTGCTCAATGACGGCGAGCGAAAGACCACCGTTGCCGTCGGCGCGATAGACGAGCTTGCTCGGGGCCTCGTAAACCACACTGTGTCCGATGGTGGCACCACCCGTTTCGAAGATGAGTTCGCGCTCTCCGTCAGGCTTTTCCGCGAAATCCACCCAGACGCGGAAGGTGGCGTCTAACAAATCGGCGCCGTCGGCGATCCCGTGAAAACTCTCCAGGGTTTCCAGTGTGGTCCATGATTGGGTAGGCTCGCCCAAGCGATCGTCGGGCAGGCTTTGAGCATCGTTAGGATCCGAGTTTTGAGCCACTTCGAAGCCGTCGCGAAAGCCGTCGCCATCGGTGTCCGCGTTCCCGGGATCACTCGTGGGGTTCCCGTTCACCTCTTCGGCATCGGAGCGGCCGTCGTCGTCCGTGTCGACCAACAGGGGGCTGCTGGGCGTGGCGCCGTTGACTTCCTCCGCGTCCGTGAGCCCGTCGCCGTCGCTGTCGGCATTGTTCGGATCGCTGCCGATGTCATTGACTTCAAGGCCGTCGCTGAGCCCGTCGTCATCGGAGTCGGCTTTGGTTGGATTGGAGCCGGCGGAGAATTCCTGCGCCGCGGTGAGGCCGTCTTCGTCGCTGTCACTGCTTCCGTCCTGGCTGAGGTCACCAATGGTCTCGATTTCCCAACGGTCTAACAGACCATCGCCGTCGGTGTCGCCGCTGTCGCCGATCACCGCGAGAATCCCGTCACCTTTGACCTGCTCGTTGCCGAAGCCAACATCGTTGATCAGAATGTTGGCGTCGTATTCACCGCCCGGGAGGGAGAACAGGACCTGGGATTCGTCATCAGGGGAGAGCCCGCGGAGATTGCGGAAGACGAGTTCTTGGTCCAGGCAGAGGACGAAATCGCCACCGACGATGTTGAGGTCCTTGGCTGGTAGATTGACGTTGTAATCCGGGTCGAGGGCGCCATGGAGGAGTGTGATGCTGCCAGAACCGAGCGAACCCGCGGCCACGGCTTTGAGCGTGCCTCCATCGAGGCGCCAGTCGGCCTCGTAGTCACTGCCGGGACCGGTGAGTCGCGTTTCGGCGTCATCAAAGTTCTCGATATTCACGTGTGTGGTGATGGCGCCAGTTCCCGAGATCGTGCTCCCGAGATCGAAGACGGCGCCTTCGGAGAGGTGTTCGATGGTCAATTGACCTTCGAGATGAAGCGCCCCCGTGAGCTTGGCATCGCCACGCACTGTGATCTCGGCCTCGTCTCGCACGGTGAGGGTCGGAATGGCGGCACTGCCTTGATGCCGCAAGTCCAGCACGGCGCCACCGGCGAGGACCAGGCTGCCGCCGGCAAAGCTGGGGTTCAAGGTCGCCGGCGTGGGCAAGGTGGCGGCCAGACTGCCGACGACAAAGTAATCCTTATCCGCCGAGGGAGCCGCTCCGTCGGCCCAGATCTCCGGGGTGTGCCAGTCTTCGCCGCCGGCGGGTGCGCGGTTGAGGAGGATGGCGTTCGCCGGGGGAGAACTCGCGGCGGACACGGGATCCGTGGTCAGGGCAAGTTCGACATCGTCGCGGAAACCATCGCCGTCGGTGTCCGGATTGCCTGGAGCAGTGCCGAGATCGTTGACCTCGCGCCCGTCGTTCAGCCCGTCGCCGTCGCTGTCGAGCGCGATGGGGTTGCTCGAGTGCGTGTTGACCTCTTCACCGTCTAACAAGCCGTCGCCATCGCTGTCTGCCGTGTCCGGTAGGGCGCCGGATTCGAACTCGCCCCGGTTGGTTAGGCCATCGTTGTCCGTGTCCTGGTTGGCGGTAGCATTGGTGTTGCCGAAGAAACGCACTTCCCAAAAGTCTAACAAGCCATCGTTGTCGGCGTCGTCATCACCTTCGACGGCGAGTTTTTTGAAGGCTTGGTCGACCTCAGCGGTGCTGAGGTTGCGGTTGTAGACCTTGACGACGGCGATCTCGCCGGTGAAGTGGGTGGTGAATTCGGGAGCGGTGCCGCCGGAGCCACCAAGGGCGCCTTCGATGCCGGTTCCGAAATTGCTATGACTGAAGAGGGTGGCCCGGCCGATGGGATCGCCGAGCACTCCGGCTGCGCTGGCGCTGCCCTGTCCGCCGCCGGCACCGCGGACAAAGAGATTGGCGATACCCAACTCGAAGTCGAGCGTGGTCACGATCTGCACGTAGTCGTCGAAGTTGATTTGGAGGAGGGAGACTTCGAGATCGATCGTGCGGGATCCGCCGTTGCTGTGGATGAGTCGGATGACATCGGGCGTGACGAGGATCCCGGTGCCGTCTGCGCCGCTGCCGGTCTCGAAGATCACCTGGTGCTCGACTTCTTCGAGGAACTCGCCCGTCTTGACCCAGACTTCATAGGTGGTGCTTCCGCCAGGGAAACCGTTCCCGTTGTCCGATCCGGTGTCGTTGTTGAAATTCACCATGTGATGTGCCCGGGTGATGGTGGTGCGTTCACTGGTGACGTCGACCAGCTCGCCGTTTTTCACGTCCCAGTTGGCGGTTCCCACGGCGTCTTTGAGGGCGCCATCAGTTTGGTTCTCGGCCTCCGCTTCGTAGAGATTGATGATGGCGGCCTCGAGGGCGTTGACGGTGACCGAGAGATCGCGGCTCGTCGGTCCGTTGTTGTTGGTCGCCGTCAGCTTGTAGGAGATCGTCTCGTCCGGCGTGACATTGGCCTGGCCCTGGCTTTCGACTTCCCCGATCCCGGGCTCGATGGTCACCGAATCCGCGCCGGCGACATTCCAGCGGAGCGTGGTCTCGCCTCCGGGAGCGATGAGTTCCGGCGTGGCGGTGAAACTTTGCACGAGCGGCACGCCGTCGACCACGACGGTGAGCGCACGAGTTGCGGTGATCCCGTTGAAATCCACCGTGAGGTGATAGGTCGTGGTTTCCGTGGGGGCCACGGTGGCGCTGCCCGCGTTGTCTGCCGTGGCCGCGGAAACATCGCCCACCCCGTTGTCGATGGTGATCGAGGTGAATTTGTTCACCTCCCAGGCGAGTGTGGTTTCCTCGCCGGAGGCGATGAGAACCGGTTCGGCGGTGAAGGACTCGATCTTGGGACGGGCATCCGTCGAGATCAGAGTGAGCGTCATTTGGTCATTGTTGCCGCTTCCGTAATCGACCTGAAATTCGAAGCCCTGGTCATTGACGAAGGAGGTGCCCTGAGCGAACTGGCCGGTCACGCTGGTGTAGTCCATGAGCATCCAGGAATCCCCCACGGAGAACTCGCCGTTGAGCGTGATCTTGAGGGTGGCGTCGGGATCGAGATCGACGTTGAGACCGTTGGTATTCGAGCGCTGGAGAGAACCGACTTGGTCGCTGTCGATGATGAAAGAAAGCACGCCATTGGCTCCAATGGGGCTGCGGGTGTCCAGCTGATTAAACTTGCTATTGATCCCCGTGGGCAGCATTTCCAACGTGCCGTTGATGAGTTCGAAGAACTTGAAATTGAGCAACTCGCCGCCGACGACCACGCGGCCCACACCGCCCTCATCGTCTCCGATGCGAACCGTCATGTTGGCCCCTTGAGACCGGAAGGCGGCGCCATCTTCGATGATGAGGGTGCCGTCTCCGCTCGCGCCGACGCCGACAAAGATGCCCTGGCCTCCTCCGTGCGATCCGCCGAGGGTACCGCCGCTGACAGTGAGCGTTCCCGTGGTGCCGGATCCGATCTCCACTCGCGAGGGATTGAGCGAGTTCTGTGTCACGATGTCCTCCGTGATGACGGCGTTGCCATTGATCACGGCGGTCGAGCCGTCTCCGGGGACATCGGCGTCCCAGAGTCCGGCATCGAGCCAGTTGCCGTCTCCGGTGAAGATGGTTTGTGCCGTGGCGGTGGCAAGAAAAAGGCCGAGAGCGAGGGTGATGAGGAGCGATTTCATTGGTGGGTGATTGGGGTGTCTTCGGGGAGAGTATGGAAATCGTTATGGAAGCTGTCGAGCCGGATAGACCAGGGCGGGACTTTTCCCTGGGTAGGCCATTCATTGGAAAACAAAAGCTGTTCGCTTTGTCCATCGGGTTTCGCATAACCTTTGTGGTGATTTAGCAGAAATAGAACCCGCTTTTAGCCGGACCCTTTCGGTAAGGCTGTTGAGTGATCACCCAATCGCCATCCATCACTGAGTAAGCGACGTCATGACAAAAACTGGAATCACCACCCTCCTCACGACTGTGCTCGTGGGCTTGTTTGTCGGCCTCGGCTGGTTCGCGCAAAGTCTCGCGAAACCCGTGAGAGCGAATGCAGCCGAAGCCGATGAGGCTCTGGCGGAGCCTGCCTCGCCGAAGGAGGTGGGCCACCCGTCGTTCATGAGCCCGCACGCGTCGCCTATCGCCTTGGATCGCAATCGAGTGTTCGTCGCCAACACGCCATCGGATACGGTGGACGTGATTGACACGGAATCCCGTGAGATCGTGGCTCGGGTTCATGTCGGTATCGATCCGGTGAGCATTGCCGTGCGGCCGGACGGCGACGAGGTCTGGGTGGCGAATCACGTCTCGGATTCTGTCAGTGTGATCGATTCGGACCCGGGGAGTCCCACCTATCTGCAAGTCATCGCGACGGTGCAGGAATTCGATCGCAAGAGCAAGGCGACCAAGTTTGATGAGCCGGTGGGGATTGCCTTCGCCGGCGACGAAAAGGCCTATGTGGCGCTTTCGTCGGAGAACGAGATCGCGGTGGTCAACGTGGCGACCCGCAGAGTGGAGAAGAGGCTCGAGATCACGGCTCAGGATCCCCGGGCGATGGTCGTTCGCGGCGGGCGCCTCTTTGTGCTTCCCTTTGAGTCTAACAACAAGACTCAGTTGTCAGGTGGTTATGAGATCGACGGTGAACTGGTGACCTTCAATGCGCACGAGCATTCCATTGCGAATAACAATGTCTTGTCGCTGGGTCACGTCACGGACATCGTGAAACATCCTCGCGTTCCCGACCGCGATCTCTATGTCTTTGACACCGAGACGGACGAACTCATTGAGACGGTGGATACCCTGGGAACCTTGCTCTACGGCCTCACGGTGGATTCAAAGGGGCGCGTTTTCATTGCCCAGACGGATGCGCGCAATGACATCAACGGACGTTCCGGCACGAAGAAGCACGGCTTGGCCGAACTGGAGAATCGCGCTTTTCTCAATCAGATCACCGTGATTCCATCCGAGAGTGATGGGACGGCCGGGAAACCGGAGTTCATCGATCTCGAGCCCCTCCCGCCAAGCCATCCCGGCCGAGGCATGGCCCTGGCCACACCCTTTGCCATCGAAATCAGTGAGGATGACTCCACTCTCGTGGTGTCCGCCGCCAGTTCGGACAAGATCTTTACCGTCGATGCCGCCACGGGAGAGATCATGGGACGGGTCGACGTCGACGCCGTGCCGCGTGGGATTGCCCTCCGATCGTCCGAGGCCGGGAAACCCTCGCAGGCCTGGGTCCTCAATGCGGTGGCCAATACGGTGTCATTGGTAGACGTCTCCGATCCGGCCGAGTTAGGCGTGAAGGAGACCATTACCTTGAGTGATCCGACGCATCCGGCTTTCAAGCGCGGCCGCATCGCGTTCAACACTGCTTCGGCCTCGACCACGGAAACTTTTTCCTGCGCGAGCTGCCACCCCGATGGGCACACGGACCAACTGCTCTGGGTGCTGAAGACGCCGATTGTCTCCCGGGGTGACCAGATCATGCCGCGCTCCACCATGCCCATTCGGGGTCTGCGAGACACGGCTCCCTTCCATTGGGACGGTATTCCGGGAGATCCTTACGGGGGCAATAACAGTGCGAACATTTTCAGTCACGTGGAGCCTAACAGCGATGTCGACGTGCCGGAGAGCACGACCCGCCACTTGATCGATGGCGGGCTCGCCACGACGATGGCGATGGTCGGCTTTGTTCAGGAGAACGATGAAGGCAAGGCCGGTCTGTTGAACGCGGCAGAGCGGGATGACATGGCCAAGTTCCTGCTCAGTGTGACCTACCCGCCGGCCCAGCGCCGCGCCTATACCAACGAGCTCTCTGAGAGGGCCGAGGATGGTTTTGAACTCTTTCATATCAAGGGAGATGTCGGCGGAACGCCCGGGGCCAACCTTTGTGGGAACTGTCACCGGATGCCCTTCTGGGTCAGCACGAACACACCGGGCACGGGGATGGATGCTCCCACCTGGCGGGGCGCCAACGACCGTTTCCTGATCTTGCCCCAGGGGCGACTCAATATCATCGACTTCGACTTTTACCGGCGCATCACCGAGCGCGGCATTCCCGAACGCGAGATGTGGCAGTTTTCCTGGGGCGGCCGGCGGGCCTTTGACCCTGTTTGGGACATGGTCCTGGAAGGGAGCACCGGATTTTCCGGCGCTCTCGGTAGACAGGTCACGCTCAACAAATCCACCGCCAATGCCTACCTGACAAAGGATTTGTTAGACGCCCTGGAATCGTCCGCCGGCGAGGGTGGCATCGTGTTGCAGGGTGAGGGAGCCTTCATCGAAGACGGCAAGACCGCGACGCCGGTCACTTTCCAATTCGATTCCGAGTTTCAAGACGGTTCCTATGTCGAGGTTGGTGGAGCCCGCGCTGCCTTCACTCGCACAGAGTTGGTGGCGCGGGCGGCCGACGGCCGCTTCGTGGGAACGATCACGGGTCGTCATGGAGCAAACGACGATTACGATCACCCGCAGCCCGCCCTGTGGACGCTGGGTTCGATTCACGAGCAACGTGGGCAGCAGGAGTTTCCCATCATCTATAGCGAAAACAAGGCCATGACGATCAGCGGCCGGCACATCCGCGACGGGGCCCATCTCATCGTCAACGGCCGGCGAGTACCCGGGACGATCCAGCTGGGTAAGAACGAGCAAGTGGTGATCGAGTTGGAAACCTTGCCGTCGGAGGGACTGCACTTCTTGCAGGTGCAGAATCCTGGCGGATTGTTCAGCAATGACTTCATTTTTCACGTGGCGGAGAACGCAGAAAGAGCCACGGCGTTTCGCTATGAAACGAATCCCGATCTTCTTCGCGGTGCTCTGGCAGAAGCCATTGAAAAAGGGAACTTGGATGAAACCAAGCGGTTCCTCGAAGCCGGTGCCTCGGTGAACGCCCGGCGTCGCAGCAATGGGATGACGCCGCTGAGTACCGCAGCCTATCACGGTCGTCTGGAGATCGCCAAGTATCTCATTGAGGAGAGAAAGGCCCGGGTTTCCCACGACAACCGTGATGGCAACACGCCTCTCCATTTGGCCGCCTTTCTCTGTCGCGTGGATATGGTCGAGTTGTTGTTAGGCAAGGGGGCTTCCATCATGCAGAAGAACGATCGGGGAGAAACCGTGATCAGCATTGTCTCCTCTCCGTGGAGCGACGGCCTGGCCGGCTTCTATGCCAGGATCAGCGAGGGAGACAACCTCGGTCTCGATGTGACGGAGATCGAACGGCTTCGTCCCCAGTTGGCGGAGTTGCTCCGGGAGCATGCCGGTGAGCCGAAGAATGCGCATTATTTGGTGCCCCGAGGTGCAAACGGCTGGCGTTTTGTCGAATCCGGCGCCGGGCTCACCGGCGACTGGATGGAAGAGAATCTTGACGATTCCCAATGGAAACGCGGACAGGCGCCGTTGGGTTATGGTGAGGAAGACATCGAGACGGAACTCGGTTTTGGCGAGGATCCGCGAAACAAGAACGCCGCTGCGTTCTTTCGCCGGACTTTCGAGGCGGAAAACCTGAAGTCCTTTGAGGTCTTTGCGGGGGCCATCCGGGCCGATGACGGCGCCGTCATCTATCTGAATGGGAAAGAGATTCGCCGCGTGAGGATGGGCCAAGCCGAGATTGGCCGCGACAGTTTCTCGGAAGGCACGACCCAGTCGAAATCCGGGCTCGAAGGAAAGTTCGTTCCCTTCCGGATCGACCGGAAGGCCCTCAAGGAAGGCGAGAATGTGATTGGAGTCAGTGTCCACCAGCGGCATGGGGCGAGCAGTGATCTCGTGCTCGATCTGGAGATCGCTGGCCTCTCCAAGGAGGACTTTGCACGATTCCAGCGAAGCCGGCGCCAGCAAGAAAGTGGCAGGGATTTTAGTCCCTGAGCCTGGCTTGTAGCTTGTATGAATGAGGGACTAAAGTCCCACCCACTTTCTTGCCATCTTCAGCCTTGGCTCTCACAGTAGCGCTTGAGGCAATTCAGCTCATTCTCGCTCGCTTTGCAGCTCGACTTGTGGGCGAACAACCCGAAGACGAACATCATCAGCTTGTAGATTCCCTTGCCCTTCACGGTGGCGTTTTGCGTCACACGCGTCTTCCCCGAGACCTCTTCAAAAGTGAACTGGGTTTCGATGTCCAGCATGGCGTTGGTCATTTGTACTGCGCTGACGCGAGGCGGATCGTAGGTCGTGACCACACCGTCGAACTCCATTCGCCGGCCCTTTTCCTCCGTCACCATGCGAAAGGTCGATCCGACTCCATCGGGAGTTTCGTTGAGGATCTCATCTTCGACGACGGTGACGCTCCATTCGGGCATGTGATCGTTGGCGAGGCGAAAGACTTCGTCAATCGGGTGATCGATCTCGACACTGACTTCGTGTTTCATGACATGCTTGTTCTTGGTCGCGAGCTGGTCCCCCAAAATCCCACAGCGAGAATGACGCATTGAAAGGAGAAGCGCAAGTGGCGAACGATGATCGGGGTGAGATTGAGGGCGTTCTCATCAAAGACCCGTATTACAAACGAGGGAACGGGTTATCATCGCGCAGCCCTGCCTCCCGAGCGATTCATCGACTTCATTCAAACCGGAAGATAAGAAAGATGAAAACTTCAGACCCCACGCTGGACTCCATCGCCAAAGTGCTCATTCGGTGTTTCTGGATGGTGATGGCCTTACTAATGGCATGGTTCCTCTTTTACCTTACCGGAGGCGACTGGGCCTACGGATTCCATCGGGAAATTTGGTTTGATCTGACACGCCATGAGTTTGCCCTGCTCAATCTCTACGGGCTCACCTTTCTCAAGCTCAGCGCCTTCGGCCTCTTTCTCGTGCCCTACATCGCGATTCGTATGGTGCTTCGTCAGACGAGTCCGGATGAAGGGGCGCCCCGCTCGTGATCAACCAGCAGGTGAGTCACCTGTTCCATCCATCGCCGCTTTCCCCACATCTGCGCCAATCTGTTCATGTGCGGTTCTCCCTCTCCCCACTCAGTTGGTCTTCCCAACGCGAATGGCGAGGTTGCGCCAGCGGACTTCGAAGGGGCCGGTGTCTTTGGCGATGCCGTGGACTTGCAGGGCAATGAATCCGGAGCGTGGGGATTGGGCATCGCTGACATCGGCGACCGCTCTGCCATTGACCCAGGTGCGAATGCGGTCGCCTTCGGCCTTGATGTGGTAGAGGTTCCACTCGCCGTTGCGAAAGGCATCGGTCACGGTTCGGCTCTGGTTGATCCATCCTCTCCCCGTGCCTTCGGAATAGACGTAGCCGGCGGCGCCGGGTGCGGCTTCGATCTCGACCTGCGGGCCATGCACTCTGCCATTGTGAAAATCGGGCAGGCTGTGGGAGCGGATTTGCACGCCTGAATTGAGGTCGTCGTCGACCTTGACTTCAAACATGAGATCGAAATCGGCATAGTCGGCCTCGGTGCAGAGAAAGGAATTGGGGCTGCCGTCCTGAGTTTTGCCCACAATGGCGCCGTCTTCCACTCGGTAGGTCGCGGTTCCGTTGCGTTGGGTCCATCCGTCGAGGTTCTCTCCGTTGAACAGGGGGGTCCAGACCGCGGGAGCTGATTCGTCCCCGTGATCGCCGTAGTTGAGTTGGGCGAGCGGCCAGGTGGTCTTGCAGAGGGTGCCTTCCACCGTCGGCGTCCGATTCTTCTCGTCGCGGGTTTCGAAAGTGATCGTTCCCTCATTCTCGGCGGTGAGGTCGACCGTGAGGAGGCCAAAGTTGTTGCCGTACATGCCCCAGATCATGGTGGGATGCGTGCGGTTGAAATGGGACACGGCTTGGTCCTGTTGCAAGGGGGAACTGGTGGCCTCGACGAGGAGCGTGCCATCGGCCTGGGCCTGTTGCATGGCCTCGCTGTGGTGACGGTCGCCACTGATGAAGACGACGCCTCCGATTTTGTGCTGGGCGAGGAAGTCGAGAAGCTGACGTTGTTCGCCCTGGGCTTCTTGGAAATGCCCCTCGCCGCGGCTGTCCCGGGAAATGATCTGGGTCCCGTTGGCGATGACCTTCACCGGCGCGGTGGAATTCTTCAGGCCTTCGAGGAGCCAGGCTAACTGAACGTCGCCCCAAATTTTCCCCGTTTCCACGGTGACATCGTCATGGACCTGGGGCGAATACTTGTAATAGCGATCATCCATGAGAAAGACCTCCGTGGGACCGCAGCGGAAGGAACTGAAGATGCCCGGTGTGTGCGGCGTGCCCCAGCCCGGATTGGCCCACATCTGCTTGAAGATCTGCAAGGCTTCTTCTTTGAGTTCGAAGGTCCGGTCGGCGTTGTTAGGGCCGTAGTCGTGGTCATCCCAGATCCCGTAGGAGGGTACCTGGCGGAACATGTTTTGCAGGTCGGGATGCACGCGAGTGATCATGTGGCGCGCCCTCATGGACCCGGGGAAGTTCCAGTCCCCCACGGGTCCCGTAGTGCCGAAATGATCCTTGGTCCCGTTGCCCACGATGAAATAAGCATTGTCGCCGAGAAATATCATCATGTTAGGATTTTCCCGGGCAATGGCATCGTAGATGGGGCCGGAGGGATATTGGGAAATCTTGCTACAGGAGCCGAAGGCCAAACGAACTTTTCCCGTGGTCGACGGCGTGGGATAGGTCCGGAATCGAAGAGTCGCCTCTTCCGCATCACTGCCGTTGCGGGTGGCTGTGAGTGTGACTTGAGTTTCCGTGGCAGGCTGAAGACCTTGAAATCCGAGAACGTGGCAGTTGGCGCCGCGATCCTGCCAGTGAGTGATCTTGTGAGAGGACTCGCCTTGCACGGCTACCCCTGTCAATTTGGTCCCTTGCTTGATGCGAATCCATACGTGGGCAGTGGTATCCGTGACATGGCCCACCATGGGCCCGGCGTGGATGAGAGCGGGGCCCGCCAGGGCCGGCCGAACAGTCGCGGCGTGAAACATGCCAGTGATGGCGGCGAATAAGAGAAGGTAGTTTTTCTTGGTCACAGGGGCGATCCTACGCACCGCGGGGGGATGACGACAAGAGCGGCGAAGAGAGATTTGCGCCTTCTCGGAGTCAACGGGAAACGATCTCTAACAGGTAGCGGAGTTCCTCCGTGACCGCGGCCTCACCGTCGACGGTTTGGGCGATTTCATCACGGACCGCGGCGCGGAAACGTTTGCGCAGGCGATGGAGAGCCACCTTGAACGCGCCGAGGGAGAGTCCGAGGCGGCGGGCTGCTTCCGATTGATCCTGGCCGCCTCCCGAACCCGAGAGCCAGGGTTTGAGGGTGCGGAATTCTACTTCCTTGCCCTTTTCGAGCCAGGCGGATTCCAGGGCTGCGAGCGCACGATCGAGGAGGGTGAAGGCCCATTCGCGGTCGAAAAAAGCGTCGTCGTGGAGCGCGTTGGGATCGGGGATCTGGAGTCCCGGGGACGAGGCACGATCGGGCTCCAGGGGTTCGTGCACGTGGCCGCCGCCCCGTTTGGCTCTCTGGTGCGCCTTGCGTTCGTCGGCGAGAAAATGCTTCACCGCGCCCAGGACATAAGATCGGAATCGGCCGCGAAGGGGATCGGCACCATCGATGGAGCCCGTTTGCAGGAGTTTGGCGAAGAATGCCTGCGTGAGTTCTTGGGCCATTTCTTCGGATCGTCCCTCGCACCGGAGAAACCGATGGACCGGTTTCCAGTAGGCCTCGCAGAGATCGCTGAGAGCGTCGCGGCTGGACTCGGAATCGCCTTGAGCCTGCCGAACAAGCGACCATCTGGTGGCTGTGAAGTTCTCCGATGCGGGGAAGTGAGCGGGTGCGTCCTTCATCACCGGAAAAAGGTCTTGCTGCTGATGCTGCCGATTCCGACGACGGTCGGTCCCTCTCGGCGCGTCTCTCCTGCGAGAGAAGCATCTTGTTGCGAAGAACGAATGGGGTGATCGACATCGCGCTTTTGCAAGTCGAGCGATTGAAACGTTCTGGGATGGGTCGGGTTGTCCTGGCGTCGATAAAGCGTGAGTCTGTCCGTATCGGCCGGCCACTTGTTGAGGCATGCCGTCTTGGCGTTCTCTGCGATGTCCATGCGATCACCGCGAGCGCCGGCTTCGACCAACATGGCATCCAGGGTGAGATCCGGCCTCTCAAAGGTGTACCACCAGCCATTGAACCCGAACTTGATCGACGTGGCGGGTTGAGTTTCGAGGGCAGCTTGAGTTTTCTGTAGGTGCTCGATGATGGTATCCCAACCGAAGGCCCCGGAGACGAACGCTTTCCGAAGCCACCAGCTGGCGGTGTGGCGCGCGCCATAGCCGATGAGGCGCTTTTCGATGGTGGCGTGGCCTCTAGAGATGGCGAAATCCAGCGCGGTGTGCCCGTTGTCGTCGGCCAGATTGACGATGGCCTCGCGCCTGAAGGAAATGAGTTGATCGATGACACCGGAATGCCCGTGGCCGGCACCTAACATCAGCGGGGTTTCGCCATGACGATTGCGGGAGTCGGGCTCCAAGCCGTGGTCCACGAGGTAACGCACAATGTTGGGGTAGCCGTTGTGGGCCGCCAGATGGAGGGCGTTGGCGCCATTCTCGCGTAGCGTCTCATGCACACTGGCTCCGTGTTCCACCAGGACACGGATGACATTGAGGTGTCCGTGGCGTGCGGCGATGAGCAAGGGTGTGTGGCCATCTAGCATTTTGGCGTCGACATCGGCGTGGTGTTCGATGAGGAACTCGGCGCGGGTACTGTCGCCGTCTCTAGCGGTAAACATGAGAGCGGTTTCCCCGCGTTCGGTTCTCTGATCGACGTTTGCCCCGTCTTCCAGGCGCTCTTTGAGCCGTTTGTAGCTTTCCCTGGGTGCTGCGAGAACAAAACTCTTGGCATTTTGTTTTTTGACGATCTCCCTCACGGCCGGATACAGAGGAATGATGAAAATGACCACGAGGTAGGTCCACCACCAGTGCTTGGGAGACTCCTTGTTCAAGAGCCACCGCCGAAACCGCACGGCGATGAAAATCGCGAGAAGAGGCGATAGAAAAAGGATCAAGGCGAGCACGTCTGTCTGTGCTCGTCCCATATAGCCAAGGAAGAGGACAAGAGCGGCTAACAAGAGGAACGGCCAGGTGAGCGCGGCAAAAGCGGTGAGGCCGAGGCCCCAGAAGCGGTCGGGGCGATGCCTCATGTCGTGGGCCGCGGCCCATCCCAACAAAGTGCCCAGCGCGCCGGGGATGATGAAGATGACGACGATGGCTGGGGGGAATGTGTAGATTGTCGGCAGCGGTTCCCAACGCCCGATCGACTGGTTGGCCAGCAAGTAGCAATAGCGGCCCACGAAGCCGACAGACGGTAGAGTGAGAAGCACGAGCAGGGTTCCGAAGAGCGCCTTCCACGAGAGCCGCCGTTCGGGCTCGGATTCCGGTTCCGGTTGCGATGATCGTGAGGTTGTCGTGGCCGGATTCCTTGTAGGAGTCGGTGTCGGCGTCGGTGGTGTCGAGTCTTCAGGCAGCGAAGGCGGCGAGGCGTCAGGGTGATCGCGCGGCGCCGTTCCCGGGTCGCTGAGATGCTCAACGTCCGTCTGGACATCCTTGGCGCTCTGATAGCGTTCCTCGGGTTCCCTCTCCAGGGTGCGCATGACGACGTCATCAACCCGCTCGTCCACGGGAGATTTGGACGAGGGGACGGGAAAGCGGCCCAGCGGAAGGTCACCAGTCAGCATCTCGTAAAAGACGACGCCGAGGGAATAGATATCGGCTCGATGATCGACCCGGCTGGGATCGGTCGTTTGCTCTGGAGCCATGTAGGCGGGAGTGCCGAGCGAGGCTTCCGTGCGGGTGAGCAACTTGGGAGCCTCCTGGGAGGTTTCCCCGACGAACTTGGCCAGGCCAAAATCTGCCATTTTCACCACGCCGTCGCGGGTCAGGAGAATGTTAGCAGGTTTGATGTCCCGGTGGAGCACGCCCTTTTCATGGGCGAATTGCAGGGCCTGGCAGACGATAGGAACGATGCGCAGGGCTTCTTCGGGAGACAGTTTCTTGCCTGCCATGATTTGACGGAGATTCACGCCATCGACGTATTCCATGAGCAGGTAGTAGAGCCCGTGGGATTCGCCGAAATCGTAGACGGTGATGATGTTTGGATGATTCAGCTTGGCCAGGGCGCGGGCTTCGCGGAGGAAACGCTCGGCGAAATGGCCCTCTTCATCCGGGGGGCATCGCAAGAGCTTGAGAGCCACGAGACGATCGAGGCGTCGCTGGCGCGCCTTGTAAACGATGCCCATCCCGCCTTCGCCAATGGGTTCGATGAGTTCGAGGGCAGGGAAGGCGGCGGCGATGCTTTCAATCGTTGGGACTTCAAGAGGCTTTTCAGAGTCCTTGACCGTGGCGGCGGCTGCTTCCGAAAGAAGGCATTTGGGGCACATGCCCTGGGGCGCGCCTTCGGGAATGGGTCGGCCGCAGTCGGGGCAGACGAGCGGATGGGCATCATTCATGTCTGTTTCCTGAGACACTACCCAGCCGAGGTTACAGTATTTTTGGCCCGCGTATATGGTGAAACGAGCGTCTCGCCCGTCGAGCGGGGCGATCACGTGATGAACAAGGACCAGCGGGGCACCGGCCTCACGTTGGGAGTGAAACCTGGGCCAGGTGGTGCGCCCTTGCTACGTTAGTTCACCGTCGGGGTGGTCCACCGCCGCCGAAGGGTGGTCGGCCCCCGCCGAAGGGAGATCCGCGCGGCGAGATCTCGCGGCGGGAAAGGACGCCATCGCCATCCTGGTCCAGGGTGAGCAAGCGCTCGGCTGCGGCCGAGACCTCCTCGGAGGAGATCTCATGGTCCCCATCCGCGTCCAGGGCTTGGTAGATCGGCAACGCTTCCATCATCATGGCCAGCCGATCCCGGCTTGGGCCGAAGCTGCCTCGGCTGGCGCCGGGTCTTCCACCACCGCGCCCACCGCGTCCACCGCGCATGGTCCCGGCATCGCGATCGCGTTCGAGATGAATGTGATAGGTTTGCGAAACGGCTTTGCACCATTTCTCCACATCGTGGCAGGCAAAGTAGTCGACCTTGAGCGTGAGAATCTGACTCTGATCGAGGTTCTTGACCTCGACGAGAAATTCGCGAGGATCGAGATCCGCTTCTTCGTCCTCGATCACCGGCCCGTCACCCGTGGGTGGCCGCACTTCGCCGGTTTCGGTTTTGATCTCGTAGTGGATCGGTTTGGCCAGGTTGTTCCAATGGACGTGATGGATGGGATCGAGATGAAACGCCAAGTGAATCTTTCCCTGGCCGCGCTCAATGACGTCGCTTTCGGCTTCGGCTCGCAATTTCACATAAAAGGGGGCAGCGGTCGCGCCCTGGTCAATTAGGGGCACACATTTCAGGGGGACAGCGCCCGAAGGCTTGGGCACGCCTTGGACGATGCCCGAAGCAGCTGCTCTGTCAGGCCGATCGAGATCCTTGAACCCCAGATCAGCGAACCGTGTCGGAGGGGTGACTCTCCCGACCAAGGCAGCCAGATCATCGCGCAGCTGGCCGGGATCACTCCAGGTGCGGGCGTGAACGATTTTTCCATCCGGAGCGATGACAAACTCGGAGTTGTTGCGATTGCCAAAGGCGTGCTTGATTTCGTTGCCCATGTTGTCGCCAATCCACGGCATCTTGGTCTGCAACTGTTCTTTAGCGGCCTCAATGTGGGCCAGCCGTTCCTCGATGGTGAACGGTTGAACGTAGCCGTTCATCCCTGGATGGGCCAGAGCCTTGTAGACGTAGTAGAACTTGACGTCCTTCTTCGAGTAATCCCGGTAAACCGTCTCCAGACTGGGGACGTTGCGCAGGAACGGCGGTCACGTGAGGCAGCCGAAAACGATGACGGCGTATTGACCGTCTAACAACTGGCGGAGATTGACGGGTCTGCCAGATGCATCAACACCACCGACATCGGGCAGGGGATCTCCCGGTTTGAGATCGAGTTCCCCCCGTCCTCCGCCAAAGCCGCGGGCCCCGCCTCCTCGGCGTTCCCTGTCTTGAGCGAGAAGAGATGGTGATGTCAGGGCTGAAACCACCAAGCAAAGGGAAAGCAGAAGAAGCAATCGTTTCATGTGTCGAGCGGCATGGATGAGGTTGAAGGCCTCAAAAGACCATGGATTGACCGTGGAAGACAGCGGAATCAGCGAGATGACGTCTTTGTCATCTCAACGTGGGTACCCGTTGATCGGTCTATTGGCGGACCACCCGATAGTAGCCCGTCGTTTGGGGCGGGACCTCTTGATAGACCCCGGGCTCAGCGAGATCCGGCCGGACCTCCCAAGTGGTCAGATCGGGGCTGAACTCCACCTGATCCACGGCGCCAGGAGAAGGCGAGGGTGGCCACTGAAGTCGAATGACGCCGTTCTCCAACCAGGTGATGTCGATCGATGGAGGCGTCAGTGGCGTCGGTAGTTCGTCGTCGAGGCTTCCGGGACTCGGCGGTGCGCTCGTCCATCCGATGGCTGCGCTGTTCGATGGCACCAGACTGTGACCTTCGCCATCGGCCATCTCGGGCCAGGGCGCTCTGTCATCGTAGCGAATCAAGGACAGGGTTTCGGTGTCGCGCATCAACTGGATTCCTTCGCCGGCGTTGTTCAGGGCGCCGTCCGACCATTCGCCGGCGATGGGTAGCGTGCCGCTGCCGCCGTAGGTGTTCTCAAAGCTCGCGCGGTCGCGGACGATGATGACCGTCGTCTGAGGGGCGAGTTCTTGAATGGGGCTGTCCGAGAAATCGAAGGTAATTCCCTGGCCGCCCTGATGCAGCAGGTAGACGTCATGCAGATGGACGGTGTCGTTGCTCGGGTTGTGGAGTTCGATGTACTCAGCTTCGGCCTCCGATTCGGGATGGTACATGATTTCGCTAACAATGAGATTGGAATTGTTGGCGGCCACGCTGTTGACATAGAAGAAGGCCTCGACGAGAGCGCTCCACTGGCCTTCATCGTGCGTGCGCGCTCGAATGTGGACGCTTGAGCCGATGGGGACACCACCTTCATAGGCCATTGCCCCTGGGGCGATGGCGCCTCCGGGCAGGCGTGGATCGCTGCCATCCATCGTGTAGTAGAACGTGCCGCCCTGGGGACTGAAGATCGTGCCCGCTTCCATGGTGAGGGAGAAATCGTCCGGCACGGTGCCGCCGTGCTGACTAAATACCGGTGCCTTGGTCGACGGATAGAGCCCGTTTAACTTCAGCTCTTTAAAGAGGAACTGCGTGCGGGTGGGAAAGTACTCATTGAGGAGTCGGTTGCGCTCCGCGGTCCATTCCACATCACGGGTGTAGGGCCTGCTGGCCCGGCGGTAGTCTCCCCAGCGGGCGGACTCACCAATAATGGCGGTTTCGATCTCTTTCGCCCGGCGTTCCCAAGTGGCCGCGGCGCGCTCGGGGGTGAGGGCGCCGTCATTGAAGAAATGCCGTTGGATGTGATCGGCGTAGCGCAGGAGAAACTCGGGGTTCTCCCGCAACTTGGTGTAGACACGGACCAGAGTATTGGGATCATCGACGTTGATGTTACGCTTCACATCGATCTCAAACATGCTCGCCTCCATGTCCCAAGGCATCCCGATCCAGGTCGTCGGTTCCTCGCCGCGCACGTTTCGAATGGCGCGCATGTTGTTCGAGTTGAACACTTCGGGGCCATCGCGACTGCCGATATACTGGTGCATGAGCATGTAGTCGATCAGGTTATCGACGTCGATGTGTTCCTGAATGGCGGCGTATTTTTCCGGTGTTTCCAATCCCGAATCCGCCAGGTCTTGCATGGCGTCCCAGGCATCAAAGGTTCCATCGATAATTTTCGTCGTGGTCGTGCGGCGGTTGATGACGTCGTAGTCCTCTTCGGCCCCGCCGAAATACGAGACCCCGAAATAGGTGCGCGGGTATTCCACCGGATTGTAGAGCCCCCAATAGAGGCCATTGATAAAGAGATGGACATAGGTCGCCTTGCCCGAGACGTGACCCATGGCTTTCATCAGATCCCGGGCAAAGGAATCGCGGATGTACTGCGACTGTTCCCGCTCCGTGCCGGCTCCGTTCGATATTTGTGAGGATCGCGTCCAGCCGTGCGCGTTTTGGCCTCGAAGAATGAGGCTATCGAATTCCTTGACCAAGGTGTCAGGAAAGAGCGGGTAGTCGAGCCGGGTGGCGCCATATTCGCCGCGGAACTCGACGCGAAACCCGTGCTTGGGTTGACCGTTGGCGTTGCGAGATCCGTTACCGTGAATGCGAATGCCTCCATTCACCTGGGTTCCCTTGGAGCCGTCGGGATGGATGAACTCAAAGGAAACTTCGCGCTCCCATTCCCGGCCGTCGTTTTGCGGATTGGCGTAGATCCCGTCGCGCACACTGAAAAAATCATTGGGGTCGACCACGAGCGAGAGCGTGCGGATGCTCATGAATCCTTCCCTGATGGCGTTTTGATAGGCGGGATCGTCGACCACGCGCGGATCCATTTCGTAGTCCGGTGTGCGATTGCCCCATTTGACCGGGGCGCCCTCGGGAGCCTCGGGCTGCCGAAGGATGTCCGCGAGATAGAGGTAGGACTGGGTGTCCGTGTTCGAGGGCTCCAGTCCGTCCTTGAAGGCGCGGGCGCGGAGGATGGTGGTTCCGTCGATCGCGATCGGTCCTTCGTAGAGCGTGCCGTTGGGACCCGTGAAAATGGTGCCGAGGCCTGGTTTGGTGCCGTCGGTGGTGTAGTAGATCTTGGCCCCTTCGGTCGCGGAGGTGATCTCCACGGAGATGGGATCCTCGAAATAGCCGCGATCGACGGTGAACTTGGTGTCCTGGACCGACTCCACGGCCTCAGCCTCGGCGTCGTCCTGGGCCAGTGCCGTTCCGCACAGCGGGAGAGCGAGGAGGAGGGGACTCAGGCAGCGGCCGAGAAAGGTGAGGGGGTGGTTCATGGCAGGGGAGTTTAAAGAGTGGGGCAGTGCCATCGACAAGACGAAAGGCGGGAGATGTTTTTAGTTTGACTGTTCATGTGAACAGCATAAGATGTTCTTTGGGTCAGGGCATGCGGCCGAGATCCAAGGAACACACCATAAGGAGAACGCACCATGTTTACCAAGAACTTCATCCAATTGACGGGCCACGTGACCCGGGAACCTCAACTCCGGCAGGTCGGTGACGCCACCGTGGCGCGGGCACGCCTGATTCATAACGAGACGATTCGCAAACCGGACGGGGAGTCTGTCGAGCGATTGGTGGCGATTGATCTCGATATTTGGGGGAGTCGCGGCGAGGCCTTCGCGAAGTACATCACGAGTAAGGTGCCGGTTTGTATCGAGGGGCGGCTCCAACTGAATGAGTGGGAACAAGACGGGCAGCCTCGCTCACGGCTTTTTGTGCGGGTGGATGACTGGCAGTTTCTTTCTCCCAAGCAGGAGAGCCTGGAGGCCGGTCCGATGCCGGGAACGAATCGGCAGAACAGGCGGGATGGGCAGAATCGCCGGGATGGCCGGGCTGCTTGATTGGGGATGTGGTTGGGGTTGGGGTTGGGGTGAACCGCAGATGAGGCAGATTGGCGCAGATAAGGATGAGGTGTGTTGAAGTTGGTCAAGAGGCGTGTTGCCCTGACTGGCGGAACCACAGTGATGGGGACAATCCTTTCCGTCCGTATGTGTCGTTCTAACTGAGATGTGAACTGTAAATATGAGCTATGTTTTCAGTTCGCCAGGAACGTGAGACTGGCGTCCCGCCGGTCTTGTTCATCCTGTGCTCGACATGCGAGAAGCTTGCCCCTATGAATGGGCATGCTGCGTGGATGTTAGTTTTAGGCTTCAGGGACTGAAGTCCCTGCCACATTCTTGATGTGATGTATTCTCGAGTGTGTCTTGCCAGGAAAGTGGGAGGGACTTTAGTCCCTATATCAGACAAGCGGGCTCAGGGACTGAAGTCCCTGCCACATTCTTAGCGTGATGTATTCTCGAGTGTGTCTTGCCAGGGAAAGTGGGAGGGACTTTAGTCCCTATATCAGACAAGCGGGCTCAAGGCTGAAGTCCCTGCCGGCAGGCGAGCAGCCGGTGAGACGCCTGTCCCACCTTGATGTTGTCTCTTTCAACTAATTGGCAAGTTCGGCGAGTGACTGCGTCGTGGAATCAATCTAATCTAATCTAAGGGCGCTTCAGACGGAAGTATTCCTCGGGCGCCTCTTGGGTGACTTCAACGCGGAAGCGTCCGTCTTGTTCGGTCACGGGCTCGGCGGTGTCAGCGTGACCGGCAACGAGTTCCTCGCCAACACCTTCGAGGGCCTGGGCACCCGAGCCGTTGCCCCGGAAGCTGTTGCCGCTCACCGTCGCATCCGTCGACCCGGCCCCGATGCCCAGGCCCTCGAA
>JANQJH010000410.1 GCA_028281705.1 Verrucomicrobiales bacterium
GGCCGGCCCCACACACCCTGCGCCCACCCTTGCCCGACCCTGCCAATCCAACCATCCCATCACCATGAAACAACTCCTGCACCGCCGGCCCTGGATCTACATCGTCTTCGCCTTCGTCCTCCTCATCAGCGCCTGGACCAGCCTCATCGTCGTCGCTGTGAAAAACCGGCCGGCGAGCATCGACATGCACCAACACGCCGCGCCATGAGCCCCGACCTGGCAGTCGTCAACACCACCGCCGGCGCCTTTGTCGCCGGCCTCCTCACCAGTATCCACTGCGTCGGCATGTGTGGTCCGGTCGCCTGTCTGCTAGCGGGCTCAGGCAAGACGGCGACGACGCATCACCTTCAAACGGCCGCCTATCACGGTGGCCGCATCCTGGCCTACGGTGTTCTCGGACTCGCCGCCGGCATGATCGGCCAGGCTCCGCTCCAATCCCTCGCGGGATCTCCGCTCGTCCTCCTCCCCTGGCTCCTCGTCATCGCCCTGGTGATCATCGGTCTCGGATGGGACCGCATGCTCCCGCGCCCCAAGTTCCTCATGGCCTGGCTCATTCGCTCCAAGTTGCGCCTCGCGCAGCGACCGCCCGTGGTCGCCGGCGGCTTGTTAGGCATCCTCACCCCACTGCTCCCCTGCGGTCCCCTCTATCTCATCATCGGACTCGCCGCCGTCTCCGGTTCCGCCACGGCGGGTGCGGAATTCACCATGGCTTTTGCCCTCGGGACCGTGCCCTTGCTTTTTCTAACACAAGCTCCCATCGCTCGATGGAGGCACCGGCTCACTCCCGCCACCTTGGGACAGCTTCGCACCGCCCTCGCCCTCGTCAGCGCGGCCGTCATCGCCTGGCGCCTCCAGGGCACGCTCCCCTTCAATGCCGCCTCGGCCACCACCTGCCCTCTCTGCCCATGAACGCGCCTCGCACAGTTTCGGCGGAGGATCAATTCTGGCATTCCCACCACGACACGGACTCGGCAAAAAAGGCCTGCGCCCACTGCGGCACTTCTTTCCGTCCCCGGAACCCAGCCGATACCTTCTGCTGCTCCGGCTGCGCCTTCGTCCACGAAATGATCACGGGCGAGGGCTTGGATCAATTCTACGACCTCAAAGGAAGCACCACCACTCGCCCGGTGGAGAACCTCGCCTTCGAACAGCGGGACTACGACTGGCTTCGGGAAAAATGTCTCCATGCGGAGAAGACCCTCGCTCAAGAGGCTTCAGCGAACCTCGAGGTTGGTCTCGACGGCGCCTCCTGCGCCGGTTGCGTCTGGTTGATTGAGCGCCTCTTTGGCCAGGAGGACGGCGCTCTCCGCTGCTTCACCGATCCCCTGCTGGGGCGCCTGGAGTTCACCTGGGAGAAAGGCCAGTTCGACGCCCCCGCATTCGCACAAAAACTGCAACAGTTCGGCTACACCCTGTGCCCTCTGGATGAGCAACAGCGGCTGCGCGAAAAGGCGCGTGACCCCCTGCTCAGTCGCCTGGGCCTCTGCGCCGCCTTCGCCATGAACGGCATGGCCTTCACCTTGCCGCGATACCTGGGGATGCCGGCGGACTTCATGTTCGCCTCGCTCTTTCAGCTTCTGACGGCACTCTCGGCCACCCTCGCGCTGGCCGTCGGCGGGAGCTACTTCATCAAGCGCGCCTGGCAGGCAATTCCACGTGGTCTCGTCCACGTCGATGTCCCCATCGCGCTCGGCATTGTGCTAGCCTATGCCGGTTCGCTCCTGGGATGGCTCTTGGGTCTGGAGTCCATGCTCTACTTCGATTTTGTGGCCATCTTCGTCTTCCTCATGTTAGGCGGCCGCTGGTTGCAAGAACAGGCCATGCGCCAAAATCGCCGGCGTCTCTTCGAACGCAACGCCGTGCCGCGAACGGTCCTCGTCGACGGCAGCCCCCTGGCCACGGCTGAACTGCAAACGGGACAGATCTACCAGATCGAGCCCAACCAGGTCATTCCCGTGGCCAGTCGTCTCCTCTCGGATTCGGCCTCCTTGGGCATGGAGTGGATTCAAGGAGAATCCGATACCCGTAGACAAACCCGCGGTTCCGTGGCCCTCTCGGGCGCCATCAACCGAGGCCAGCGGGCAATCGAACTCGAGGCTCGGGAAACGTGGCCGCAATCGCTGCTATTCCGATTAACCGAGAACCAGGAGTCCCACGCTCAGTACCCCTTCCTCCAGCGTATTCTCCAAGTCTACCTCGGATTCGTCCTCGTCGCCGGCCTCATCGGTGGCCTCGCCTGGGCCGTCGCCGGCGGGGATGTCTATCGGGGACTCCAAGTGGCCCTGTCGATCTTCGTCATCTCGTGCCCCTGCGCCCTGGGCATCGCCGTGCCTCTGGCCGACGAGGCCGCCGCATCGGCCGCCCGCAAGTTAGGCGTCTTTGTCCAACAGCTCTCTTTCTGGTCACGTCTCCGCCGGGTGCGCCACGTCCTCTTTGACAAGACGGGGACGCTCACCCTGGAGACTCCAGAGTGGACCAACCCCCAGGTGGCGGATTCCCTGGACAGTGAAGCCCTCCGCATCCTCGCGGGCATGACGGCAACGAGCCCACACCCCGTGAGCCGGAGCATCACCCAACACCTATTGGCTCACCACGGCCTGCGGGAGAGTCTCGACGTCGAGCAAGTGGAAGAACTGCCAGGCACCGGCTTACTCTATCAGGATCCTCAAGAAGTTCGCTGGACACTCTCCAAGCCTCAGGGCGGCCGCGATGCCGACAGCGAGTTTCGACGTGACGGCCAACGCCTCGCCACCTTCACGTTTGCCGACACCTTGCGCGACGGCGCTCGCGAAGAGATCAGCCACCTCGAAGATCTCGGTCTGCAAACGCACATCCTCAGCGGTGACCGGATCCCCAAGGTCGCCCGTCTCGCTCATGCCCTGGAGCTTCCTCCGGAGCGCTGGCATGCCCGGATGAATCCAGACGAAAAGGCCACCCGGGTGGCGCAAATTGACCACGACAATACTCTCTACATCGGCGACGGGGCAAATGACAGTCTCGCCTTCGATCGCGCCTACGCCACCGCCACACCGGCCTTCGACCGCAATTTCCTGACCAACAAGGCCGATTGCTACTTCGTCACCCGAGGGCTCACGTTTCTCACGCCATTGCTCCGTTTGGCAAAACGCCGTCAGGGCTGTATCCGCGGCGTCTTCGTCTTCGCCGCGGGCTACAACGTCGCGGCCATTGTCGTCTGTCTCATGGGCCTGATGAACCCGCTCCTGGCCGCGATCCTCATGCCCATCAGTTCCGTCATCACCACCGGCATCGTCGCCTTGGGATTCCGCAGACCATGAACGTGAGACAAGCGTCTCGCCATCAAGTGTGCTCAACAGGAGAGTGGCAGGGACTTCAGTCCCTTCATCATACAGCGATCCCAGGGACTTTAGTCCCTCCATCATGCAGCAATCCCAGGGACTGAAGTCCCTGCCACTTTCTTATAGCGACGTATGATCAAGTGTGCTCGAAAGGAAAGTGGAAGGGACTTTTTAGTCCCTCCATCATACGGCGATCCCAGGGACTGAAGTCCCTGCCACTTTCTTATAGCAACCAAAGAACAGCCGGCACCACGTCAGGTTAGTTAGTTAGAATTTGAAATTCAACTCGGTACTGAACCGAGTCGTATCCGTGGCAAACTCATCCGCGTCGTAATAGGCGAACTTCGTGAGAAAAGTGATGTCGTCGGTGATCTTCTTCACCAGCACGAGATCAATCTCATCCCCGTAGCTATCGGCGCCAAAGCTGTCGTCATCAGCGAAGAAATGATGATAGGCCAGCTTGAGAGCAAAGCCCGCGGGCAGCTTGACCCCGCCGGAAACGTAGAAGTCCTGAAGCCCACCGGGAGGCGTCCCGAGGAACTTGTCGGCAAAGCCATTGAAGGCATGCAGGGTAGCCAACGGCGTTCGGAAGGGAACGCCGTCATCCGTACCCAGGGACTCAAATCCCACGCCGAAATCGACTTTCTCAAAGATGCCGCCGACGAAGACATGGTAGTAATCGGCCTCGTAATCCAAGGGACTGTCAAAGGCGTCCGTCTGGTGGGCGTACTCCGCGAGAAACTTCACTTTGATGGTCTCTGTCAGGGGATAGGTCCCCGAGAGGGAGAGACCGAAAGTGTTGTTGCTCTGGGCGTGGCCCGCCTTGTTCTCCAAGTCGAGCAGATAGGCGTAGGCCGCGATCTTGGTGTTGGGAATGCCGGTGTAGGCACCGTTAAAGAAATGGCTGTCCCCGTCGAAATCGTTTTGTCCCGCGGCCGCCTTGCTCTGCG
The DNA here is from genome assembly GCA_028281705.1 of Verrucomicrobiales bacterium. Lineage (GTDB taxonomy): Bacteria > Verrucomicrobiota > Verrucomicrobiia > Verrucomicrobiales > DEV007 > JAACDM01. The sequence continues at coordinate 4,268 of JANQJH010000410.1, forward strand.
ATCCAAAGATCCGATTGACGCGATTCACATAAGTATAGGAGAGGGTCGTATCGGGGATGATCTCTGTCGACAGATCCACGGCATCGAAGGTTTGCTCGTTCTGTCGCCAGCCGACGTTGCCGACGAAACGCGCATTGTCCCGGATGATGCGCTGGCGCCCAATTTTGAGAGTCGTCTCCCAGGCGGTGTAACCTAACCAGAGCTGATTCATCTCCACGGACTCGGGATCGGCAATGACGGTGTGGTCCGGCGGACCATCGACACTCGCCGCGCGATAGCTGCCGTTGTCCGCCGCGATGGTTCCTTCCAACTCGATCAAACCCGTGAAACCGTTCCATTCATTCAGTTTGGCGCCCACCCGCGCCCGCAAGGTCTCGGCGTGGGATTCTTCCAACGGATCTTGATCGCCATACTCCAGCCGGAGACGCAAATCGAGTGTGGGCGTCCAAAGGTCACTGAACGAGAATTCATCAGATGAATTCGGAGGGAGCGTCTCCTCGGGCGGCAAGAGCGCGGGTTCGCCGGCAAAAGCAGCCAGAGAAGAGAGTCCGCAAAGAGCAGCGACGATTCTGCTGCCGGAATGGAGAATGGGCGATGGTGTCGAGAGAGGCATTTCTAGGGTTGGATTCATTCTGTTCATCTTCATCTCGCACAAAGCCGCTTCCATGCCTCGACGGCGGCCAACCGCCATCGCGGAAAGAAAAGGAATCATCATGAGAATGAATCGTATTGATCCTGATCAAGGTGAAGCCGTTTCAAACTCGGGAGCGATCTCGTCATAGAGATCGGCCCGAAAGATCTCCGTCACCGAAGTCCGGGTCTCGGCTGCCCCGTCCTTCTCCAGGAGTAGTCCCGCCAAACGCATCTGCGTCACCAGCCAGTTGGCTTTTTCCGACGATGGCCGATTCACCGAGACACCATGAAACAGATGGAATTCCGGCCGGGTGGATTCCAGACTCTCTCGAAGAAGGGCAGGCTCCATTCCCAGATAGACCGGACGCGAGAGGACGTCCGCGATGACCGACGACTCATTCTTCGACTCACAGAGAGCACAGGCCTTGGCCAGACCCAAGATCAAGGCGCGATGCGCATCCGGTTGGCGATCCGCGTAATCCTTGGAGATCAGCAAGGCCTTCTCGGGATGTCCGGGCACCAAATCGACGGAGGTCGTGAGCATCGACCCCACTCCCTTGGTCACAGCTTCGGTATTGAAAGGTTCGCCGACGCAAAAACCATCGATGTACTCGGATGCCAAACACCCGGCCATCTGTGAAGGCGGCAACGTGATCAGCTCGTAGTCGCGCTCCGGCAGCACCCCTTCCGGTTTCAAGAAGTGCCGCATCAGGAAGTGATGCGAGCTAAAGGGATGCGGCACCGCAAAAGTAGGCCGGCGAGATGGCGCTGTCCGGCGTATCCATTGCGCCAATGACGCCGCATCGCACACTCCGGCCGCCACGAGTTTCGACGAAATGGTGATCGCATCGCCGTGGGCATTGAGCAGAAATCCGGTGAGACAGGCTCGGGGAAGCACCCCCAGCCCCCAGGAGAGCGCAAAACAGAGGCCCGCCAGGGCGTGAGCGGCATCCAGCTCGCCGTAGGCCACCTTGTCTCGGATCGTCGCCCAGCCTGGCTCGCGCACGAGTTCCACCTCCAATCCCTCCTCCCGAAAAAAGCCGAATTCATGCGCCAAAACCAAGGGCGCACAGTCGATGAGGGGAACATAGCCGATCTTCATTGGGGAAGCTGCGTGACGAGCACGCCTCCAGGGGAAGCGGATTCCGTACCAGGCGCGCCAGACTGGTCTGCATCTTGCTGTGAAAAGCGATTCTTCGACGCACCCATGGATCTCCTCGACACCCGCCAGCTCAGAGCCTTTCAAGAACTCGCTCGCCATCAAAGCTTTACCAGCGCCGCCCGCGCCCTCCATCTCACCCAGTCAGCCGTCAGCCATTCCATCAAGGCACTGGAATCGACGCTCGACGTGGCCCTATTTGAACGCCAGGGGAAAACCGTTCGCCTCAGTTCAGCCGGCGAGAGCCTCCTGCCCCACGCCCAGGACATCCTCTCACGGATGCAACGCGCCGTCGATGTCGTCCACGCCTTGCGACACCCGGGACACGGCCGTCTCTCCATCGGCGCCACCACCTCCATCAGCCACGCCGTCTTGCCCGCCGTCCTCCGCGAGTTCCGCGAGAGTTTTCCCAACTACGAGGTCACCATTTCCACCGACGATACCCGTCAACTCCTCGCCCTTCTGGGCGATGGTGAAATTGATATCGCCATCGGCATGGCTCTCACAGGCACGTCATCCTATCGATTCGATCCACTCTTCACCGATCAAATCGCCATGGCCATGGCGCCGATTCATCCCTTGTCACAGCGGGATGAGATCACCCCCGCGGACCTCGCGGACCAAGACTTCATCTTCTACAGCCGAGAGAGCGAAACGTTCCGGCTTCTCACCCAACGATTCGGCAACATGAAAGGGCGGTTGCGCGGTCATTTCCAGGTCGGGTCCATGGCCGCCATCAAGGAGATGGCAAGGATCGGACTGGGAATCGGCCTCCTCGCCCCTTGGGTCGCCCGGGATGAGTTGGCTGCCGGCACCCTCGTGACCCGTCCGCTTCCCTGGAAACGCGCCGATCGGGAGTGGGGATTCTATTCCAGTCATAGCCGTACAGCGACCAAAGCCGAACACGTGTTCTTCGGCATCTGCCGGGACGTGGTCCACAGTCTCAATCTTTCGACGAGCGAATCATCGTCGTTCGCTCCCTGAGGGAATGTGAGAGCATTCCTTCCACATCTCGCCTCCCAACAACGCTTCGCGAGCTCTCCTACGTCAAGACGCCCTCGACCACCTTGCCGTGCACGTCTGTGAGTCGATAATCTCTACCCTGAAAACGATAGGTCAGCTTCTCGTGATCGAATCCCAGCAGATGCAGAATGGTGGCTTGAAAGTCGTGCACGTGAACCTTGTCTCTCGCCACGGAGAATCCGAGTTCGTCAGATTCGCCGTAGGAGAAACCGCCTTTCACGCCGGCGCCGGCCATGACCATGGAATAACAGTCGGGAAAGTGATCGCGTCCCAGGACGTCTCCCTTAGCCGTGCGTCCTTCGCGGAAGGGTGTCCGGCCGAACTCGCCTCCCAGGATGATCAAGGTCTCATCCAGCAACCCGCGCTGGCGAAGATCCTCGATCAAGGCGGCCACCGGCTTCTCCATCGTGGCGCATTTCTGGGTCAGGCCGTCGCGAATGTCCTCCTTCGGATTCGTTCCATGAAAGTCCCACCCCCAATCGAAGAGCTGCACATAGCGCACCCCCTGCTCGACGAGTCGCCGGGCTAACAAACAATTGTTACCGAAACTCGAGGCGCCCGGTTCCGCCCCATAGTCTTCCAGAGTCTGGGCGGATTCCTGAGAAATATCCATCACCTCGGGAACGGACATCTGCATGCGAAAGGCCAATTCATACTGGGCGATCCGCGTCAGCGTCTCCGGATGCCCGAACTCCTTCGCCTGCATTTCGTTGAGCTCGCGCAAGGTGTCCAGGCTCCGCCGGCGCAAGGCCCGATCGAATCCCTTGGGGTCTGAGGCGTAGAGCACGGGATCTCCCTTGGACCGGCACTGCACCCCTTGATAAACCGAGGGAAGAAAGCCACTTCCAAAGGAGTTCTTTCCTCCGTTGGGTTGCACTCCGCTGGAAATCAAGGCGACAAATCCCGGCAAGTTGGCGTTCTCCGATCCCAATCCATAGGTCACCCAGGAACCCAAGGACGGACGCCCCGGCCGCGGCGATCCCGTGTAAACGAAGAGTTCTGCCGGTGCGTGGTTGAACTGATCCGTCGTCATCGACTTGATGACACAGAGCTCATCCGCCACCTTCTGCAAATTGGGTAGGGCATCCGACATCCAGAGGCCGTGCTGGCCATGTCGAGTGAAGGTCCGCCGCGTGCCTAACAAGGTGGGCCGCGACGAGGTGAAGGCGAAGCGCTTCCCGTTGTAATACTCGTCAGGACAATCCTCGCCATCACGCCTCACCAGCTCGGGTTTGTAATCCCACAGGTCGAGATGCGGAGGCGACCCCGTGAGATGGAGGTAGATCACCCGCTTGGCCTTGCCCTCGAAATGCGCCTTCTTCGGAAGCAAGGGGTTCGGCGGCGCCATCGCCGCGGCAGCGTCTTCACGGAGCATGGACCCCAGGGCAATCGCCCCGATCCCTGCCGAAGAATCCCGAAGAAAGTGACGGCGTGTGCGCGCCTGCAAGAGTTCGCTACTCGGATGCATGATCTGATTGGTTAAAAGACAATAAAGTTAACGTCAGGGTTTGAGAAAGACTTCGTCCAAATTGAGAATCACATTGCCCACCACGGACCACGCCGCCAGGGCAGCCAAGTCGGCATCATCCGACTCCACCGGACCCAAGGGGTTGGTCGCCAGGTCCTTGGCGCGCTCGGGTGCCTTCGCTAGACTTGCCCGGGTGGACTCAAACAACGCGGTCAAGGCACGCCGTTCTTCCTCTCGAGCCGGACGGGAAAGGCAGTGCCAAAACGCCGCATCAACCGTCTCCTCCGGCGTGGCCTTGTTCAACGCCACCAGGTTTCGCGCCAGCGCTTGGGCCGCCTCCATGTAGACGGGATCGTTCAAGGTGACCAAGGCCTGCAGGGGCGTGTTCGTCCGATCGCGCCGCACGGTACAGACTTCACGATTGGGCGCATCAAACGCCGCCATCGAGGGATAGGGATTCGACCGTCGCCAAGTGGTGTAGAGCCCCCGGCGATAGCGATCCTCACCCTGACTCGTTTTCCAATCGATCCCGCCCCCAAAAGCCGCGCTCAGGCCGATGCTCGGCTGGAGCGGCTTCACCGGTGCGCCGTACATCTTGGCGCTGAGCAAGCCACTCACATAGAGCGCCTGATCGCGAATCATCTCCGCACTCAGCCGGAATCGGGGACCGCGGGCCAGGAGCCGATTGTCAGGATCACGCTCGAGAAGCGCCGGAGTCACTCTGGACGACTGACGATACGTCGCGGAGGTGACGAGCATCTTGAGAAAACCTTTGACGTCCCAGCCGTTCTCCACCAGTTCCAAGGCCAAATAGTCTAACAAGGCCGGATGCGACGGAGGCTCCCCTTGAGAACCGAACTCTTCGCTCGTCCGCACCAGCCCAATGCCGAAGATAGCTTCCCAAAACCGGTTGGCCGTGACCCGTGCCGTGAGGGGATTCTCCGGATCCATGAGCCAGTTGGCCAGGGCCAGGCGATCCAAGGGACCGCTGGGCGATTCGTGCAGTTTATCCGGAAGCCCCGCTTCCACCGCATCGCCCTTGTCGAGATAGTTTCCGCGCAGCTGAATCCGAGTCTCGCGACGTTTGCCGCCCTCGAGTTCGCGCATGATGGGCACCGTGGTCGGCGGCTTCATCTCCTCCAGCTCCCGGCGCAGCCCAGCCAGCTTATCGCGTTTGGCTTCGAGCGAAGGCTCATACTTGGCAAAATACTGATAGAGACGCTTTGCCTCCCGGCGCGATCGCTTGCCTGACTCTTTCACCAGAATCTCCTTGATCGCCGCCGGAATCTCGCGCCCCGGAGACTGGTCCGTGGTCACCGCAAGCCGGAATCGACGCAGGGCGTGATTGGGATACTGCTGACTCAACTCGATCGTCAATTGGGATGCCTTCACCGGCCGGGCAAAGGCAAACACCGCAGCGTGAGGCTCATTGAGACGAGGAGCCAGTGCCCAGCCGGAACGGCCGTCAACCTTACCATCGATCGCCTGACTGACATCAAACCGTTCCTGAGAAAAGCCGGCTGATGCTTCTGCCAGGGGTACCTGCCGCGATCCATCGAGTGCCACCGGGAGATCCACCTCGGGGGCCTTGGCGTACGTTTCCGACCAGAGGGCGTTCCGTTCCTCGTCGAGCACGGAGAGTTTGAAGCCGTCCAGGCGCGAGGCCAACTGACCATCCGTCCGGTTCCAAATGACCAGGCGCTCGAGATGGTGCGTCTCGCCCAGATCAACTTCCCACCACGGATCCTTCCCGTTCGCCGCCGTGTGACTCACGGACCGCTTGTTGTAGTTACCCTCTGTCCTCCCGTCGATGGCCCGGTCGGCGGTGGCATCGGCATAGTTACTCGACTGCGAAGCCTGGCCTCGCAGAGCCACATTTTCCCCTCCGCTGAAGGCTTGCACCTCGGCCAGATGGATCATTTTCCCGCGACCCGCCAGGTCGATTCGAACAAAACGCCCCCGAATGGGCTCGACGACTTCGCTGCTGTTGGCCACTGTCAACTCGCTCAGGACCACGTTGCGCCCTTCGGGATGCACTTCAAGCCGCAGGGCGGTGATCAGTGCCTCAGGAGAAACCGAAGCCGTCAAGTGGTACACATCCTGGGCCGCCGCGTTCTCCGGGGCAGCCGAGATCACGCCATCCTCTCCCACGGTCAATGCGCGGCCACTCTTGGCCTCCCGCTCCGCCGGGTTCAGGACCTGCCAATCGACCTTCCGCGTTAGGGCCGCCGCCTGCCAACGCTCGAAGGCCGCTTTCGTCGTCGTGTCAGGCTCGGAGAGGACACGTTGCGCGACATCGAGTTCATGCTGCTTCTCCGCCTTGCGCTGCCGGAATGCTTCCGTGCTCACCTCGAGGGTCGGGGATTCATCACGACGATCGGCATCGGCCGTGTTGTTCAGAATGGCGAAGACCTCGAAGTACTCTTTCTGCGTGATGGGGTCATACTTGTGTGTGTGACACTGGGCACAGGCCATCGTCGTCCCCATCCACACGGCAAAGGTCGTGTTCACGCGATCGACAACTGCCACATTGCGAAACTCCTCGTCATTCGTCCCCCCCTCATTGTTCGTCTGCGTGTTGCGGTGAAAGGCGGTGGCGATCAACTGTTCATCCGTGGGCTGAGGCAAGAGATCTCCGGCCAGCTGTTCCCGGGTGAATTGATCAAAGGGCTTGTTCGCGTTGAACGAACGAATCACATAATCACGAAAAGCCCAGATGGTGCGCGGCGGGTCATCGGCATAGCCGGCGGAGTCCGCATATCTCGCCAAGTCCAACCAGTGCCGCGCCCAGTGTTCTCCAAAAGTATCCTTGGCCAGCAGGCCGTCGACGAATTGCTCGTAGACATCCGGGCGCTCGCTTCGAACGAAGTCCCGCAGTTCCTCAGGACTCGGTGGCAACCCTGTGAGATCCAAGGCGACCCGCCTCGCCAGAACATGACGGTCGGCTTCGGGCGAGGGCGACAAGCCCTCCGTTTGCAGCCGGTAGTGGATGAACCGATCGAGGTCTTGGCGAGCCCATGAAACATCGTCCGCCGCTGGAGGCGTCACCCGGCGTGGGGGTACATAAGCCCAGTGCTCGGCATAGGGAGCTCCCTCCGCGATCCATTTCTCAAGCAAGGCCACGTCACTATCAGAAAGGCGATCACCCGCTTTGGCAGGGGGCATGACCTCGTCGGGATCATGCGAAGTCACCCGCGACAAGAGGACGCTGGCCTCCGGTTTCCCGGGCACGATGGCCGCGTAACCACCGAGATCCTCCTGGGCCCCCGCACTCGTATCGAGACGCAACCCGGCCTTGCGCTCGGCTTCATCGGGACCATGACAGCGGAAGCAGGTATTCGAGAGAATCGGTCGAATCTCCTGATTGAAGTCCACTGGCGCCGCCGAGGCCACGGGCAGCGTGAGACAAACGATGAGGAATACCGTGATCGAGGAGGATGCCATTCGAGGTAGTATAGAAGGGTTCTTGGAGTGAGAAATGAGAAAAGTCCGGCCAGTGACTGCCCCACGGGAAAGCCCTTGCGCTCGGATTGCCAGGAGGTTAACCATCTCCCCCGGTGAATCTCTCGTTCCCACTCTCCTTTCTCGTCATCGTTTCCCTCGTCATCGGAACCGCGCTCCGGGCCCAGGACCGGGAGCGATCGCCAGACGAACGTGCCCCCGTCCCGCAGACCGGACCGGAGGCGGCCCCAGGGACCGTTTCGTCTCCGACCGACGAGGCCGAAGGAGAGGAGCCGAGGTCCACGCCCTCCCCCGCTGATCCAGAGGAGAAGGTGGACGGCGAAGACGACGAAGCCTCGGAATCGCCCCCCACGGGGGATGCCGAAGCCTTCGCCGTGCCGGAACAGATGGCTGTCTTCAGCGGTCACGTCGGGCGCTGGAAAGGGCTGACCAAGACGGCCATCACCGAGAATGGGAGCGAAACCATCACTCGCACGCGATCCGAGTGGACCGGGGGCTATCTTCTGGGAGGCCATGCCTTCGAGATGCGGGGCTACTCCTACGGCACTTTGGGCCGCACCGAGTACCGGTGGCAGTACACCTACGACGCCCTCAAAGAACGCTACATGGCGGCCTACTACGATTCCCACGGCCGCACCTATTTCTGTGAGGGCAAGATCAACCAGGAAAACACCAAGATCATTTGGCGCCTCCTCGCCCCTCCGGGAGACATGTCCTGGCACGCGGAAACCGATCTCCAACCCGAAAACGGCATCGAAACCAACGGTCAGATCAAGAGCGAGAAGTTCGACTACGACATGGTCTACTCCTCGGTGTTTAGACGCTCTTGAAAAACCTCGACCTCGACCCGCTCGTTCGCTAACCACATCATCATGATCAAACGACTCCTCTTCGCCAGTCTCGCCCTCTTCTCTCTCGCGCTCTCCGGCCACGCGGCCGAGCCACTCAAGGTGGGCGACACCGCTCCCGATTTCAAGCTGCCCGGGAGCGACGGAAAAACCTACAGTTTGGCCGACTTCAAAGACAAACAGGTAGTCGTCCTCGCGTGGTTTCCCAAAGCCTTTACCGGAGGATGAACGAAACAGTGTGAGTCGCTTCGTGAAGGCGGCAAAGCTATTCGTGCGTATGATGTGACCTACTTCACCGCCAGCTGTGATCCGGCGGAAAAGAATGAGGAGTTCGCCAAGAGTCTCAAGCTGGACTACGCCATCCTCAGTGATCCCGAAAAGAAAACAGCCAAGGCCTATGGAGTCGTGACCGAGAAGCGCCCGTTCCCCCACCGGTGGACCTACTACATCGGAATCGACGGCAAGATCCTCCACATCGACAAGGACGTGAAGGTCGGCGATCACGGCAATGACATCGCCACCAAACTCGGCGAATTGAAAGTCGCGAAAAAGAAGAAGTAGATCGTCGTCGAAAGTTAGTTAGCCATAGACCCCTTCCAGCGTCCACGCTTGAGCGATCCGAGCGAGCTGGCAGAGAATGGCTTCGCCGTCGAGTTCGAGTTCAACGTCCCATTCCTCGCGCATCCAGGCCCCGGGATCCCACCAGTCCCCGGAGGTTTTCCAGGGCCCTCGGATCGCGGTGATCGAGCCGGGATAGGGCCCATCTAACAGGCGTTTCGGTGTCAGCGCACCCGGATGGCGCTCCGTCGCCACCCGCACCTGAAGTGGAGGCCGGCACCGGCGCAAGGGCAGACCCAAGGCTACCGGTTCCGAGGAGGAGCCCGTTTCCGTTTCCGTTTCCACGTCCACTCCTATTTCTCCCACCGCGCCAGGCGACTGTTGCTCCGCCATCTCCATGGAACGATCGAAGGGCTCCAAAACGAAGGCATCGGGCCGATGCGTCCCCAATGCCCTCGGTCGGCCCACGCGATCGGACCCGATCAACGATTCCAGTTCGGCTAAGGTGTGGGCAAAACGATTGGGGTCATGCAGGACCGCTTGAAAAAAATCATACTGCCGCTTCTTCGGTTTCTCAGGCGTGAGAGCCAGCGAGAGACCGGTCACTGGCGATTTCGCCACCAGACTCTCGAGGCGGCATTGCACGATCCGAAAAAGCAAATCGACGTCGTTACTCGGATCCGGCACCCGAAAGACTTCCTTCACCTCAGTCCCATCGGCAAATGGCAGGACCACTTGGATCTGCGAAGTGACGCGATACTGCGAGGCCAATCGCGTCGTCAGCGTCTCCAAACCCCGCCGCAATAAAAAGAGCAAGGGTTCCAGAGTTTCGACCTCGTAGTCAAAATGAGAGACTTGCTCGTAAGAAACTGGCGGGCGCACCAATCGCAAAAGGCGATGGCGCTTGCCGGTGACCAAATCGCACAAGGAGGCAGCCTCAGCCCCCAGACGATGACTCGCTTCCTCCCGAGGCAAATCGAGAAACTGCCCCACCGTGGCAATGCCCCACAAACGCATCACCTCGGACAACGCCGCCGAAGGGTGGAGCAAGTCAATGGGTTCATCACGCAAGGTTTGCGAGGCATCGCGTTCGAGCACTCGCACCACGGGCCCGGCATCGGCAATCGAGACCGCCGCGAGCCGCGCCTGATCGGGCGTGTGCCCGATCCCCATGACCAAATCAAGGCGCAGGGCACGCCCCAACGACCGGCAGAGGGCATCTCCGGCAACCTTCCAGTGGTGGTGCCACGCCCGGCAGCCAAAGAGATCCATCGTCACCAGGCCGAGCCCCGTCGCTTCCACATCCGCACATTGTTCCCCAATGTGATGAAGAAGTGATGCATAGACCGCGCTCTCCTCCACCCGGTCCCGCGTGAGCACACGGACACCGGTGCACCGCGCCTGAGCCTGGGGGGCAGTCATGCCTAACTGAACCCCGGTCAAGACCGCCTGGGCGTTCATCGCGATCACCGGCGCCTTCCCCGCCACGCCGCGCTGTTGCGACCGCTTGAGCGCCACCTCATCATCCACCACCACCGCAGGCAAGGCCTGCGACTGACCACGCAGCAAGGCCTGCAAGGGGAATTCGGGGACAAAGACGGCGGCAAACACGTTTCTCGATGTTCGATCCATTCATCCTGAAGCGGCCTGCTCCAAGAGCAACTGTTCTTTTGAACAGTTATCAAAAATGCGATTCGTCCTTCAGGAATCTCTTGTAGTGGAACGCTGGAGTGATCCTTGGAGGAAGCGAAAACCCCGCCGGCCGAACGCAACACCGTGCTCATCAAACTCGAACGCGCCCTCGTGCTCAACGAGATCATGCAACTGGCAGGCGCCAAACTGCCCAACGGCTACATGGACCTGATCTTCGAATCCCCCAGAACCAGGACCTGGTGCCGCGAAATACGGGAGAAGGCGGGGCGCAAAATGCTCAGCGACGCCAGCGAAATCAGCAACCTGGCAAGCGCCCAATCGACGGCCCTCAGAATCCGTTTCTGCTGGAAAGTCGCCCAAATGCCAGAAAGACACTGGCTCGATCTCGCCGGCGAATTTCTCACCTTGGCCTCACACTGGAAGAAAAAACCTTCCAAAGATCCAAGGGACTGAAGTCCCTTCCACATTCCGGGAAAGCGGCAGGGACTTTAGTCCCTTCGTTATGTTCGGGAAAGTGGCAGGGACTTTAGTCCCTTCGTGATGTCCGGGATGAAACCCGTAGGGTTGGTGTGCCAACGAACGCCGTGCCGCCTCCGGAGCATGGGATCCAGCGCGATCCGGCTAGACCGAATGGCACGTGGTTAAGGACTGTCGTCGGGTGAAATCCGGCCAGAAATACGA
>JANQJH010000454.1 GCA_028281705.1 Verrucomicrobiales bacterium
CGATTCGAGAAAGGTCTTGTCGATCGTGGCCACCAGGGCGCTCCCTCCGACGAACCACTGCAGAGGACTCAAGGTGCCGCGAGACGCCAGGCGGTGGCCCTGGGGAGTTTGTTGCCAGGTTGCCAGGGTTGGGATGACCTCGATGTCATCCCGCAGGGACCGGTGGAGACGTTGGAAATCAATTTCCAGATTGGTTTGGCTGCGGATCCCCATCCAGAGCGTGGCGTAGACGAGCGGGTGCTGCAGGGCCTCACTTCCGCGTTGAAGGATCGGTCCGGCATCGATGAAGGCGAGACCGGCATCCGGGGAGGGCAGTTTGTCCAGGAGCAGCTGCACGTCGCCACGCTTGCCGAGATTTCGTCCGAGGTCCCAGCGTCTCGTGACCTGATGGATCCCGCGAATCTGATCGCCGACGATGAGCAGCCCATGGTCCACATGGAGGTGGATCTCTTCCAGTAGATTTGTCAGGACTGACGGCAGAAGGGCATGATCGAGGAGGTATGACTGGGCGGCGGAACGCCGGATGCCAGATCCCTTGGTATCGGCCAGGGTTTCGAGGTGCGCTCGTAGAGCGGTGCTGTCTCGCAGTCCGAAGGCGAGGAGCGCGGCGAGCGGTTCTCCGGCTGGAGCCGTCTCCTGTGTCGAGAGCGTCTCGATGGGCTCGAGCTGAACGGCCCAGTTGGCGTCGAAACAGCTCTCCCAACCGGCAGCAACGGATTCGAGCGCGGGGATCTTGGATGCCTTCCAGCGCTTCATGAATTGTTCTAACAAGAAACGGCGCACGGACTCGGAGCCAACGTTCGAGGTGGCGTAGGCCAGGGTTCGGGGGGAGGTGAGAGAGAGGGTGGCCTCGAGGGGCGTGGTGGCGTTCGCCCCCGTGCCCGGGGAGAAGGTATCTTCGGTGAGAACGGCGACGTTCTCGATCATCTGCCCCTGATGCAAGTTAAGTGTGAGGGCGGCACTTCCGGCATGCATGCGCTTGAGAAAGCGGTCGAGGCGGTCGAGACGGCCGGGACGCCGTTCTTCATCAGGGGTGTTGGTCTTGACCGAATCCGTCTTTCGGCGCGTGACGTAAGCCAAGGCGAGATAGTCGCTGCGGAGCGATGTGAGGTTTTCTTGAAAGGCGCGTTGCCCGGCGAGCACGTTGGTCTCTGTCAGGCCGGGGTCTTGTAAACGGGACAGAGCGTGGTCGAGGGCGTCGGGACTGTTCGAAGTCAGGTGCCATCCGTTCCAACGGAGGCGGGCGAGCCGGCGATCGGGTAGCGAGGCGACCACAAAGCGGGCTCCCTGACGTTCTTCGTCGACGATGCGGACGTCACCGGAAGCCGCATCAGCCTGCCACCAATCGAGGCAAGACTTCCACAGGGGGTCGCCGGCGGCATCGGACTGAAAGACGATGACCCATTCCCAGCCGCCGGGTCCTTGGGTGATGGCAAGGGCGGCGTGGCTGATGTTCATGCGCTGGCATTGATCCCAATGCGTCTCCCAGCGATCGAGTTCCGGGATTTCGGTGAGGACCTGGTGAGCGAGCTCACGGATTCCGTGGTGGATGCCTAACTTTGTGAAATGGGCGGTTCGGAGCGTGCTGCTGGCCGCGTTGAGATCGGGAAGATGGATCAGCAATGTGGTGTCGGCATCGAGGAGGCGGGCCACCTGGGCGACGCGCTCTTGGGCGCCCACGTCTCGCTGGGTCTCATCGAGCCATCGCAGCATGCCCCAGAGGAAGGCGAGCAGCCCGAGGACGAGTAGCGGTAAGGGAAGACGTGAGAGTAGCGGTTTCAAGATGGTGGGCGCGAGGGCGAGGCCTCCGTACCCTTAGGATCCCATAGGGGAGCGTTTCTCCAAGTCGGAAATGCGCTCCTGCATTTTCTCCAGGCGTCGCTGAAGGACGGTCATTTTGCGGTGTTTCTCGGAGGGAAGCGCGGGGTAGCCCGCGTAAATTTGGCCTCCGGGCAGGCTTTTGGTGACCCCGGACCGGGCAGCGAAGGTGGCTTGGTCGCCGATTTCCAGGTGACCGGCGACGCCGGATTGGGCGGCCATGACGACGTAATCGCCGATGACGGCACTCCCGGCGATCCCGGTGAGGGCGACGATGATGCTGTGCTTGCCGATGCGGGCGTTGTGACCGATTTGAACGAGATTGTCGATCTTGCTGCCCTCCTGGATCCAGGTCTTGCCGAACCGGGCGCGATCGATGGTGGTATTGGCGCCGACCTCGACGTCGTCATCGATTTGCACGATGCCACGCTGCTCGATCTTCTGATGGCGTCCATCGACGAGTTCGAAGCCGAAGCCGTCAGAGCCGATGACGGCCCCCGGCTGGATGATGACCCGGTTTCCCAGGCGGCAATGTTCGCGGATGGAGACGTTGGCCAAGAGACGGCAGTGCTCCCCCACCTGGACACCGCGATCCAGGCTGACGCCCTGTCCGAGATAGGTGCCTGCTCCCACGGTGACACCCTCGCCGATGAGGACACCGGCCTCGACACTGACGGTCTCGGGATCAACCTGAGCTGTGGGATGGATCTGGACGCTGGGATGAATGCCGGCTTGGAAGGGGCTTTGGGGCGGGGACAATTGGTCGACCGCGATGGCGAAGGCCATGGACGGGTTGTCGACGACGAGCTGGATACCGGCGATGTTTTCCTGGAAATCGGTGGGCACGAAGACGGCGCCGGCCTTGGTCTTCCGCACTTGCGGCAGGTAGGCCTTGTTGCCAAAGAAGCTGAGGTCGGCGGGTGTGGCGGAGAGGAGATCGGCAAAACTGGTCACCGACTGTAGGGGCGGTTCCTGGGTGCCGGGCACCACCTTGGCGCTGGTCAACGTAGCGAGTTCTTCAAGGGTGAGTTCTGCCATGAGAGGAGGAGGGGAGGGGAAAGGGAGGAGGTAAGTAGTGGGTGCTAGGAATGAGAAAGGCGAGTCTCCGGATCGGAAACTCGCCTTGGAAACTGGGTCAGGGCGTGGATTCGTGGTTAGCCTTCTCCGCCACCGCTGGTGTTCAGTCGATTGATGATTTCCTCGCTGAAGTCAACGGCATCCCGCGAGTGCAGGAGGAAGGGGACGCCATTGAGACTGACGCCTGACTTGTCGAAGACGAGGGCGTAGTTGCGGGTCTTGGACATCTGCTCAACGAGTTCGCGGATTTCTTCGAGAATGGTTTTCCGCATGCGCACGACTTGCTCCTGAAGTTGGCGTTCGCGGCGGGTACGGAACTCCTGGATTTGGCGCTCGAGACTCTTGGCTTGCTGGCCAATGTCCCGGCCCTCGTCCCGCTTCTGCTCACGGAGCTGCGGGCTGAGAGATTCATCCTGGACCTGCTCCTGCAGCGTCTGGAATTTTTCGAGAAGTTCCTTGTACTTGGCCGTGCGCTCGTCGAGTTCTTTCTTGGCCTGGGCCTTGCGGTCGTTGATCTCCTTCTCGGCCTCTTTCGTGCGGGCGTAGTCAGCGAAAATCCGCTTCATGTCGACCACGCCGATTTTAACGTCTTGAGCGGAAGCTCCTGCCAACAGAAGAAAGGAGAGACCGAGAGAAAAAAGTGTCCTGGAAGTGATGTTCATTGGTAGAATAGAAGCAGTTAACAGGGGCTTGGATGCCCACCGTCAAGCAATGTTCATTATTTGCAAGCGAAACGGATATCTAGAGGAAGCAGCAAAAAACGTGATTGCTAGAATTTGTAATCGAGGAGGAAATTGATGCGGCCGCTCGATCCCTGGTG
Organism: Verrucomicrobiales bacterium; assembly: GCA_028281705.1. GTDB lineage: Bacteria > Verrucomicrobiota > Verrucomicrobiia > Verrucomicrobiales > DEV007 > JAACDM01. The sequence goes on from JANQJH010000454.1 coordinate 3,716, forward strand.
GTCGCTGGTTTCCACGGGAATGCCGTAGTCGAGGCGCATGGGCCCGAAACCGGGGACTTCCAGTCGCACGCCGAGCCCGACGTCGGCATTGAAATCGCTGCTGCTGAAGTCGTAAGCGTCCTCGTTGACGAAGCCCGCATCGAGAAAGGCGTGCATGCGCAGGCGATCCATGACGGGGAAGCTGTATTCGAGGGTGGTGAACGCCGAAGTGCGACCGCCGAGGGGCTCTTCTTCGTCGTCCACGGGACCGACCTCGCGGTATTTGAAGCCGCGAAGATTGTAGGCCCCGCCGAGGAAATGACGATTGAAGATGGGCACTTCATCCCCATCGGCCCAGGTATCCGCGACGTTCACCTCGGCGTGGAAGGTGAAGATGGTGTCACCGGGCAAGGAGACGTGCTGGGTGAAGGCTCCGGAGAGATTGTAGGTATCGACTTCGCCACCGAGGAAGCCTCCCGAGAGGCTCCCGGAGAGGGTGAGGCGGTGTCCCGTGCGGGGGAGGGTGTTGCTATCGCGGGTGTCTTGCAGGAGTTCGAGGGTGAGCTTGCTCTCGGTGAAGGTGCCCTCTTCGGCGGCGATCTCGGGCGAGACGCCCCGGACAAAGGTTTCGCGGATGCCGTCGCCATCGCGATCCACGAGTTCATTGTCGTCGAGATCGTAGATCTGAACTTCCTGGAGGCGGTATTCGAGTTGGAGGCGGGTGTAGTCGTTGATGGGGTGCCGCAGCCAGAGGGCGCTGCCGGCCATGCGCTGGGAGTATTCGGAACTGAGGAAGAGCATTTCACGCCAGTAGATCTCACCGCCCAAGGCCAGGCGCCGGCCGAGGAACCAGGGCTCGGTAAAGCCCATGAGAAAGTCCTTGGTCTGCGTCCCGTAGCGGAGGTTGAAGTTGAATTTCTGGCCATCGCCGCGTGGGGGAAACCGGCTCCAGTTGCCGATGTCGAAGTTGGATTCGGTGAAGGAGACGTAGCCGAAGACGTTCTCCACCGAGGTGAAGGCCGCGCCCACCTGGAACGAGCCGGTCTTGCCTTCAGCGAGTTGGATATTGATGTCCTTGTAACCGGGTTCCGGGGTGTCTTCCGGGGTGATCTCGATGGATCCGGGCTCGAAGAAGCGGGTCTTCTCGAGCACATTCTTACTCTGCCGCAGCTTCACGGTGTTGTAGATCTCCCCCGGTTCGACCAGGAGTTCCCGGCGAATGACTTCGTCCTTGGTGTACTCCATGCCGGAGATGTTGATCTTGCGAATGTAGCTGATTTCGCCCTCGCGGATGGAATGGGTCACCCGGACCTGCTGTCCGCCGAGGCTGTCGATGCGGGTGGAGACGCGGGCGTCGGCGTAGCCTTGGCGTCCGTAGAAGTCTTCCACCGCCTGTCCGTCGTCCTGGATCCCCTGGGCCGTATAGACCTGACCGGGAACAATTTTGAGGCTCGATGCCAGGTCGGCATTGGAGAACTTCGTGTTCCCGCCGAGGCGCACATCGGCGATGGTGTAGCTCGGCCCCTCGTAGATGTAGAGGATGAGATCGACGTATTCACTGTCGCCCTCGACTCGGCGCAACTCGTGGCGCGTCACCTGGGCATCCATGTAGCCCATGTTTTGGAACTCTCTTGCCAGCAACGCCTTATCTTCTTCAAGGAGGAAGTTGTCGATTTGGTTCTTGCCCAGGATTCGGCTCCAAATCCCGCGCTGCTTGGTCTTCATGAGCTTTCTCAATTCCTTGGAGGTGATGGCCGTGTTTCCCTGGAAGAAGATCTTGCGCAGCTTGTTCGATTCGCCCTCGACGACGCCGTAGACCACCTGAGTAAAGCCCGTCTCTTCATCCACCACGGTGCGATAGGTCACGGAGACGTCGCTGAAACCCTTCTCGCGGTAGAGTTCCTCGATGTTGAATTTGCCCTCGAGTAGCTTCTCCTCGTCCAGGGGTTGTCCGATTTCGGCCTTCACTTCGCGGGCGAGTTCGTCCTGCTGGAACCGGGAATTGCCCTCGAAACTGATCGCCCCCAGGGTTCCCGTGGCCATGGCCATCACCGTGACTTCGACCACATCCCCACTGACTTCGGGGACGATGTCGACGAACTCGACGATGCGGCGTTCGCGGAGGTTGATGATGTCTTCTTGCTGATCCTCGCTGCTGAAGGGAAGGCCTTCGCGGAGTTTCATGTTCGCCAGAATGCGGTTCTCGTCGACCACGGCCGGCCCGAGAAACTGGATGTTGATCGAGCGAATGATCTTACCTTCGGGGGAGTTGACGTCCACGAGCTGGGCCAGTAGAGGCGTGCAGACAAGGTTTGCCGTGGCGGCAACGATGAGGAACGTGAGAGCGGTGAAAGCGCGGTTCATTTGAAAGCTTTTCTTGGTCGACGGATAAGAGTAGGAACCGGATAACCGGAATTCGTTCGGATTTTCTAGAATAAATAGTGACTGAAAATTCTACAACTGATTAATATCGGGTCGCTCTCGCAGTTCTAAGCTGGACCCGGTGAAACCTCAAGTACAATAGGGGGTCACGGAGAATGGCTTTTCAACGATGGTAGGGCTCGCCCTTGAGGATGGTGTAGGCCCGATAGATTTGTTCCAGGAGCACGACGAGGGCGAGTTCGTGTTGCATGGTGAGAGCGCTCAGACGCAGGACGACGTCGGCCTCTTGGCGAACGGTGTCGTGGTGGCCATCGGCGCCGCCAATGAAGCAGGAGACGGTCTTGACCGCATCCAACTGCCAGGTTTGGAGCCGGTGGGTGAACTGCTGGGTTGTGAGGGTCTCGCCTCGCTCATCGAGAACGAGGTTGAGATGGCCGTCCCGGCGCGAGCCGAGAAGCCCTTGGATTTCGGCAGCGTCCCCCTTCCGCAGGATGAGGTGTTGGCAATTGGTGTAGCGGCGGAGACGCTTGAGATACTCCTCGGCACCGTTCCTGGCGTAGCCCAGCGCGGGTTTGCCCACGGTGTAGATTCGCCATTTCATGGGTGATTGGTGGTGGAGTGGAGCCACTGCCTTGATGGTCGCATGGCTCCATGATGGGCTGGTGCCGTTTGCGTGGCAATGGGAAGATCGATCAGCTGACCAAGGCTTCGCCGCCCGGGCCGCCGTCGGCGAGCTTGACGGTGCGCCACTAGAAAGAGAGATTGGGTCGGCGCCACAAGCGCCGGTTGGGGTATTGATTTATGGGACACTCTACATCAGTTAGACTGGGTATCGATCTCGGTGGCACCAAGATGTACGCCATCGTGCTCGACGAGAGCAATCAAGTCATCGGGAGCGCGCGGAGTCCGAGCAATGGGCACGAGGGCGCCGAGAAGGGCATGGAGAACCTGATCCTGACGGCGCGCCAGGCGTTGAGCGATGCGGGGTCGGAAAAGGCAACCCCGGTGGGGGTGGGCATTGGTTGTCCCGGTGTGGTCGATCTCAAGACGGGGACGCTCAAGATTGCGCCCAACCTCGGGTGGCGGGATGTGCCTGTTCGCAAGACGTTAGAGAAGGAGTTCGGCTGTAGGGCCACGGTGTTGAATGATGTCGACGCCGGTACCTACGGAGAGTATCGTTTTGGGGCGGGGCGCGGCGCCACGTCGTTGTTAGGGGTGTTTCCCGGGACCGGACTCGGTGGTGGATTCATCTATCGGGGCCAGATCCTGCACGGGAGACGATACACGTGCATGGAGCTGGGAGACGTGCGTGTCGGGGGGGCGAGTTTGCTGCGAGCGGGGGAGGAATGGCCCACGTTGGAAGATGTGACGAGCCGGTTGGCCATTTCATCGGCGATCTCGGTGGAGGCCTACCGGGGCAAGGTGCCCTCGATGGTTGGGCTGCCGTTGGCCAAGATCAAGAGCAAGGCGATTGCAAAATCGGTGGAGAACGGAGAGGAGGCGGTGGAGGCGATTCTCGACGGCGCGATCTCGCTTCTGGGAACTGGGTTGGCCGGGGTGGTGAGTTTGCTGGGTCCCGATGTCATCGTACTGGGCGGTGGGCTGGTGGAGAAGTTTCCGCAACGCTACGTCGAGGGGATCAGGGAAGGACTCCAGGGATTGGTGGCGCCTGAGTTGTTGGAGGAACTGAGGATTGTGCCGGCAGCCTTGGGGGATGACGCTGCGGCAAAGGGAGCGGCGGCTTACACCGGGATCGAGGAAGAGGACAAACCCGAATTGGACCGTGATGAATCCTGAGATGGGAGATGCCGCGAAGGAAGGTTTTCTGGGACAGACCATGACCCAGCGGGCGGTGGTTCACATTGGTGCCAATGCCGTGAGCATGATCATCGTGGATCAGACCGCGGAGAAGCCATCCCAGGTGGAGGTGCTCGAGTTTCTCGAGCAGCCTGTTCCCCTGGCGAGAGATGTCTTTCGTGACGACGAGCTGGCACGGGGGACGATTGAAACATGTGTGAGGATACTCGGCCGGTTTGAAGTCGCCCTGCGGGAGTATGGGCTCCAGATGCAGAAAGACGTCGAGGGGGTGGCGACGAACATTCTTTCCGAGGCCGACAACAGCGAACTGTTGTTCAATCGTCTGCAGGTGGCCTGCGGTCTCAACGTGCGGCCCCTCGACGAAGGGGACATGACCCGGTTGATCTATTTGTCAGTGGCCCGGATTCTCAAGGAACACGGTCATCTCCGCAAGTCGCGTTTGCTGGCGGTGCATCTGGGACCTGGGAACACGCGGCTCATGCTCTTTAATCGAGGCCGCATCGACCAATATGCCAGTTATCGCATGGGGGCCCATCGGGTGGTGGAGGCGATTGAGCGTTACCCGGCGGATTCGGGATCCGTATCCGATTTGATCAAGGGGCATATCAATGGCACCATCGAGCAGATCGAGGAGGCTTATGTGAATGAGAAGATCGATGCCGTGCTCGCCATCGGACAGGAGATCGAACCGGTGGCTCGTCATCTGACGGAGGAGCGTTCGGTGATGGAAGTGGAGGAAAAGGCGGTGCGCCGTTTTATCAAGCAGCTGCGGAAGATGAAGGACAAGGAGATCTCTTCCCTGCTCGACGTCAACGCGCACTCGGCTCGCGTCGTGACTGCGGGGATGTTGGGCAACGTGGCCATTGTGGAGAAACTCGGGTTGAGCCGGATCCATGTTCCCGGCGGTCGGTTTGAGGAGCGATTTCTCACCGGCTTGGCCGGTGGCGAGTTTTCCACCAAGCGTTTTGCCAACGAGGTGATCCAGTCGGCGCGGGCCTTGGGAAAGAAGTACCTCTACGATCGCAAGCACGGGCAGCATGTGGCGATGTTGGCGGTGACGCTCTTCGATGAACTGACGGATTACCTCGGGCTCCTTCCGCAGGATCGATTACTCCTGGAAGTGGCGGCGATTGTCCATGAGGTGGGTTCGTTCATCAGCCGGCGGAGCCATCACAAGCATTCACTCTATATCATCCGAAACAGCGAGATATTCGGCCTCAACGATCAGGAGACCAGGATTGTGGCCCTGGTGGCCCGGTATCATCGGCAGGCGCTGCCGCAATTGAGCCATCCCTTCATGCGTGAGCTGACGCGTGAGGAGCGCATCCGTGTGAGTATGCTGGCGGCCCTGTTGCGTGTGGCGGACGCCCTGGATCGGAGCCACACCCAGCGAATCCAACTGGGAAAGGTGCGGATTGAAAAGAACGCCCTGCTCCTCCACGTCGGCAGATCCGTCAATGTTAGTGTGGAGGAATTGGCTCTCCAGGGGAAGGCGGATCTCTTTGAAAGGGTTTTCGGGCTCGATGTCGTGTTAGAGACGGGATAGGCAGATTCCCGGCACTGTCAGGTGGTTTCGCTTGCCAAGGAGAGGCCTTACCTCTTGGTTGACGAATGGAAGTTCTCGTCGCCACGCTTTGTGATTCGGCCAATGATTACGGGGGAAAACTCTGCATGTTGGGCTGTTTCGACACCATCTGCGCCGCGCAGATGCCGGTGGTGCATCCGCAGTGTTCGCTGGCCCTGCGCATCTGTTTCCGGCCGGAGGATGAGGGGGAACACCATTTTCGCATCGCCTTTATCGATGACGACGGGAAGCCCGTGATGCCGCCGTTTGAGCCGAAGATCCAGGTGACGTTTCCCGGCGACAGCTACTTCGTCACGCGCAATCTGGTGCTGAACATCCAGCGGTTGCAATTCAAGGCCCCGGGACAGTATTCCATCGATATTCAATCCGGTGACTCCATGCTCACGCGGATCCCGCTGCGTGTCCTTTTGAATCAGCCGAAGGCGCACGCACCGCCCGAGGGCGGCGGTGGCGGCACGTAAGGCTGCTTTGGGAGGGAACCGTGGTGTCGTGGAAAGAGGCGACGCCATCGGAGGCGAACCGGCCCGTACCTGACGATCGCTAGAAGGTGAAGCGCAGGCCGAGGAAGGCGTAGAAGGAGCCGTCGAAGTCGAGTTCGGCTTCACCGCTCTCCGTTTTGATCTCGTGGCTATCGAGATACTGATAGCGGACCCCGCCGATGATGCCCCAGTGTGGCGTGAAGTCGTAGCCCAGGGCGACGGAGGCATAGGCGCCGAAGAGGAAATCGTCCTCGCTTGCATCGTCGTCAAAGACACCTCCCAGGTCCTCGCTGGAGAGATCCGAACTGATGTAGGCCGCCGTCAGACCGGCGCCGAGTTGCCCGTAAAACTGGTTGGTGAACCGGTATTCGTAGAAGGGACCCACACTGAGGTAGAAGAGGTCGGCGTCGAGCTTCTGATCCAAGACTCCGGAGAGGCCTTCGAGTTCGAATTCGTTGTAGCCCACGCCGACGCGGAGTCCCCAGAGACCGGAAACGTCCGGTTGGGTGAAGAGGCGCTCGTAGAAGACCTCGAATCCGCCGGAGAAATCATCTTCATCGGAGTCGCTGTCGCTGTCCGAGAAACCCTTCGGTTTCGAGGGATCTTTCTTCACGAAGGCGTCGCTGACAAACTCGGTCTCGACATTGAAGCCGCCGGTCGCCATCACGCCGATGCGATTCATGGGCAAACGGAGCACCGGGGGCGGCGGAATCACGGGGGGAGGCGGATTCTTGGGATTCTTGACTGGAGTAGGCTCTCCCCCGGGGGCGATGGTGGCGAAGACCAGGAAAAAGAGGGCTCCGAAGAGTAGGCAACGATTGTTCATTATTAAGCAGGGCTCGCTATAAATATTATATTTAACGTATTTATTCTGTTTATCAAGGAATAAGACGGCGCGATTTGAAAGGTTTCTCAGAACGGCGACGGACACTCCCGTCTCCATGGATCCCTCAGGTGGCCCTGCGGGATGGCCTTTGTCCCGGTGCCGGGCTGCTTTGACAAGGCCGGGAAACCACCACAAGATGGAGGAATACAAACATCCCTGCTGCCTCTACCCGTTATGCTCTTCAGAACCTCCACTTCGGCGCTGGCGCTGGCCGTCGGTCTTTTTTTCTCAAGTTGTTTTGCGGCCGAGCGGGGGGAAGAAGCCTCCAGTTCAAAAAAAGAGAAGGACGTGAACCAATCCAAGACGGAAGACGACGCGAAGAAGGCTGGGCTGGAGGTGGCGACCCTCGGGGCCGGCTGCTTTTGGTGCATCGAAGCCGTGCTCGAACAGCTCGACGGCGTGGAAAACGTGGTCTCGGGCTACATGGGAGGAAAGACCAAGAATCCAACCTACCGGGCAATCCTCAAGGGAGACACCGGTCACGCGGAAGTCGTCCAGGTGACGTTTGACCCGGAGAAGATCAGTTTCGACACGGTGCTCTCCTATTTTTGGAAGCTGCACGACCCGACCACACTCAATCGTCAGGGCAACGATGTCGGGACCCAGTATCGCTCCGCCATTTTTTATCACACCGACGAACAGAAGAAGAAGGCGGAGGTGCAGAAAGGGAAGGTCGATGAGGCCGGGGTGTTCAAAGATCCCATTGTGACCGAGATCACCAAGGCATCGACGTTTTACGAGGCGGAAGACTACCATCAGGATTACTATCGGCTGAACAAGAACAACCCGCGTGCGAACGTGGGCTATTGTCGTTACATCATTGCCCCGAAGCTGGAGAAATTGGGTCTGGCGAAGTAGAGGGGGATGAGCAGGCGACTCGACTTGATTCCCTACCCAGCCGAGGTTGTTTGGCGCGATGATGAGCCTGGCCTGCCTCTGGCCGATGGCCGCACTCCCGAACTCCAGCATCAGACCGAGGCAGGCCTCGATGACGAGGCCTATGTGCTGACGATTTCAGCGCGCGGGGCCGTCTTGCAGTCATCGACGGCCCGTGGAGCGGCCTGGGGTGAGCAGACGTGGCGCCAGCTGGCAGCCCAGGCGAAGCGGGAGGGCGGCGTGTTGCCTGCGGTGACCATCCGCGATGCGCCGCGGTTTCGATGGCGGGGAGGCCAACTCGATGTCTGCCGGCATTTTTTCCCGCTGGAGACGGTGAAGGCCTACATCGATTGGCTCGCCTGGCACAAGTTGAATGTCTTTCACTGGCACCTCACGGAAGATCAGGGGTGGCGCCTGGAGATCCAGAAATATCCTCGTCTGACGGAGATCGGGGCCTGGCGGGATGACGGTGCCGGGGGGCGCTACGGAGGGTTTTACACCCAGGACGAAGCCCGTGAAGTCGTGGCCTATGCGGCTCAACGCGAGATCACGGTCGTGCCGGAGATTGAGGTTCCCGGTCACGCGTTGGCGGCGTTGGCGGCCTATCCTGAGTTGGGATGTGTGGGGCAGCTCATGGAAGTGGAAACGCGCTGGGGCGTCTTTGACGATGTCTACTGTCCGGGAAACGAACGGGTGTTCGAGTTCCTCGAGGACGTGTTTGAGGAAGTGTGCGCGCTCTTCCCGGGAGCGTATGTGCATGTGGGTGGTGACGAATGCCCCAAGACGCGGTGGAAGTCCTGCTCGCGTTGCCAGGAGAGAATGCGGGTCGAAGGATTGGCCGACGAGGAAGCCTTGCAGAGTTACACGATTCGCCGCGTGGAAGAGATTTTGCAGGCGCGGGGAAAAAAGCTCATCGGCTGGGATGAGATTCTCGAGGGTGGTTTGGCGCCCCAGGCCACGGTGATGTCTTGGCGTGGCGAGGAGGGCGGGATCACGGCGGCTCGGGCCGGTCACGACGTCATCATGTGTCCCAACAGCCATTGTTACCTCGATCACAAGCAGATTGATGACGCCGGAGAGACCGTGGGGCGGCCCATGGATGTCTGTGTGCTGAATCAATGTTATGGCTATGACCCGCTTCCGGCAGCGTTGGGGCCGGACGAGGCGAGGCATGTCCTGGGGAGTCAGGCGAATCTTTGGTCGGAGTATGTCCGCACGCCCGAGGAGCTGGAGTACGCCTTGTTTCCCAGGCTGTGCGCCCTAGCGGAAGTCTTTTGGTCGCCTCGCCGTGACCGGGACGCGGGGGAGTTCAGGAGCCGCCTGGCGGGGCACTTGCAATTGTTAGAGAAGGACGGGATTCGGCCTTGTCGAAAGGATTGCAATTTCTGAGTTGCGCCGGAACGGATTCTGCTTAAGGCAGATCAGACGGGAGTTTTCGCATGCCACCAAACCGGAAGTTAAGCAAACAAGTCAAGAGTAGCTCAGGATCCACGCGCGGCCGCTGCCGCGTCCGTTTTGCAGTCGACGCCGAACCTGGGAGTCAGGTCGCCGTCGCAGGGAATTTCAACGCTTGGAGTCCCAAGAAGCACGTGCTCAAGGAGACGGGGAACCCGGGTCATTTTGAGCGCTTGGTCTACCTCCAGCCCGGAGATTACCAGTACAAATTCGTCATCGACGGCCACTGGAGTGCCGATCCCAATTGTCCCTCGTTCACCCCGAACGAGTTCGGATCCTTTAACAGCGTGCTCCACGTTCAACGAACGCCCGGGAAAAAAGGCCCTCGGCCCCAGGCTTCGGCATAGGGGGTGGTCTCTTCCTCAACGAACCACCGCTCCTGGAGGAGTTGCGTGATTTCAACTTGTCTCCGGCTGCCGGAGGCGGCGGATTCCTGACGCAGTGTCAGGATCAGCGGGACTTCGCCCTTGCCTGAGAGCAGTCTGGCAAACTCGCTGAACTGCGGGTGACTGCGGCTGAGATAACCGTAACAGACACAAGGGCTACCGGGAAAAGTGAGCCGGAGGGACACTGTGTCGGATTCTTCGTTGAAGTGATAGTTTTTGTAGTCGCTCTGGCTGGCGTGAAGGCGAAACCACATCGTGCTCCCCGCCGGCGTCTCGAGAAAGGCCTCGGGACGCATCGGGCTGTAGCCCACGTGGGATTCCCAATCGATGCGATAGATGCCGTTTTGTGCTTCGATCATGAGGGGAAGGAGACGTCCATCCCGGGTTTCGGCGGCGGCGAGAAAGAGTGGATGCGGGCGGCCGACGGCGTCCAGTGAGGCGATGACGTCGACCTCGAGCACGGTGGCCGGGCTGAGAGATTCCCCACGATAGTGATCGAGCATGAGGGGGCGGACGGCCGATGGGCGGCGAACGAAAGCCAATTTCGCCTCGACGGTGGGTGCGCCCAAATAGCCGCGAACCACGCGTTCGATCTCCTCGGCGATGCCTTGTGGGGAGAGAGATTGGAGATCTTGGGGGATGGGGCTCTGTCCACCAGCGGAAGCGCGCTCGGTCTCGAGCGCTGCCATGACCACCGTGAGGCTGGTCACCGCGATGAGAGCCACACAGAGTAAAAAATGGCGATAGTGATATAGGAGGGACGGTGGCGCCTCGGTCGACTCGTCTTGTCCGGTGAGGGGGGCGGCGCGGAAGGTGGTCGCTAGATTGTCAGGGGTGAAATTGGCCATGGGATGGGCGCCGGCGGCGGAGAAGAAGTGTGGTGCTCAGGAGGAGGAGGGAGACTCCCGAGGGTTCGGGAATGATGCTGTAGCCGATGTCTCTGAGGACGCCCTTCTCGATCTCTGAGAGGGTTCGCGTGCCGGGGCCTGTCTGGGAGGAAGCTGTCATCAAGAGATCGTCGAAAGCGGCGAGACTGGCGTCGAGGTGGCTGACACTGCTGCCCGAAGAGAAGGTGGTAGGCGTGTGGAGACCGGCGGGATCGCCGCCGTTGGCGGCACGGGTGTTGGGCCCATCGAAAAAGAGTCCCCCGGCCGGGGCCGAGCCTCCCACGGAATCCATGGTCCAGTTCACCAGATCGAGGTGGAACTCGGTGTCGTTGATGATGGCGTTGCCGTCGACATCGACGAGAAAATCATCAAAGGGAGACCAGATCCCCCCGTTTGCCCCGCCGCCCGGTGTCGATTCAGAAGGAGTTTCCGCGCCCCAAATATCGGTGCCATCGGCGTTGATTCCCGAGGCAAAACCGACGGCGTGCAGCATCTCGTGCATCACAGTGGACTTGAAGTCATACGAACTGGCATCCACCGAGTCGTCCAGGTCCCAGGAATGCCCGAAGTTGACCGTGATCTCACCGTCGGCATCGATCCCGTTGGCGTCGGTGGCCCCGTTGGACATGATCTTTTGGCCCACGATGCCGGTCAAGTAACCGCGAAACCCGGAGTAGACGGAAAACGAACTGCCGGCATAGGCCAGGGTGGCATCGCCTCCGTCATTGAAGGAACTGGCGGTGATCTCGATGGTCGCCGTGTGGTTGAACCACGATCCCAAGGTGGCCGCGGCGCTCTCGAGGGCATTTCGGCGATCAGCGCCGAGGGTGCTGTCGTTGAATCCGTCGCTTCCGCTTCCGTAGTCGAAGACGAAGCTCACCGCGCCCATGACTTGGACAGTTCCCAGAGCAAGGAGGAGGCCGGATGTCTCGAGGAGGCGGCTGGTGGGGGAGATCGTCATGACACGCGGAAAGGATGGATCTGTTATTATTACGCATATAATAAATTTCATATTTACTGAGAAAATCCAGCTTGGATTGGCCAATCCGGGAAAAAAGGTGGTTCTCGGTGCTGCTGGAGGCCCATTCGAGACGATCGATGGGATTGCTGACGGGCATGAGCGCCTTGTGTAAGGCGGGTGCTTGACGCCTGATTCGCGAATTCGTACCTCTATAGAGTGTCCAATCCTCGTATTCTTGTCGTCACTCCAGAGATTACCTATTTGCCTGCGGGGATGGGGAACTTAGCCCAGCGGATGACGGCGAAGGCAGGGGGGCTGGCAGACGTTTCCGCTTCCCTGGTGGCAGCTCTGTTCGAGTTGGGCGCCGACGTCCATGTGGCGCTGCCCAACTACAGGCGCATGTTCCACATGGATGTCTTCAATCTGGTGAGCAAGGAACTGCGGCTCTATCACGGCAAGCTTCCGGCGGATCGGATCCATTTGGCCGAGGACCGGATTTTCTACTATCGGGATCAGGTCTACAGCTCGTATGAAGACGACAATACCCGGATCGCGCTGATCTTTCAGCGGGAGGTGATCAACAACATCATCCACCGGGTTCAGCCGGATCTCATCCATTGCAATGATTGGATGACGGGTCTGGTACCGGCGATGGCTCGACGGTTGGGGATTCCCTGTCTCTTCACCGTGCACAATATCCACACGGAGTTGGTCACGCTGGAGCAGATCGAGGAAATCGGGATCGATGCGGCGGAGTTCTGGGAGGGACTGTATTACAAGGAGCCTCCTGGATCCTATGAGGCGGCGCGGAGTTCGACACCGGTCGATCTGCTGGCCAGCGGGATCTTCGGTTCGCACTTTATCAATTCCGTGAGTCCGAGTTTCCTCCATGAGGTGGCTGACGGCCAGCACGCCTTCGTGCCCGCTCCGGTGCGGGCGGAAATGGCCAACAAACGCGGGGCCGGTTGTGGGCTGGGGATCCTAAATGCGCCGGACGCCTCCTTTGATCCCATGACGGACGAAGCCCTGGTCGCGCATTACGATGCGGAAACGCATGTCAGCGGGAAGCTGGCCAACAAGCGTGAGTTTCAGAAGCGGATGGGCCTCGAACTCAACGATGAGGCACCGATTTTCTTTTGGCCGTCGCGCTTGGACCCGATGCAAAAGGGCTGCGAGTTGCTTACCGACATGTTGTACCAGCTCGTGAGTGATTACACGGATGCCGGTCTCCAGGTGGCGGTGGTGGCCAACGGACAGCACCAGGTGCATTTTCACAATATCGTGCGGCTTCATGATCTGGCTGGGCGCGTGGCGCTGGCCGATTTTGAAGAGAGTCTGTCCCGGCTGGGCTATGCGGCGGCGGACTTCATGCTCATGCCCTCGCGTTTCGAGCCCTGCGGTCTGCCGCAGATGGTGAGTGCGATTTATGGGACGCTGCCCATTGTGCATGCCACGGGTGGACTACGCGATACGATCTCGCCGATTGATCTGGATCTCGATCAGGGCAACGGATTCTCCTTTGAAGTTTACGACACCGAGGGCTTTCGCTGGGCGATCGATCAAGCCATGGCATTTTACCGCCGGCCGCCGGAAGAGCGTGCGCGCCAGATCGCCCGCGTCATGCTCGACGGGAAGGAGCGCTTCAATCATCAGACGACAGCGAGGCAGTATTTTGATATCTACGAGAAAATGCTGCGCCGGCCGCTGACCGCTGCCGTTTGAGTTTTTTGCCAGCTAGTAGACGCTGCCTGCCGACTTACTCGACGTAAAGATGTCGCAGTGTTTCGGCGAACGGACCTTCGCCGAGGGTCGCTTTATCAAGACGGCCCGTTTCTGCCCCGTGGGTGAGAATCTGCGCCGCGCAGCCGGGATAGTGGCGGGTGAGCAGGGCTCGGGAAGCATCCACTGGCAGCACGCTGATGGCCGAGGCAAGGGCGTCAGCAGTCATGGCGGTGGGCGCAACCACGGTGACGGAGCGCCTGAATTCCAGTCCCAGCCCGGTCTTGGGATCGATGATATGGCTGAACTCGCGCTCTCCCAGGCGGATGGACTGGTAGAGATCGCCCGAGGTGGCGACGGCGCCGTTTTCAATGGTGAGATGCCGGGGCGTCTTTGTCTGGTGTCCTGCGAGGTCATCGATCTCGATCCGCCAGCCGTTGTGCTGGCGAGGACGACCCATCACTCGGAGATCGCCGCCCCCATCGACGAGCGCTGTCAGGATCCCGTGGGCCCGCAGGGTCATCAGAGCCTCGTCCACCGCATAACCCTTGGCGATGCCACCGAGGTCGAGACGCATGTGGGGGCGCAGGAGGCGCCCGCGCTGTCGCGCCTCGTCGAGTTCGAGGAATCGATAGCCAGTGGCATCCATGGCGGCCGTGAGTCGCACCGGACTCGGTAATTTGCCCCGCCTGCGGGAAACGCGCCACAACCGGGTGAGCGGGCCCACGGTCATGTCGAAGGCGCCCTGGGATTGGCGAGCGAGTTCATTGCCCCAAGAGAGGACCTTCCACAGATCGTCCTGCAGGAGGTGCCAATGGCCGCGACCCGCCGCGGATGAGAGCCGGACGAGTTCACTCGTGGCGATGTAGTCGCTCAGCGAGGCGTTGAGTGCCTCGAGGCGCTGCGCCGCGGCATCGAGGGCAGCCTGCGCCTGAACAGCATCGATGGACTCGACGATGAGGCGAAACTCTGTCCCCATGGTGGCGTGCCTCTTCTCGAATCGCTGAGGCTCTCCAGGAGAGGGCGCTTGGCCCATGCCGTGGTGAAACGGAGTGAGGGTGGCTGCGGCCGTTGCCGCCGCGGCCAAAGAAAGGGCGAAGTGCTTACGAGTGATCAAGGGTGAAGGTCCCCGCGATGATGACGGGAGCCGGGAAGGCATTGGGTAACGTGGCGATGAAGGTGCCGATGGTCTCCGAGGCGAAGGTGAGGGCAAACTGGGGCAAGTCGAAGGGGACGGAGAGGTCCGAGGGGATGATCAAGGTGGCCCGGGTGGGGCTATCCACGCGGTAGAAGTAGTTGCGGAAAGCGACCGGAGTGCCGTTGCCCAGTTGGCCCGTGCCCACGGTGGCATCGGTGAAGGTGTAGAGCAGGCGGGAGCTGGTCGAGGCGTTGCCAAATTGAGTGATGGCGACATCGAGCGACCTTCCGCCGAGATCGGAGGGCGGGTAGATCACGGTGGGATAGAACACTTCCGCGACCTTGAAAAAGCGCATGGGTGCCGCCGCCACGGTCGCCGTGACATCGATCGTCGACTCGGATGGCATTTCCTCATTGGCGTCTGGGAACGCCAGTGACTCGTGGGCCCAGGTCTGGAGATCCGGGGAAGTGAAGAGGTGGTAGTCGGAGCCCGGCTGCGTGGTGAGATCGAGGTGGTAGGTCGATCCGCTCGCGTTCCATCGCGGCTGGATGAACTGGACTTTTGGAAGCCCTGCCAAATCCGGCTGAAAGGCGCGGCCGCTGGCTCCGATCCTCTCGATCGTAATCCTTTCGATCGTCACCGGTGTGAGCGGCCGATCCTCTTCGTCGGTCTCCACAGTGGAAATGGCCCGAGCGACATCTTGGCCTTGAACGACTTCGCCGAAGACGGCGTTGGTGTCGTTCAACTGCGGCGCCGACGCCACGGTGATGAAGAATTCGCTCCCGTTCGTATGGGGCCCGGTGTTGGCCATGGACAGGACGAAGGGCTCGTCGTGCCTGAGGTCGGGATTGAACTCATCCCGGAAAACGTAACCGGGACTGGGACCTTCGGCACTCCCTGAACGCAAGCCAGTCTGGATAAGCAGGTCGCTGATCACGCGATGAAAGGTGACGCCGTCGTAATAGCCGCCGTCGATCGTCTTCGCCTCGGCAAAATCCAACGCCTTCTGACCGCCTTCAGCGAGGCCGACAAAATTGGAAACCGTGCGCGGCGCCTTGTCGGGAGCCAGCCGTGCTCGGATCACGCCTTCCGAGGTTTCGATTCGGGCAAACAAGCCGTCCTCCTGAGCGACGACGACGGGAGAATGGAAGATAAAAAGGAAGAAGCCGATCAGGGCGGCGGGGAGACGAAGAGCGCGCATGGGATGGGGGAGGGGTCCTTAGTGGATCATGAAATGCAAGCGGGCGCAACCAGGCGGATGGCACCGCAATATCACAGAAAATATTATCAAACAGTATCAAATCGTAATAAAACTTGCCAAATCGAATTCGTGTCGCACGATGTGGCATGACTGATCAAGACTCCTCGGAGCCGCTGAAGGTTTCCGAGACGCCTTTCTTTGGCCTCTTTGATGGGTTGCTACGGCGACGGGAATCTTATTTCGAGAGTATCTTTGATGGCCGGGAAGTCGGCGGACTGATTCGCTGGTGTTTGGCGGCTACCCTTTTTCTCGGCGGCCTCTACGGGGTCGCCATGGGAACGGCCGGATTTGCCAACGGTGCGACGGTGGGCTTCCTCCAGGTGAGTGTTTCAGCATTGAAGGTGCCGCTGCTCTTTCTCCTCAGCCTTCTGGTGTGCTACCCGGTACTTTACTTCGTCATCGTGCTCATGGGTTCACGGCTGACCTTCGGCCAGACGCTGGCCTTGATTCTCATCGCCGTGACCATGAATGCGGTTCTCCTGGCAGGCTGTGCGCCCATCGTTCTCTTCTTTGTCTTTACGGGTTCGGGCTACGCCTTCATCAAGATCTTGCACGTGGCCATTTTTGCCTTCAGTGGCTGCTGGGCCATGATGGCGCTGTGGCATGGGCTCACCGCGATGTGCGAAAAATCCGATTTGTATCCCAAGCAAGCAATCAAGATCATGCAGGTCTGGATCCTGATTTACGGATTCGTGGGTACTCAGATGGCTTGGAGCCTGCGCCCATTCATCGGGAGTCCGGACAAGCCCTTCGAGGTCTTGCGAGCTGATCAGGGGGGGAATTTTTATCAGGCGGTCATGCAGTCCTTCGTAGGCTTGTTCCAATCCGAAGAGGCGATCGAGGAAGAGGAGCCGCCGCCGGGGTTGCCGGGCGACCCGTCATCCGAGCTGACACCGGAGGGTCAGGCCGGGATCCCGCCGGAGCTTTCGCCGGAGAGGGAGATCGAGAGGAGCCAACTTGTCAGAGATGATGGGTGGACGCCGGCTCCTTCACCGGAATTGTGAGACCGCGAGTCGAGAGAAACGAAGCCATGCGATCTGACGACGAGATTCTCACCTTGGAGGAAGTGGCGAAGTATCTAAAGCTGAAGCCGCAGACTGTGTACAAGTGGGCTCAGGAGGGGCAGATCCCAGCGACGAAGCTTGGGAAAGAGTGGCGTTTTCGCAAACGGATCCTCGATGATTGGGTGGACTCGGCCATCGTGCTGTCGAAGGGGGGCTTTGAATGGTTGCTGCAGAGCAGCCTGGTGGCCGTGCAGCGGCAGAGCCTCTCGTCCGAGGCGGTGGATACCTTGCTTCGGGAGGTGATGGATTGAGCACTCCCAGCGTTGTCATCACGCCCGAGTTGTTTGCCAGAGCGTTGCGCGAGGAGGCAGCGCATGGGGTTCTGCGAGCGTGGCAGGGAGGACGGTTGGCGCCCATGGTGAATCGTTCGCTTCTCAAATGCTATCTGCGTGTCTTGAAGGGCTTGGGGCTGGTGGAAGATCGTCTCCTGCGGGCTTGGGTCTGGACGTGGACACAGAACGAGAACGTCCGCTGGCACGAGGATGCCTCCGCTTCCGCCCGCGGTGAGGGCTCTGGTTGGGAGATCTGCCAGGGGCTGGCGAGGGATCAGGGGGTGCCGATCCTCGGCAGTGATCGCACTGGCCAGGAGGATCACTTGAGGGCGGAAAGCATCGGATGGGTGCCGCTCTCGCGCTTCGAGGAGTGGATGAGCGGGCAGAGCGGGGAAAAGACGTGATCATTCAGGGCTTGCCTGGCGTGGTATCCTTTGTCCTCTTAAGTGCATACCATGTCTTTACGATGCCTTGTCGTCAGCTCCGCCTTGTTCGCCGTCGCGATGTGGACCGCGAGTGCGCAAGACGCGGTCGAGAAACCCGTGGAGGTCGCGCAGCCATCGGGAATCTATTTTCAATACGCCCTCTATTATGCGCCCAAGCCCGAGGGCGACGGCGAACTGATCCAGCGGGCAAACCAACTGTTCCATGAGAACGAGTTCGACCGCCGGCTCACCTATCGCTCGGCGGTGGTGAAGTTCACTCCGGGGAACTACGTGGAGTTTCGCCAGGTGGATCCCTCCGAATACGCCCCGCCGGGAGTGGACTATCTGAAGCACAAGGGGTTTGGGCTGACGGAGACCGAGCGCGAGCGGGTGCAGAAAACCAGTGCCGTCTTGGTGCTCGATTTCTTCATCGTGGCCCCTCGCGACTACCACTACCTCCGGGCGGCCAACGAACTGGCGGCTCTCTTGGCTCAGGAAACGGGTGGGTTCGTCTGGGACGAGGAGACCCGTGAACTCTATTCGGTGGCCGCATGGCGTTTGAAACGCCTGGCTAGTGAGGAGATCTTTTTCGCCAACACGAGCATGCATGGCTACGTCCTCCCCTCGAACAATTACCGGTCGGTCACTTTTGGGATGCGCAAGCTGGGACTGCCGGATCTGGTACTGGCCGAGTTTCCCAAGGCGTTTTGGGAGCCGCTCTCCGAGATGATGCAATTCCTCGTGGCCCACGTGGGGATCCAGGGCCCTCTCAAGCCCAAGACGGCTTGGGGCGCCGAGGAATTGCGAGTACTCCTCGGCCTTCCGGAGGACGGCGAGGACATTCCCGCACTCGTGTTGACGGAGGCTCCTCGAGACGACGGGGACCCTCGGAATGATTTACTCACCGTGGATTTTCGGAAATTTTCCGGCGAGAGCTACCAGGAAAAACAGCTCCATGCCATCAGCCGTCTGTTTCGGCCGGAAGGAGATCTTCTCGAACTCTGGGGTGAACGAGAAAAACTGCTCGAACTGAGTGAGGCCGCGCGCACCGCCTTGGCTGGCAAGAGAGGCTTGGTGGAGAAAGGCTTGCCGAAGGATGAGCAACTCCTGGTCAAGGTTTTCACGGGGGAAGAGTACGTTTGGTTACGGGTCGAGGATTGGAAGGCGGATACGCTCGAGGGGGTGCGGGTTCCCGACGTCACAGCGTCCGGTGACTTGACGCCCGAGGGAGAGGAGAGTCAGCGGGTCGAGTTCAACCAGGTCTTCGATTATCTGCACATCAAGGCAGACGGGAGTGAGGAGGGGAACGAGACGGGAAAATGGATCAAGGGCATCCGAGACAGGAAATCAGTACCCGCCTCGGGATCCGAAAAAAGATCCGCATCCGAATCCAAATAGGGCCTCTTGACCTCCAAACGGGGGTGCTGACGAGGTCGGGAAGGCTATTTAATTCTCATTCGTGATAATCATGAGTCTCAAACTATTCACTCCTGCGGATCCTTTGGATCTCCAGGATTCTTGATTTGGCGGGGTTTCCCGGGGGGGATTCTTTGATTTGCAGGAATTGCTCCATTCGGGAGGCAGCGGTTTAATTCAAATTCCCTACGATTTAAGCGCTTGACTGCCGAGGGCGAAGGCTTTACTTGGATCCTGGTCCTGTCCCTCTCGGGGAGAGGATCTCTTTGGAGAAGGCTGTCTGCGCCGGTGCGCTGATGGGCTGTATCCCTTTGCAATCAACCAGAAACAACCAGAAAAAACATCCTCATCAACACACCAACCCTAAAAGATAAACCTATCTATGAGTATGACATCAAAAGCTAGTGTCCCAGGGTGCCGGGAGAGACGGGGAGGTCTGAGCCCCAATATGGGAAGTTCGTTGAGAGGACTTTTCATTGCTGCGCTCTTGGGCTTCTTTGCGACTTCTGCGCTCGCGCAGACCGTTCCGCCCGCTCTGACGGGCCCTGAGACTCCATTGGAGTTCGATGAACTGAATCCGCCGGATCTCGTTGACATTCCCCGTTTGAAAACGGCTTCAGTGAACCTGACCTGGAATCGTGGAAATCTGACCAACGACAATCAGGCTGGATTCCGGATTTTCGTGGGTTCTCGCTTCGGCTTCGGTGATATCGCCAACGTGGAAGTGGCGGCCGTGAAAGACAAGGCGAACTACAACCTTGTCGTGAATATCCCGGCCGACGACCGGAGGGTCTACGTGCGCTTGCACTGGACTGTGAAGGAGAATATCGGCGGTGTGGTCACCGAGACGCAAAAGTGGATCGACTACATCTACCTGTCGGCCAATGTGCACTACATTTCCTCGCCGACTCCGGGCACTACGATTGGTCTTCAGGATGTCGACGGTTGTAAAGCAGCGCCTTCCATCCTCGTGGAGTGGGTGGCAGCCCAAAACCTGGGGCAGCCCGACCGTTGGTGGCTCTATGTCGGTACCGCTGCCGACCCGGATAGTATCCTGAACAGTGGTGAAATTGCCGCGGGTGAGCGTAGCTTCACGGTCAATAATATTCCGACCAACGGCCAGCCGATCATCATCACGCTGTGGTGGGAGAAAGGCGACGCCAACGACTGGCAGTCCAATGTCTTTGGTTACAACACCTCGATCCTTCCGAGCATCAAGGTCAGCAATCCGCTTCCTGGAACCGAAGGTGCCATGGAACTCGAGCCCAATGGCTTGAGGGTGCAATTCTGGTGGGTCTATGCCGGTACCGCCGCCGACGTCCCCAATGCTGGGGATCCGCCCAATCCGACCCGCTACCACAGTGCTGGTCTCGAAGTGCCCGAGGCTGATCGCGGCACGACTTCGTCCCTCGTTTCGTTCCAGAACTTCCCCGATGATGGATCAAACGTCGAGGTCGTCCTCTGGTGGCGCCTCGAAGGTGAAGGTCCCGATAAGTGGAAGTGTCGTCAGTTCACCTACAAGGCCTCCTCTGGCCCAGTGATCACCGCGCCCGTCAAGGGTGGGGACAATCCCGACAAGCTCCCGATCGATCTCACGAGCCCGACCAACACGACCACGGTCACTTGGGACGACAAGGGAACGGCCGCACAGCAGTGGCAGGTCGTGATTAACGAGGATGGCGATCCCGCCAACAACGGCCTCTGGAAGAGCGCTCTCCTCGCCCCCGACGTGCGCACGGTTGAGGCGCCGAACACGATCTTCACCACGGATGGCCGCAAGGTCTACATCATCCTGCGTTACTGGGTGAGCGGTGGTTTGGCTGAGGATGCCTTCACCGATGCCGTGGTCTGTGTCTTCGACACCAAGAAGGTTCCCTATCTCACGGCTCCTGGCAGCATTGCGAAATGCTTCACCAACAATCTGGGTAACGAGGTAACCTTCGAATGGCTCGACGGCAACTTCGTCGGCGGGGATCCCGCTCAGTCTCCGCTCGGTTACTGGCTCTATGTGGGTTCGACCCAAGGTGGCCGCGAGTTCCACAACAGCGGTGCCCTGGCCAACACAGTGCTCGCCCGCACAGTGACCAACCTGCCGACGGACGGCGCGGCTCTCTGGGTCCGCCTCTGGTGGTTGATCGAGGAGAAGACCACCCAGACCAATCCCAATCCTGATGGTGGTGGCGGAATCATCGAGGTCACCACGCAGAAGTGGTTGCCGCGTGACTTCAAGTTCACCAATCCTCAGTGTCCTGAGATCACGGATCCGACCTACGGTGGCACCATTATTGGCGCCCAGCGGGTGATCACGATTGATCGCCGGAACGTGGCCCTTGACGCCCTTTGGGTTACGGTTTCTTCCATCGCTCCCACCGGTGGCGACGACAAGAACAAGAATCCGCAGACGGCCGACATCGACGACAGCAACCTGCTGACGCCGACGACCACGGCTTACACCGTGCGCAACCTGCCGATCGACGGATCTCAGGTCTACGTCACCCTGTGGTGGCTCAAGTCGAGCAATCAGGTTCAGAATTGGAACTTCCGCACCTTCTGCTACGTCTCCTCCGCGGACGCGCCGCTGCCATCCTTGGTGGTGCCCGATCCGACGAAGGACGTCGATGCGACTGATCTCGAGTTCGCCTGGAAGAGCAACAACGCCGTGGCCTTCGGTTGGTGGCTCTATGTCGCCGACAACCAGGCGGCTGACAAAGGAGGTGGCGCTGACGGCTTCAACGTCCACAACTCCGGCTTCATCCAGCCGGGTGAGAATGATCCGAACTTCCTCATCAAGGAGCAGGTCAATGGCCTTCCCTGTGGCACGTTCTTCGTGACCCTGTGGTATCTCGATCAGAACCTCACGTGGCTGAAGATCCAGTACACGCTCAACAACAAGGCCGGTTGCGGTGGCGGAGGCACGCCTCCAGGTGACGGCCCCAGTGGTGAGTAAAATGACCACGAGACGGGGACACCGACCGCTCACGTAGCCAGAGGGGTCTCCGAATCGAAAACAACTTCGAGCGGCCAACGGGTTTCCCGTTGGCCGCTTTGTTTTGTACCTGCGAACCGTTTTCGGTTTTGTCAGAACCAGAGGAATTCCAAGTTGAATCCTTCCTGGGTCTGCCTCAGATTACCGGGCGGGACTTTCGTCCAGGCTCCTATCCGTACGCACTCCTTCTTCTTCGCCCCTTACTTGGACCATGATTTTTCGTCTTACTATCTCCGCGCTCTTTCTGAGCATCCTCACCACCTGGGCCGCCCCGCGGCTGACAACACCGATCAATGAGAGCACGCTTTCGGGATCGACGGTGGAATTTGAGTGGACCCCCGATACGTCGGAGGTCTTTTTCTGGCACCTGGCGGTCGGCTCGGAGCAGGGAGCAGATGACTTGTTTAGCCGAGGCTACAGCGCTGAAGCGCGTTCCCAGACCGTCTCGGGGTTGCCGGTGGATGGCTCCGGCGTCTTTGTTCGGCTTTACTACATGGTGAGGACCGACACCGGGTTTCGCTTCCTGCACACCGATTACACCTTCAGCACGCCGCTGCCGGCGCCTCCCGCGTTGACCACCCCGGCCCCGGGGAGTGTGTTTCAATCCGAGGACGTGATTTTCCGCTGGGAGGACCGGGGAACCTTGGCCTCCACCTGGCGCCTCCAGGTCGGGAGCACGGTTGGCGGTGCCGAGTATGCGGACACGTCGCTCGGGGCGGATGTCCGTTCCGTGGAGATTACGGGACTACCCGCCGATGGCTCACCTGTTTGGGTGCGGTTTCATTATTTCTTCGGCAACATCTGGCGCCACATCGACTACCAGTTCACTGCCAAGATCACCTCGACGACCCCAGTGATCACCAGCCCGGCTCCGGGCGGCACAGTGACGAGTTTGCCCTTTGTGGTTCAGTGGACCCCGAGTTTGACCACGGTCACCAAATGGCAGGTCCAGGTGGGCGCCGCCCAGGGAGGTTCGGAAATTCTCGATACCGGCGAATTGGCCGCGGAGACGAGAGCAGCGACGGTGGATACCTTGCCCGATGGGACCACCACCTTTTGGATCCGGCTCCGCTATGAGGCCGACGGCAACTGGGAAGAGAAAGACTTTGAAGTCGCCTATGATCCCAACGGTGATGGGGCTCCCCAGGTTTTCAACCCGCCGCCGGGCACCGAGATTGTCGGTGCGCAGGCCCAGTTTCAGTGGACGGGGAATTCGGTCGCCGTGGAGCAGTGGTGGATTTACGTCGGCACCTCCACGGGTGATGACAGTCTCTTCAACAGGGACATGGGAACGGCGACCGCGGTGACCGTCAATAACTTGCCCACCGACGGTGCGCCGCTCTATGTGCGCCTCTTTTACCGGGTGGGGGAGATCTGGAATCAGCGGGACCACCTCTACACCTCGAGGCGCCTTCCGAAAATGGTCTTTCCGGCGCCCGGCACTCAGATCACGGGGCCTCAGATCAAGTTCGAGTGGGATGACAACGGAGTCATTGGCAATGCCTGGGGGATCAACGTCGGCCGTACCAGAGGGGGCACCGATATCTTTGAGTCCGGGACGCTTCTCGGCGATCAGCGCACCCGTGATGTGATCATTCCTCCCTCGGTGACGGGCGAGGTCTGGGTCCGGCTCCTGCACTTGCCGGATAGTCTTCAATGGGGCTATGCCGATTTCCTCTACACCGTGCAGAGCCCGCAGCAGCCTGCCTTGCTCGAACCCGCGCCAGGGAGCACCATCAATGGTGGAGGTGAGCAGCGTCTCCATTTCGGTCCGAACGGGACAACCCTCTTTGCCTACTGGGTCTACGTGGGGACGAGCGTCGGTGCCCGGGACCTCTTCAACTCCGGCTTCATCAACAGCGAGCAGACCTCGGTCGATGTCACTTTTGCCAACGAAGATGCCACCATCCACGTCCGGCTGTGGTGGCTCGTCGGGATCAATCGCTGGAGCTTTGCCGACTACACATTGCGCGTGGCGAAGAACGAGAATCCTGGCGGACCCGCTCCGGCAGGACCGATCACGCCTCCCGGTACGTGATGATGCCGGGCACGGGCTCCTGATACCGTGCCTCGTTGATTTAGTTCAGGAACGACGCTGGCTGGGCGGATAGTAGTGTCCGCATCACCCGGTTGGGCTCGCTTACCTCACCAAGTCCCGCCTTCTCTCTGAGATCTTGAGTCTGTCACAATGAGAACTTCGTTCACTATCACTCTTTCGTGGTCTTCGTGACTATGGTAGACAATGACTGGTTGATCGTGGGTTGTCCACGAACGGCACGAAAATCACGAAATGGCTGGTTGGAACTTGGTAGGGCGAGCGGGATTGAATTACTCCGCGACGGCGCCTTTTCTGCGCTAACAGAAATCTAGATAGTTAGGCGACGATGGCGGCGCGATCGCTCAGGGCGCCTGATTTTTCCACGAAGTAATCGTAGTCGCTCGGGTAGGAATGGACTTCGCCGTTGGTCACGTGGAGGACCTTGGTCGCGAGTTTGCGAATGAAGTGCACGTCGTGTGAAATGAAAACCAGGGTGCCCTCGTAGCGTTCCAGGGCGATGATGAGCGATTCCACGCTCAAGATGTCCAGGTGCGTCGTCGGCTCGTCCATGAGCAGGAGATTTGGCGGGTCGACGAGGAACTTGACCAGATTCAAGCGGCTCTTCTCACCACCGCTGAGGACGGCCGTTTTCTTGTAAATGTCCTCCTTGCGAAAGAGAAAGGAGCCGAGGATCCCCCGGACTTGATCTTCGCGGTACTCTGGGGGAGCGCATTTCAGCACCTCCTCCACCACCGTGTTGTTGGGATCCAACTGAGCCGACCGGTGCTGCGAGAAGTAGCCGATTTTCGCGTTGTGACCGAGCTTGCGTTCGCCTTTTTGAAACTCGAGTTCGCCGGCGAGGATCTTGAGCAGGGTTGATTTCCCGGCTCCGTTTGGGCCCACCAGGACGGTGCGTTCTCCGCGCTCCACGATGAGGTCAATGCCAGTATAGACCACGTGATCTCCGTAGGCCATGTGGACGCCCTCGATCGAGACGGATTTTTGACCGCCACGCGGCGGCTGGGGAAACCGGAAGGCGAAAGGTTTCTTGGGGCGCCGCGGTTTCTCGATGAGATCCATTTTCTCGATCTGCTTCAGCTTGCTCTGTGCCTGAGCCGCCTTGGAAGCCACCGAACGAAACTTGTTGGCAAAATCTTGGAGCGCCTTGATCTCCTTCTGCTGATTCTTGTAGGCGGTGTGGTGTCGCTGGAAGTTCGCTTCGCGCTGTTTCTCGAAATCGGAGTAGTTTCCCTTGTAGGCGATGAGTCTGGGGTTCTCGATCTCATAGACTTTCTCCACCAGCTCGTCGAGGAACTGGCGGTCGTGAGAGATCATGAGGACAGCCCCGGAGTAACTCTTGAGATAGTCCTGGAACCAGAGGAGGGAGAGGAGGTCGAGGTGATTCGTCGGCTCATCGAGCATCAGCAGGTCGGGCTCCATGGCCAGTAGTCGCGCGAGATGCGCCCGCATGATCCAGCCCCCGCTCATCTCCTTCGCCTTTCGATTGAAATCCGTCTCCTTGTAGCCCAGGCCGTGGAGCATGCGCTTCGCCTTGGCCTCGATCTGCGGGTCGTTCAGCGCATCGTACTTCGCCTGGGCCTCCAAGTAAGCGGCGCCGTCCACGTTGCCTTCCTCTTCAAGGGAGCGGAGTTCGGCCTCAAGCTTCTCCAACTCGCCGGCCTTGCCCACGGCGACCTCCAGAACCGTCTCGTCGGCAATGGCTTCGCCCTCCTGGGCGAGGTAGCCGATCATGGTCCATTCGTCCCGTTCGACCTTTCCCTTGTCCGGCTGATCCTGGTTGAGAATGATGGAAAAGAGGGTCGATTTTCCGGCGCCATTGGGGCCGACTAGGGCGACGCACTCCCCGTAGTTGACCTGCATCTGAGCGTCTTCAAAGAGCGTCCGGCCTCCGAACGATTTCGTGAGTTTGCGAATGGTAAGCATAGAAGAATCGGGGAAGGCAGAGACCGTCTAGCGAGTTGAGAACCCAGAGCTTGCCCAACAATGGTGACTTGTCACGAAATGTTCCCAGATTCGGCCGGGCGCGGTCTGGAATTGGGGCGATCTGCGGTTGGCGAAGCGGCGAATAAGCAGATTTGGCGATGTTTAGCAAGACAAAAGTTTGAGCCTGGTGTTTTCTCCGGGCGCCCTCATCGAGGGACCCAGAGAAACGATATGACGGTGCGGAACGAATGGAAAACAGTCTTCAAAGGCCGCCGTGGGCTCGCCGTGGGCGCTCTCGTCCTCGGTCTCACATTGGCTGGCCTCGGCTGGGTACGCTTCACGAAGCCGGGATCGGGCTCAGAGGTCACCCTGCTTGAGACCGAGCGTTCGAACCTGGTCGTCAGCGTGGAAGAGAGCGGTACCCTGAAGCCCGTGACGGAGACCACGATTCGCAATGGGGTTCACGGAACGAGCCGAATCATTTATTTGGTGCCTGAAGGCAGCATGGTGGAGGAAGGCGACTTGCTCGTGGAGTTGGATGCCTCCGGTCTGGAGGATCACGTGGAACGTCGCCTGCTGTCCCACGAACGCCGCCAGGCGACCCACGCCTCGGCCCAGAGCCGGTTGGTGATCGCCAAGAGCGATGCTGAGAGCAAGGTCCGCAAGGCTCAACTGAAGGTGGATTTTGCCCGCATGGACATGGAGAAATTCGAGAAATTGGAGCGATCTCATCTCGTCCGGGAAGCGGAAATGGACGTCATGCTGGCCCGAGAATCGTTGAAGATCGCGGAGGAGCGCTTTCAGAATTCCAGGAAGCTCACAGCCGCGGGGTTCGAAACAGAGTCCACCCTCAATCGAGATCGACTTGCGGTAACGACGGATTCCGTGCGGCTGGAGAAGGCGCTCGGTTCTGAAGAGGTCGAGAAGCGCTTTGATCTGGTGAAGCGCTACGAAAAACTGTCGGCCAACTTGATCGAGACCCAAAAGGAACTCATGCGGACGAAGCGAGAGACCGAGGGACGCGTGATTCAGGCGGAGGAGAAGCTTCGCAGTGCCGAGGCTTCCATGGAAGTGTCGGCCTTGGCTCTGGAAGAAGCCCGGGCGCAGCTGTCCTCGGCCAAGATTCATGCACCCCACGCGGGCATGGTCGTCTACGGCGGCTCCGGGAGTCGAGCCACTCGGGAGTCCATGATCGAAGAGGGCGCCATGGTTCGCGATCGCCAGGAACTGATCACCATTCCCGATCTCTCGTCCATGAAGATTGCGGTGAAGATTCACGAGACGCTCGCCAGCGATGTGCAGCCGGGCCAGGATGCCTTGATCACCTTGGACTCTGACCCGGAGAGAATCTATCGCGGCGAGGTAAGCCACGTGGCGCTCTTCCCGGACCGGCAGAATTTCTGGTCCGCCAGCAAGGCGCGGGTTTACAGCGCGGAGATCACCATCACGGACCCTGTGGTCGACATCAATCCCGGGGCTTCGGGCAAAGCGCAGATCATTCTCCACTACCTCGAAGACGTGGTCACCGTGCCCATTGATGCCGTGACCACCATCGAAGGGCAGCAAATCATTGAGGTGCAGTCCGCCGGTAGAAAGACGGAAACCCGTCCGGTGGAGATCGGCGTCTTCAACGAACGGCGGGTGCATGTTCTCTCGGGCCTGGAGCCCGGGGAGGTCGTGGTGGTGCGCGACGCTAGTTAGCGGGGCGGCGAGCGATCCCCGTAAAGCCGGCGTTGCACTGGCCGGCAGAATCCGCTATCAAGCGAACCCATGAGCGTTGATTACAATGCCTTTGCTAGTGACAACGGTGCCGGTATCTGTCCCGATGCGTGGTCGGCGCTTGAAGAAGCCAACACGGCTCATGCCCCTTCCTATGGAGATGATGCCTATACGGATACAGCGTGCGGGTATCTGCGGGAGATCTTCGAAGCGGATGTCGACGTCTTCTTCGTTTTCAACGGCACGGCGGCCAATGCTCTGGCTCTTTCGGCGCTTTGTCAGGGCCATCACGCCGTGGTGGCTCATGAAAAGGCGCACATTGTGACCGATGAATGTGGGGCGCCCGAGTTTTTCACCGGAGGTTCCAAGATTCTCGGCTGTCCGGGTGAGGGAGCCAAACTCTCCTCTCCGGAGGTGGAGCGCGTGGTGAAGCAGCGTCGCGACTTGCATTTTCCCAAGCCCCGTGCGCTCAGCCTGACCCAGGCGACGGAGTTCGGGACGATTTACGACGTGGAAGAACTCAAGGAATTGACCGCCTGCGCGCGGATCCACGGCTTGCGGGTCCATGTCGATGGCGCTCGATTTGCCAACGCCGTCGTCAGTTCGGGAGCGACACCGGCCGACCTCACCTGGAGGGCGGGGGTGGATGTGATGAGTTTTGGCCTGACCAAACTGGGAACGGGTGTGGGAGAGGCGGTCATTTTTTTCGATCGAGCCCTGGCGGATGAGTTTGATTACCGGTGCAAACACGCCGGTCAGCTGGCTTCAAAGATGCGTTTCATCACCTCGGCCTGGTGCGGTCTCTTGAGAGAAGACCGGTGGCGCGGTGTGGCGCGACAGGCTAACGACCGTGCGCAATCACTGCGGCAATCGATCTCGGACATTCCCGGCGTGGAGATCTTGTTTCCCACCGAGGCCAATGCCGTCTTTGCCCGCTTCCCCCAGGCGGTGAAGGAAGTGATGCATGCGCGCGGTTGGCATTTTTACGAACTCGCCGGCGTGGGAGACTCCCGTCTCATGTGTTCGTGGGCCACTCGAGAGGAAGACATTACCGCCTTCGCCGCCGACCTCCGCCTCGCCTTCGATGAGGCAAACGGCCGGTAGGTTTGTGCAATTCTCTGTTCATGGCTTTACAGCCCTCTGCCTTCTTGGCTACATCGTGCCACGATGAGCGCCTACCTACCGGATCCCGATCGCTATGACGGACGCATGCCCTATCGGCGCACCGGCCGGTGGGGGCTTCAGCTTCCCGAGATCACGTTAGGATGCTGGCACAATTTTGGGGGTGAGAAGCCGACCGGCTTGCAGCGTGAGATGCTGACCACCGCGTTCGACTGCGGGATCACTCAGTTCGATCTGGCAAACAACTATGGTCCTCCTTACGGCAGTGCGGAGTCCAATGTGGGCCAGCTTCTCAAGGAATTCCCTCGCGACGAACTCATCATCACGAGCAAGGCGGGGTATGATATGTGGCCCGGGCCCTATGGAGAGTGGGGGACGCGAAAGTACCTCCTTGCCAGCCTCGACCAGTCTCTCGCCAGGCTTGATCTCGATTATGTTGACATCTTTTACAGCCATCGGTTCGATCCGGACACACCGCTGGAGGAGACCATGAGCGCCCTCAACACGGCCGTGGAACAGGGAAAGGCACTCTATGTCGGCATCAGCAGCTACGATAGCGAGCAGACTCGCGAAGCGGTCCGTCTCTGCCGCGAGAACAGCTGGGCGCCCCTCGTCATTCATCAGCCTAACTATTCCATGTTGAATCGTTGGATTGAGACGAGCCTGATCGAGACCTGCACCCAGCTGGGGCTTGGGATGATCGCCTTTTGTCCCTTGTATCAGGGATTGCTTACGGACAAATACCTCAACGGCGTGCCTGCGGGATCACGGGCCTCCCTGCCCAATTCTCCTCTGCGCGCGGCCGAAGTGGAAGAGCAGGTCGTCCAGGGGATCCGAAGACTGAACGCCCACGCTGGGGAACGCGGACAGACCATGGCGCAGATGGCCCTCTCCTGGGTATTGCGTCATCCTGGTGTGACCAGCGCGCTCATTGGCGCGAGCCGGCCCGAACAGATCCGTGATAATGTGAAGGCGGTGAAGAACACGCGCTTCGATGCGGATGAAATCGCCAAGATCGATGGCATCCTCAAAGAAATCCAATTGCCCGCCTCTCTCTGGGCAGGCGGCGAGTAGTTAGTTAGAGTTAGAGACCCCGCCGGTATTCTTCCAGGATCGTTCGAATGAGAATGGCGTTGAGCGTCTCCACCTCGAATTGTTCGATGTCCGGATCGATGTGGCCCCCGCCGATTCCGGAATCGTCCGTGATGAAAATGTATTTGCCCATGCTGGCGACGGCCAGATTGCGGAAGAGATACTCCGTGCTCTTGTCGATTCCGCTTCCAGCGACGGGGAACAGTTTGATGGCCGAAGCGTGGGCGTCCGGGATGGCGTCACGATAGGTGTACTGTTCGTCGGGATAGTAGTGGGGGGGTGCGTCGGCCACGAGAAAGAGGAGCCTCACCGTATCCTCATCACGCCAGGAGAGTTCCCGCATGGCTTTGTAGAGGGCAGCATTGACCGACTCGGGGAAGTCGCCGCCGCCCGAGGCGCGTTGGGCCTCAATGTCGTTCTGGACCTGCACCAGATCGTCGGAGAAATCTTGGACCTTGGTGACGAACTGGTCACCGCGGTCGCGGTAGAAGATGGTTGCGATGCGGACGTCATCGATCTGTTCCGCCTGGCGGATCTGCTCGACGATGTCGATGAGTTCCTCGCGGATGAACCGCAGCTCGTCGCCCATGCTGCCGGTGACGTCGACAACCCAGGCGAGATCGAGTTTTCGCGCTTGGGAGACCTTTTTCAGCGGCACCTCGAGGGTCCACGTTTGGTCGTCGTCCTCCGTGATGGCGAGACTGGTCTCGTAAAGAGCGCCGCCCACCTGCACACTCATCGCGAGCTCTTCTTGGGTCAAGCACTCGGCGATCTCCTTGGTGAGGAAGAGCGGGATCTGGCCGTCATTGTGGGTGTGAGCTTGGGTGCCTTCGAAGCAGGCGTTGACGAAGGTGACCTTGACGTCGTGTAAGGGGCTGTCGTCAGGGTCGACGAAGCGAAGGATGACCCGGCGCTGGTGATCCAGTTGCCAGGTGGAAAAGTGCTCCGGGTACTCCTGGAGGAAGGTTTGAAACTCACCCCAGTGCTCGTGGTCGTTCCACTCCGCGGCCGTTAAAAGGTTGGCGCCCGGTTGCGGTTCGGGGTCGGGCCCCGGCCAGGGCCAGGGTTCGATGACGAAATCTCCGCCTCCCGGCGGCGCGATCCCGCCGTCAAAAAAGGCGTCTTCCGCCAGGCGAGGATCACCGACATCTCCTACGAATCCCCCGCCGCCGCCTCCGGGCACTCCGGTGGGCCCATCCTCGCCAGGCGAGGCTGCATCCTCATCAAACTTGGGTGCGTCGGGATCGAAGGGGCGGGTGTCGCGGCCGAGTTCGAGGTTTCCCGCCGGTCTCCCGGAAGTGTAGGTATTGGTGACCTTGATGGTCTTCCCCGTGCCGTTGTCGCCGAGGTGGATGACGACGCGATAGAACATGCTGCCTTCCTCGGTTTCGAGAGTGTCGACGAGCACTTCGGCGTCGGTCCCGCTCAGGCCGGTGCGGATTGTTTTCCAGGTTTGCAGATCGGTGCTCGACTGCACTTCGTAGCGCGTCCCCGCGGTGGCGGGGAACCGGATGGTGGCCGGAGCCTCCGATGTCTTGGCAATGGCGAGGGGGACAGTCGGATCCGCAACGGAGGAGGAGGGCAAGCCCACGGCGAAGCCGACGGCGGCCAGTCCAAGGGCAGGGGAACAGATTCTCATGGCAATAGGGTTAAACGACGGTGGGCGCGGAAGACGTCGGAAAAAGTTCCCGGGCCGGACGATTGAGGTCCGCCATCACCGCCATTCCATCCGGAATCGGGGGAGCGAAAGGTGACCGTGGGATCGATTTCACTTGGCTTGGCCGCACATCCCGGTAGCCTCTGGGCCATGAACATTCGATCCTTTTTCTGTACTCTGGCGGTCTCTGGTGTCACCATGGTTTCGGCTTGGGCGCACTGTCAAATTCCATGTGGAATCTATGACGACCCCGCGCGCTTCAAGGCCTTGGCCGAGCACATCACGACAATCGAGAAAAGTATCAAGGAAATCAAGGCGCTCTCCAGCAAGGGGACGCTCTCTGCTGTGGAGCAGAATCAGTTGGTGCGCTGGGTGGCGAACAAGGAAGATCACGCCGACGAGTTCGCCGAGATCGTGACCAAGTATTTTCTCCAACAGCGCATCAAACCCGCGGCCGATGGCGATGCCAAGGCGGAGGCTGACGTGGCGGCGAAACTCAGCCTGCTCCACAAGCTTTTGGTTGGGGCCATGAAGTGCAAGCAGAATGCCGATGCTTCAACGACGGCGAGTTTGAAAGCTAACTTGGCGGCCTTTGAGAAGGCTTACAACGCGAAGTAATTCATTCTTTTCTGAAGAGGCGCGGACACGATGTGTCCGCGCCTTTTTTCTTTCCTGCTCTACTTCGCTGAAGATCGTTTGTCTTCCCTCGTTGCCAGCGACACACCGCCGGTACAGGAAACGAAGAGAACGTTTCCAAAGCCCTCGATGAGGTCGTTGGATCTTCGAACGAAGTTTTGCGCTTCTTCGCGTTCCGCTTGGGGAACGGTGAAGGGTATCATGACGAGGGCTGCTTCCTTGGACCAGTGACGCCGGGTCTCGTCCGGCTCTTCGGCCGGAAGGATTTCAGCTGTGGCCGGAATGCGAGAGCGCTCGATCACGCTGAGGATATCAGTCCGGGCTCGATCGGCATCGCCGTTGGGGGAAATGCAATGCAGAATGCGAATGCGGTGCCGCCGCCAGCGTGTGTTTTGCGTCAGAAGATGCGCCAGGACGAGCATCAAGGTGCTGTCGGCCCCGCCGCGCCACCAGAGGTCGATGGTGCCTTGCGGAGGTTCCCAGCGCACGCGTTTCTCCGTGGGGCAGCGGACGATGACAATGTTCTTTTCGAAGGCGTGGGACAATTGCAGCATGCCGGTGAAAGTCTCCCAGCGATCGGGATCCTCGGACCATCCTAACAAAACGGTGTTGGGCTTGACGCCGCCGATGCCGTGGCATTGCAGGAGGGAGCGCAGTCCCTCCTGGAGATCGCGGTCGACGACGACGGCGGGAAAAGCTTCGATCTCTTCGCTCTGAATGAACTTTCGCAGCTTTTTCTCCGCCGCCCGGCGGGTATCGAGGTGATCCTCGAGGGAACCGGGAATGATCTGGCCAAGTGTGAGGATGCCCCGGCTGGTGGTTAGCCAGTGGGCGTATTCCGTGAGGTGGTTCCGCTGCCAGGCGCCTCCGCTGAGGGCGAGGATGATGGGCCGCCAGTTGCGGGGATGGTATTCGCCGTGTTCCAGGGTGAGGAGAGCCCGCCGGGCGCGTTCGAAGGCGAGGCCGGTGGAGACGTCGCCCCAGCGCACGCGGATCTCCTTGCGGCGGATGACGCGATAGAGGCCTATCATGGCGGCCATGGAGACGAGGGCCCAGGCGGGAGCCATGAGGAACATAACCGCGACGCAGCCGATGGCGCCGGCGAGGGCGGAGGACCAGTGGCTGAGTTTGAAGGCGGGCCGGTAGCTTGGATTGTTGGTCACCGATTCATAGAAACAGGCGAGATTGATCGTGCCGTAGGTGACCATGAAACACATGGTGATGATGGGAGCGATGGCATTGAGATCGCCTAACAAGATGGCGGATTGCGCAATGAGAAACGTGAGGAGAGTCGCCTGGCGCGGTTCGTCGCTCGCCTTGGAGCCGCGGGCGAACCATTGGAGGGAAGAGAAGATGCGGTCGCGCGCCAGGGCTTGGAGGATACGCGGGGCGCCCATCATGCTGCCCAGAGCCGAAGAGAGGGTGGCGGCAAAAATGCCGGCGTTGATCAAGGCGGGAGACCAGGCGATGTCGAGCATGACAAAGGCATCATCTTGGAGGACTTCCCGGGGGCGGGCTCCGGCGAGGAGGAGGGCCATGCTGAGGTAGACGCAAGCCGTGACTCCAATGGCAAAGAGGGTGCCGCGAGGGATGGACTTGCCGGGTTCGCTCAGATCGCCTGACATATTCACGCCGGCCATGATGCCCGTGACCGCCGGGAAGAAGAGGGCGAACATGGTGAACCAGCTTTCGCCGGGGAGGAATTGCGGTTCGCGATTGGCCCGGAGAACGGCCCAGTCAAAATTCTGAAGGGCGCCGGCGTAAAATGAGAGGAGGGCGAGTGTGAGGATGCCGAGGATGCCGTATTGCAGGCGAATCGTCCATCCGGCGCCAATGTAGACGCAGACGAGGACAGTCACGTTGACCAGGCTGGCCACAGCCGTTCCCGAGAGCGGTAGTTGAGGGAAGACATTCAGTAGGGCCTCGCTAAAGCCGAGGACGTACATGGCCACGGAGATGGCCTGGGCGAGGAAAAACATCACGCCGATGGCGCCGCCAAACTCCACACCGAGACTGCGGCTGATGAGGAAATAGGCGCCTCCGCCACGGACACGCGTGTTGGTTGCGATGGCAGAGATGGAGAATCCGGTCAGCGTTGTGATCAGTTTGGCGCAGAGAAGAATGAGGGCGATCTGGAGCCAGCCCGATTGGCCGACGATCTGGCCGAAGCGCAGAAACATGATGACCCCGAGAATCGTCAGGGTGCTCGGGGTGAAGACTCCGCCGAAAGTGCCGAAACTCTGCTTCCCCGCGGTCGACCTCTCCCGGCTCATTGCCGGCTAGCTTCGGGGCGGGAGCGCCGGGGTGCAACCCGAAGTCGAGGGCGCTGAACTTCGCCGTCGAAGGTGGCTGCGTGTTGATTTCTTGAGGAAGTCGATCTACGTAGAGTTGTGAAAATTAGAAAGGCTGTAATTACTGCCGCAGGTGAACACCAGCGCCATTTGCCGTTGCAGACCTTTATCGACGGATCCGGGCGGAACCGAAAGGTGCTGGGGCTCCTGGTGGATGAGGCCTCATCGGCGGGCATCGAAGAGGTCGGCGTGGTGATTCAGCCGGGGACGGAGCATCTCTATCGCGATGCCATCGAGCACGTGACGGCCAATGTGACCTTCATGGAGCAAGCGGAGCCGCGAGGCTACGGGCATGCCGTGCTGAGTGCCGATCCGTTTCTCGGGGACGAGACCTTCTTGCTCATGGTCAGTGATCACGCCTACGTGAGCGAGAAAACCGGGCAATCCTGTGCCAGCCAGCTGCTCGAAGTCGCCAGTGGCGAGGGTTGCGTGGTTTCGGCGGTGCAACCGACGCACGAGGGGCGTTTGAAAGATTTCGGGGCCATTGGAGGGGTGCTCTTCGACGCGGGGCGTGAGCTCTACGAGGTCAAGGCCGTGGTGGAGAAACCGACGCCGACGGAGGCGGAGCAGACCCTGATGACGCCAGGGATCCGCCATGGGTACTACCTCTGTTTCTTTGGCATGCACGTGCTTCAGGCCTCGGTGATGGAGATCCTCAGGCGTCGGGACGCCGACTGGCAGCCCGGCGATCACCTGGATCTCTCCAGTGCCCTGCATGAGGCCGCCGGGCGGGGGCGCTATCTGGCGCAGGTGATGAAGGGGCGCCGCTATGATCTCGATTCCCGGCACGGGCTTCTCGTGGGGCAGCTCGCGGTGAGTTTGTCAGGGCACTATCGCGATGAAGTGCTCTGCGCCATCACGGATCTGTTGGCGGCCGGCGCGATGCAACAACCTGCCGAGCCGCTGACGTGAACATGGCTTCCCCATCTTCGGCACTCGTCCAGGTCATCACGTCGTCCCGTGGCGCCGATCGAGACATGCCATTGGAGGTCCTCTGTGCCGGACTTTCACTGGACGAACTCATGCGGGAGTGTCAGGCGCTGGACGAGTTTCGGCGTGCCTCACCCAACCTTTACCAACGGGTGCGCGCCCTCTTCTTTCTCTACGCGCTCTATCGTTTCTATATTCCTCAGGCGCTCACGGTGGAAGACGGGTCAACGCCGGGGGCGGTGGTTTCCTTTGAGGCGAACGCGCATTTGCTGGAGAGGCGGTTTGTCGAAGCCCTGGATCACTTTCTCGAAGATCAAGAGAGAGACGGGATTTCCGACGCCCTCAGCAGCGCTCTGGCGAAAGCCTATTATGAGCTTGGGATCCAAAACTTGGCCGATCAAGTTCAGGCCAGTGTCCGTGCCGTGCGCGGCAACCAGTGGATGTTTCGTACGGGTGCGATCAGCGATTACCCCTTGCGCGTCATCGGTGAACTCCGGGTCGCGGAAGCCGGGGGCTACCCCGTGGTGCACGAGACCACCGCGGTGCGCATGGATCTCTCGCACAGTGCCTGGAGCGATATCTTTTTCCTTGGCATGGATTTTCCGGGAGGTGCTCGCGTGCTCAACATCTCGGTTGACCTGGCGGTGCACGGTCGTGACTCCGTGACGAAGCCGCCGGTGGAGGCTTTTTTCCGGGTCATTGACGAGCCTCTGATCAGGCTCTCCAGCGTGGATCTCGGGGTGGTGACGGAAATCACGCAGCTCAATGATGTCTTCGATTTTGCCCAGGACTATCTTGGACTTCTCAAGGCGGCGCTCATTGCCTCCGGGGTGATTCCCATCGGGCTCGAGGGATCCGGGGAGCGCTTGGAGGCCTTGTTAGAAGATCTGGTGGGACCGGGGAGAGGAATCGAGCTCAGCAGTTGTGTCAATGATATTCCCAAAGGAAGCCGCCTGGCGGTGTCGACCAATCTCCTGGGCGGTCTCATCGCGGCTTGCATGCGGGCGACGGGGCAGACGCGATCGTTGGACGGTCCCTTGGGGGAATCGGACCGGCGTCTGGTGGCGGCGCGGGCCATTCTTGGAGAATGGCTCGGCGGTTCCGGTGGCGGATGGCAGGATTCCGGCGGCGTCTGGCCGGGAATCAAGGTCATCGAGGGCTGCGAGGCGTCGGCGGACGATCCGGAGTATGGGATTAGCATGGGGCGTCTCCTGCCCAAGCATACCTTGTTAGGCACCGACGTGATTTCCCGGGAGACGCGAAGCAAGTTGCAGGACAGTCTGGTCTTGGTGCACGGCGGGATGGCTCAGAATGTGGGGCCCATCTTGGAGATGGTGACCGAGAGGTATCTCTTGCGTTCGGCGGAGGCTTGGAAGGCGCGTCAGACTGCCATCGGCTTGTTTGATGAGATACTCGGCGCCTTGCGCGAGGGGGATATCAAACGGTTGGGGATGCTAACGACCAAGCAGTTCATGGGGCCGCTGCAGACGATCATCCCGTGGGCCTCGACCCACTTCACGGAGCGCTTGATCGCAGCCGTGCGATCGGAGTTTGGGGAGGATTTTTGGGGATTTTGGATGCTGGGCGGGATGTCTGGCGGCGGGATGGGTTTTATTTTCGAGCCCTCACGCAAAGCCGAGGCCGTGGAGCGGATGCAAGGAATCATGGTGGTTCTGAAAGAGCAATTGGAGCACTCGCTTCCCTTTGCCATGGATCCCGTGGTTTACGATTTTGGCATCAATGAGGATGGGAGCCGTGCTCGCCTCTTGCGGGGTGAGGATGCCTTGATGGCGGCGGGTTACTATGCCATGACGCTCCCCCTCTTGCTGCGCCGGGACCCGAGGGCATTGACGGAGAGCAGGCGCTCGGAGATGGCGCGGTTTGAGAAGAAGGCCGACGCGGAACCAGCCTACGATGCGGTGCGTGATCGATTGGTCTCGAATCTGTTTCCGAGGGCGGACGAAGTGCCGGGGGAAGAGGTTTCGTTAGCGTCGCTCTTGGAGGCCAATGGCTTCGACCCGGTGTTACACGAGCGAATTCGCGATGACATGCGGTGTGGGTTGATTGGGTTGTCGAAGAATCGCATGCCAACGAGTTCGGTAGTGGAGGATGTGCGCTCGGGTGATGTGGCGCTGTCTTGGGATGCCGCGGATGAGGCGCGGGGGCGAGAGGCGTTGGAAGGTGGTGAGGTGGCCGTCGTCACCTTGGCGGCAGGAGCGGCGAGTCGGTGGACGGAAGGGGCCGGTGTGGTCAAGGCGCTGCATCCTTTCTGCAAGTTTGAGGGACGGCACCGCACTTTTCTCGAACTTCATTTGGCCAAGACGCGGGCCGCGGGCCGTGCTTTCGGGGTTTCGCCTTTGCATGTGATCACCACGAGCTATCTCACGCACCGGCCGATCCGGCGGTTCCTCGAATCTGAGGGGTATCATGGCATGGCGGAAGAAGTGATGCTCTCGCCGGGGCGATCGATCGGTCTGCGGCTCATTCCGATGCGCCGTGATCTCCGCTTCGAGTGGGAGGAGATGCCTCAGCAGAGGCTCGATGAGCGGGCGCAGAAGATGCGGGCCAGCGTGCGCGCGGCCCTCTTGGGCTGGGCCGAGAATTGCGGGGAAGGAACGGATTATCGCGAGAATACGCCCTTACAATGTCTCCATCCCGTGGGGCATTGGTATGAAGTTCCCAATCTGCTGCTCAACGGCACCTTGGCGCACCTGTTGGAGAGGCGTCCGCAATTGAAGACCTTGATGTTGCATAACATCGATACCGTGGGGGCGAATTTGGATCCTGGGATCTTGGGCTACCATCGCCGCACCGGGGCCGTGCTGACCTTCGAAGTCATCAGTCGGCGGATTGAGGACCGTGGTGGCGGTTTGGCTCGGGTTAACGGGGCGCTCCGCCTGGTCGAGGGCCTGGCCATGCCCCGGGAAGAGGATGAGTTCAAGCTGTCCTATTACAACTCGAACACCTGCTGGATTGATGTCGAGCGCTTGCTTCGGGCCTTTGCCTTGGAGCGTACCGATCTGGAAGATGCGGCCAAGGTAGGAGAGGCCGTGCGGGCCCTCAGTGAACGCCTGCCGACGTACATCACGCTCAAGGAAGTGAAAAAACGTTGGGGGCACGGGCAGGAAGACATCTTTCCCGTGGCTCAGTTTGAACGTTTGTGGGGAGACATGACGGCCCTTCCCGAAGTGGCTTGCAGCTATGTCGTCGTTCCCCGTGCCCGGGGGCAGCAACTCAAGGAGCAAGCCCAGCTGGATGGGTGGGTGCGCGATGGTTCGCGTGATGCGGTGGATTCTCTTTGTCGGTGGGATTGTTAACTGATTTCTAACAAACCAACGGTGGAACGATGATCTTACACTTGAATTGAATCCGGAGTTTGAGATTAGAGATTCATAGAACCACGCAGATCGGGCGGACAGAAGTGTCCCATCACTTGGCTTCGGGAGGGCCGTGAGATCATTTCTCCAGGGCGGCCTCGATGCGGCGGCG
Source organism: Verrucomicrobiales bacterium (assembly GCA_028281705.1). Taxonomy (GTDB): domain Bacteria; phylum Verrucomicrobiota; class Verrucomicrobiia; order Verrucomicrobiales; family DEV007; genus JAACDM01. The sequence goes on from JANQJH010000454.1 coordinate 42,669, forward strand.
CAGTTCCTCGACCCGATCGAGGTGGATGCCGGCCGGTTGCTCTTGCAGAATCCACTCGATGTCCTCCAAGGCCCGGGCCCATTGGTTGGCCTGGTAGAGCAGCAGGGCCCGGCTGAGCCGTTCGGAGGCCTCGGCGGGAGCGATGGTCAAGAGCAGGTCCAATCGAGGAAGCGCTTGGGTAGCGTCACCCGAATTGAGATCAATGTTAATGAGATTTCGCAGCATCCGCACGAGAATAGCCTTTTTCCCGGCGGGCTCGATGTGCCTTTGTTCCAGTGTGAGTCCGGTGGCGTTGCTTACGATGGTCTCGGCCTCTTGGAGTGAGATCGGTTTTCCCGCGTCAAAGACATCGATGAGCTGCCGGGTGTCCTCGTCCCCTCCTTCCGGGCGGTGTTGCACGACGAAGTGGCCCGGCAAGGGGATGCCGACGACGTTCTTCACACCGAGGCGCTGAGCGAGTTCGAGATAGAGGACAGAGAGGGTGATGGGAAGGCCTTCACGATCTTCAAGGACGGCGTTGAGGTAGCTGTTCTCGCGGCTGTAGTAGTCGAGACGGCTTCCGTGGAATCCCAGCTGCTGGAAAAGGTAATCCGAGGTCTGTGTGAGGATGGCTTTCTCTCCGGCGTCGGGCGCCAGCGTCGCACGGATCTCTTCCGCCATGGCATCGAGTTCCCGGCGGTAGGCGTCGACGTCGAGATCGGGATTGGCCAGCTTGGCAATGAGCAGGCCGGCATGCACGAGGTCGATCTCGTTTTCCTCGCGATTGGCGAGCAAGGCCGCCATCTCCCGGTTGACTTCGGCGTGATGAAGGTTCACTGCCCATCGCCGTAGCGCCGCCGCTTGGCGGTCGAGGGCCCTGGCTTTGTCCTGCAAGAGCATCCTCGCGGTCTTGGGATTCTCATCGAGGAGTGCTTTGCTCGCCTCCGCCTCGTCCTTCCCGGCGGCGGCCGCCAGCCATTGGTCTAACGCCATCTCGAGATGCTCCTTAAGTTCCGGGTCCTCATGAATCCGATCTCGAGGCGCATTGAGGGAGAACTGCTGGAACGAGGCTTCCGTTTGGCGAAACTTACAAAGACCAACTTGGCCTCCCCGGAGTGCCTTGTGTGACAAGCTGACGACTTCTTCACCGTTGACGTATCCCGTGATCGTTTCGTCATCGACGACGACGCGGAGGTGATTCCAATCGCCGGGGCGGTAGGCAGCCACGGAGCGATCGGCCAGGATGTTCCAGGAAAAGACGTCGGGGCCGGCGAAATGGGTCAGCCGGATTTGGCCGCCGCTGGGATAAAATCCGTAGTGGCGGTCTCCGCCGTCGGAGGCGAAGACCAAGCCGGCGGCGCCGCCTTCGTCATCGAGTTTCACTTTGACCGCGACCTCGTAGGGCATCTTCTGAGGCTGGGTTTGAAAAAGGCAGAGGGCGCGCCCGCCGAAGCCCGCGCCCGCTCCGCGGACGGAGATGGTGCCGGCGCGCTGCCGCCAGCGGGCGCCGGCCTGGAGCGCTTTCCATTTTCGCGGGCTGAGTTGACCCACAGTGACCCACCGTTCCATGGGAATGGGGTTGGGTTTGTCTAACAAGAGTTTGAGGGCGTTGACCGGGATGGCAAAGCCGATGTTGTCCGTGAGGTGGGACTTCATCGCCGGGATGCCGATGACTCTTCCCTGGCGATCGAGAAGGGGACCGCCACTATTGCCGGGTTCGATGGGGATGGCTAACTGAATCATGTCTACGCCGTCGAAATCACGGGTGGCGGAAATGATGCCCTCGACGACACTGAAGCGGAGGCCTTGCGGGTTTCCCATGACGACGACGGAATGACCGTCCGGGAGATCGGTCGAATCGCCCAGGGGCAGGGCGGGAAGATCATCTTCATCAACGCGAAGGATGGCGAGATCCAGTTTGCGATCCGAGGCGTGCACCGTATTGACGGTGAGTTCGCGTTCGTCGCTGGTGGTCACGTGGATGGGTCTGGCGTCACCGATGACATGGAGATTGGTGGCGATGAGACCCGGGGCGATGACGAAGCCGCTGCCTTCCCGCTGCCCTCCGTCGGCACGGGAACGGTGGGTGATGGCGACGAGGGACGGCCTCGATTCCTCCGCGATCTGTGCCGCTGATTTTCCGGTTTCCGCCTCTTCGGCCGGCGACGCAAGGGGGCCAAAGGCGAGCGGCCAGAAAAAAGCGAGGCCGAGGAGGGCTGGCAGGGTGTGTATGCGTGATGCTCTCATTTACCAACCCTGACGTTCATCGGCATGCACATAGGCATTGGCCTCATCCAGATTCGTGATCTTCAACTGGGTGGTGTCCCATTCGAGGGTTTCACCGGGGCAACGGAGGGCGACGTTGCCTAACAAGACGGCTTCGGTGAGCGGCCCGCCGTAGTCGAAATTGGCACCCGCCGCGGGGCCGCCTTTGCAGGCCGCGATGAACTCCTCGTAATGTCCCTCGGAGCGCGGCAAAGAGGGTTCCGGGCGTTGGTAGACTTTCATTTTCTCCTCCGGGATGAGGCGCACGGAGTCGGCCAAGCCGCCCGTGAGGATCTTGCCACTTCGGCCGATGTAGAGAGTGCCGCCGAAGGAATCGCTCATCTTGCGTCCTTCTTCCAGTTCCGGCGGGCGCTCAGGCTGGCGTCCTCCATCGTACCAGACCAGTTTGACCTGAGGCAGGCCTTGGCGAGCGGGAAACTGATAGGTGATCGTCGAGGCCGCGGGAGCGGTTTCGGGAAAGCAATCACTGGCCTCCGCCGTCACCGTGGTGGGAGTGGTGAGCTTCAAGCTGCGAAAGATGGGATCCAGATGGTGGCAGCCCATATCACCCAGGGCGCCGCATCCGAAGTCCCACCAGCCACGCCAATTGAACGGATGATAGGCGGGATGGTAGGGGCGTTTCGGGGCCGGGCCCAACCATAGATCCCAATTGAGGTAGGACGGAACGGGAGGCGTTTCCGCGGGGCGTTTCAGGCCCTGTGGCCAGATGGGGCGATTGGACCAGGTATGCACCTCAGTCACTTCGCCAATGGCGCCGTCGGCGATCCATTCCGCGAGTATCCGGTGGGAATCCTTGGCGTTCCACTGGATAGACATCTGGGTGGCGACTTTGGTTTCCGCGGCCTTCTGCGTGATGCTGCGAGCCTCCCCGATGGTGCGCGTCAAGGGCTTGGCGCAGTAGACATGCTTACCGAGATCGAGCGCGGCGCGGGCAATGACGGCGTGCGTGTGGTCGGGCGTTCCGATGACGACACCGTCGATGTGCTTCTCCTTCTCCAGGAGAATGCGAAAGTCTTCGTAGCGCTTCGCGCGGCTATAGTGGGCGAAGACCTTGCCGGCCTTGCGGGAGTCGACATCTGCTAGAGCGACGATGTTTTGACTGGAGAGGGCGCTGAGATAGTTGGCGCCCATGCCACCAACTCCCACGCCCGCCAAGTTCAGCCTCTCACTGGGTGGCGGCGTGTCGGTACCTCCGATAACGCGACGCGGAAGAATGAGCGGCGCCGCCGCGGCACTCCCGCCGAGGTGAAGGAAGGATCGTCGTTTCATGCCGCAGTCTTGCCGACTTTCGGGGACAAGGCGATCCCATAGTTGGGTGGGGCATGGGCTGGTGTGGAGATCTTCGGTGGTGGCGTGCTATTGCACGAATCGGGTAGGTCACCTTCGGAGCATTTGGGATTACCAGTCGGGAAACTGGTGGCGTGGAAAGTCCATTGATTGATGAAGAACGCGGGAGACAATGAGGATGTTGTCTTTGACGAGAAAGAATACCAGGTGTCGACCAACTGGGGCAGTTCGACAGCCGTCAAAGAGCTCAGCTCGCAGACGAAACTGAGATGGATTCTGGCGAATTCTCTCGAATGCCGCGTAGATCTGTTTCAAATAGGTTTCTTCCTGCTCTTTGCCCCATTGCCGACGGGTGTAGTCGGAGATTCCCTGGAGATCGGCGATGGCGTCTCGGGAGAACCGGATTGTCACTGGCTTCTTCGGGCGAGCCTCATGAACTCCGCTTCTGTTGAGACGTCTTCGAAATGGCCTTGGTCTACCTGTTCAAAGCCTCGAGCCACGCTTTGGCGAAGAGCTTCAGAGTTCTGATCGCGCACGTGCATCAGCCGGAGCGCTTCGCGGATGACCTCACCGGGACTGTCGTAGAGACCTGATTCGACCTTCTTGCGGGTAAATTCCTCAAGGGTTGGAGGGAGTGATACGTTCATCGTCTTGCTCTCTTTTCTCCTCGCGTGGTTTCTTTGTTAAGTGCAAGACTAGACGACATGACATGGCTTGGCAAACACTGATGAGGATGCTCGGGCCCCTACTACCGGGCGGATTCATCGGGTGCTACTTTTTCTTCGACACGGGCCGGGGCATGGCGGCTTTGACCTCGCGGCGCCAGGTCTGCAGTTTCGTCCGCAGTTTGGAGGCGAGGTCGGGCTTGGCGTCGGCGAGGTTCTTCTTTTCCGAGAGATCCTTCGCCAGATCAAAGAGTTCGATGGAGCCATCGTCGAAACGCTCGATGAGTTTGTGGGAGCCGTGGCGGATGGCGCTTCCTAACCGATTCGAACGATGCCAGGCGTAGTTGGGGTAGTGAAAGTAGAGGGAGCGATTTTTCAAATCCGTGGCGCCGGCGAAGGTCGGGAGGAGGCTATGGCCGTCCAGTGGGGCCGGTGTCTTCAAGCCGGCGGCTTCGAGGATCGTGGGATAGAAATCCATGCTGACCACTGGAATCGCGCTGGTTTTTCCGGCGGGAACGTGCTTGGGCCAGCGAACGATGAGGGGGACGCGAAGGCCGCCTTCGTAGAGGTCCCCTTTGGCGTCCCGCAGGGGCCGGTTGTCGGCCACGCCGGAGAAGCCGCCGTTGTCCGAGGTGAAGATGACCATGGTATCCTCGCGGAGCCCGAGATCATCGATGCCCTGCAGGACCCGGCCGATGGCGGCGTCCATGGCCTCGATCATGGCGCCATAGCGAGGGTCATTGAGCCCGGGACCGTCGTGGTCGGCGTATTTCTTGAGATAGGATTCAGGGGCCTCCATCGGCCAATGCACGGTGTAGTTCCACAGGCAGAAGAAGAAAGGCGATTTCTGGTGACGCTTCATGAAGCCGAGGGCCTCATCGGCCAGGCGGTCCGGCAGATATTCCCCGGCTTTGCGGTCGGGCAGATTGGGAATGCGGTAGGGGTCGAAAAAGGTAGGCGGGCCTCCGAAGGAACAGCCGCCGATGTTGAGATCGAATCCCTGCGCGGTGGGCTCGTAGATCGCGAGGCCGTCACCCGGCCCACTGAGGTGCCATTTGCCGAGAAACCCCGTGGCGTAGCCCGCCGCTTGGAGCCGTTCAGCGATGGTGGTGTGCTCGGCCGGCAGGTGGTCCAAGGTCTTGGCGGGGAGGAGCTTGGGGTCGTCTGGAGTGAAGCGAGGCCGATCGGGGAGATGGTTGGTAATTTGGATCCGGGCCGGAGCGAGACCTGTGAGAATGGCAGCTCGAGTGGGGGAGCACACCGGAGACGCGGCATAAGCATCGGTGAAGCGGAGGCCCTCGCTGGCCAAGCGATCGACGTGTGGCGTGTGGAGCACAGGATTCCCCTGGACGGCGAGATCTCGCCATCCGAGGTCATCGATGAGGATGAAGACGACGTTGGGTGGCCGGTCGGCTCCCTCAACCATGGGGCAGGGCAGGAGAAGGGCCCATGCGAGGGTCTGGGCGAGAATCTGAGTCGCGAAACGTGGCATGGCCCAATTGTGACCGATGGAGGCCGGCAAAGGGCAGGATTTCTTGAAGAAATGAAGATTATAATTTCAATATTTAATAAATATAGTATAAAATGTGTGAATAGTTAAGCAATGCAGGGAACAGGATCGGTCACACCACAAACCACTGCCTCCGGGAATACCGCGTTGGTTTCCCCAGATTGGGCGGTCGCGCAACTGAAGGCCCAATGGCCGGCACTCGTGGTCGAAGAGGTCCTTCCCCAGCAGCATTCCGCGAAAGTGCATCTCCGGGCTTCCTTCCCCGAGGTGGGTTTCGTCGGCGTTCGTGTGTTGGCACAAGACCCAAAGGATCCTCACGGTACGGCGCGATTGACCGCGGCCTACCACCGGGCGCAGAAGGTCTCAGGGATCAAGAATCCCGGAGCGGTGAAAATCCTGCAGGTCGGTAGTTTGAGCGGGTGTCTCGTCATTGTCACTGAATGGCAAGCCGGTGAGTCCCTTCTGGAGCACCGCAAGCGGGTGCCGCCGGTGGGTGAGAGTGCTTTGGATCTCATTGATGCCATGGCGACGGCCATGGAGACCTACCATGCGGCGGGATGGGTTCACGGGCATCTGCGGTCCGATTCGTTTTTCGTCACGGAAAAGGGGGAGGAGGTCCGGTTGTGTGGGATGGGGATCCTGGACACGCTCACCGGCGAGGTCCCTGGTCCTCTTGATGTCGACCGGATCTACATGGCCTCGGAACTCAACGGCCGCGAGGCTGAGGAGCGGCAGATGGTCGGTGATGTCTACAGCTTGGGCGTGGTGGCCTACGAACTCATTACCGGTGAGAAACCGGCGGGTCACTTCATGAAGATGCCGTCTCAGGTCACGGGTTCCGGGAAGTGGTTGGACGACGTGATCTTGCGGGCGATTCACCCGGATCCGCAGCTTCGAATTGCCTCGGTGTCGGAGTTTCGTGGCGCGATGATGGCGAGAGAACTCCGGGTGATGGAGATCCCTGACAAATTAGCCGAGGAGAGGGAGCGCAAGAAAAAGGCCGCCGAAAAAAGGCCGGTTGAAGAGTCCGGTGTGACCGCGGCCGTCCGGGTGCAGTTCGCCCTGGTCATGCTTTTCTCCATGGCGGTGATTGGCGGGGCGATTTATTTCGGAATCGATCGCTACAAGAACCAGAAGGATACCCAGGCATCAATGGAGGACGCCGTGATGGCTCTCGCCCAGGTGATGAACGCGATGTCCGATGGCACTGAAGAGATGGATCTCAAGGCCATGATGGACAAGGTTGCGGACGCCGATCCAGCGGTCCAGTTGGAAGCGCTGCAAGAGCAGTTGGCCAATCTGGAAGCCGAGGGAAAGCGGGAGGAGGCTCTCAAATTGGCCAAAATGGTAGCGGAAGCGAATCTGGGAAAAGAGGGACCGTCGGTCGAGGCCATTCAACAGATTTTCGAGGAACTGCAGAAGGAAATGGATCTCGTCCAGGACCTGATGGCCAAGGCGGATGCCGCTTTGTTAGCGGGAGATCTCGACGCAGAATTGGCCGGTCTCATGGAGGTGCTTGAGATCGATCCCAATCATCCGTTGGCGTTGAGACGTCTTTCGCAGACGCCGTCCCATTTTGCCAAGGCCTGGGAGATGGTGGAGCGTGAGTTGAAAGAGTGGAATCCGGAGCAGAAGGAGTGGCACGCCACCACCTATCGCCAGGCGAGTGGTCTCGAGGTCGATTTGAGCGGGCACGAGAATCTCGTCTATCTGAGGCCATTGCAGAAACTTCCGATCGATCGCCTCGACATCAGGCACACCAATGTTGAAGACTTGGCGCCACTGGCAGGAATGAGCCTCACCGCGTTCTGGTGTGATGACACCGAGGTTTCGCATCTGGAGGTATTGGGGGATCAACCCATCGAGATCCTTGGACTGACCCAGACGCGGATGAAGAACTACCAGACGCTCGAGCGCCTGCCCTTTATCAGGGTGCTTCGAGTGGATGCGGGTGTGCAAGGGGTGACGAGCCGCATTCCGTATCCGAAGGGCTCCCGGGAATGGGAGAATGCTCTGGGAATCCGTTTTTTGCCCTTGCAGGATGACAAAGCCCTTTTCGCGACCCGGGAACTGACGGCAGCCGAGTTTGGGAATTACGAAGCCTCATTGCCGCGAGGGGCGCGACTGGGTGATGGTGTGGAGGGCGACGGCGAGGAAGAGAAGCGGATGTCCCGGGAGGCGGCAGAGATGTCCTTTGTTGATGCGCTGAACTTTTGTGAGTGGCTGACTGCTGTGGATCGAAGCCATGGATACCTGCAGCCGGGAGCGATCTATCGCCTGCCCGAACCGCAGGAGAGGCAGGAGCTGCAAGATTATGTTAAGGTGTCTCTGTTAGCGTCAGGTAAAGAAGAAAAAGGAGAGGCCAATGCCGTGGCGGAGACTGCGGCGTCCAAGGGCGGAACTCGCCAGGTGACCGAGGGACCTTGTCAGCGCGGCTTCTTCGATGTGCTGGACAACGTCGACGAGTGGGCGGTGAGCTACCGCGATTTGCAACTCTTCAATGTGCAGCGCAAGGTGGGACGGCGTCCAGCGGGGAAACGCGGCGTGGCGGGTTTGCGGCTCGTGGTCGACCTCACAAATGCGCAGGATCGAAAGGCCTCACCTGGCTGGCCGCGGCAGGAGCCGGTGGGGCCCGGCATCATGGCCTCGACGCCCGAGGAAGCGGAGTAGTGAGAATGCAAGCCGTGTCCGGCGTCGATCGGCGGGCGGGAAGTTGTGTGGCACCCGTATCAGTCGTCCGATCGTCATGGGTGATCCGTGATGCTCGACTCGCCGATGGCTTGATCGATGGCCTTGATGAGCACGGGATCGTCGTTGCTCTCGGCCTGGGCGCGAAGATGCTCTAATCTCTGGAGGTAGCGCTGGCGGATGGGTTGCAGGCGGCGTTGGAGGGCGACGACAAAGGAGCGGCGAATTTCGCGGAGAGGCGTGAGGGCAGGAGAGTCGGAAGGGGATGCCGGCCGGGCCAGGGGATAGAGGCGGATCTCTTTGAGGTGCATGAGACCGAGCGCCTGGACTTCGACGACATCGAGCTGGAGGGTGAGGTTGGCGGCATTGAGTTCGATCTCGCCCAGCAAGGCCTCACGGTCGGTGTTCCAATCCTTGGTGGGCAACACCTGGTGGGTGAGAAGCTGGTCGTTGCTTCCGATGAGATTGCTTTGTTCTCCCAAGGTGAACTGTCCGCCGGCACGCTCGCGAATCTTGAGGCCGTTCGGTCCCACGGATTCCTCGACCTTGCTCGAGCAGGCGTAGGTGGCGACCACTTGATAGTGGCCGGGCTTGATCCCGCGAAGCTTCCAGGAGGCGTTGCTCTTTGACGTGCGCCAACGCTGCAGAGCGCTGCTCTTCAGGGTGACGGAACCATAGAGTGCCGCCTCTCGCGGTTTGAGAACGATCGCACTGTCCTTGCCCTGGCGTGCACTTGCCGGATCGGCTCTCACACTGTCTTCCAGGATCCTGAGTCGCTCATCGCGCATGCGGATGGCCATGCCATAGTTGCCCTCGGCGGCGGCCTGGCGTTCGAATTTCTCGAGGCGTTGGACGAAGTAGTCGTTGGCGCTGGAGGTTGCCCGGGCCCGTTCGCGTGCGAAGGCGCGTCGATCTTCACTCAGCTGGCCGGAGAGGATTTGTAGCTCCCGCTCCTTTTCTTCCTTGGTTAGTCCATTTTGACCGCCGGCTGACACCAGGCCGACCAAGGCGAGAAGGGCACATCGCAGCACTGCCGGCCAGATGATACGGCCTCCGTGTGACAGAATGTGAGGGTTACGGCGCATGAGAAATCAGGATGATGTGTTTGATTTCAGTCAGGCCGCTGGAGAGGTCGTCATCCTCCAGGGTGAGAGTCAATGTGGGAGAATCGCGGATGATGCGGAGATCGCCCAGGGACGACTGGGCATCTTTGTTCTCCCCCGCGGCCTCCGCCAGTGATCCGGAGACGTGGTAGTGAGAGGCGGCGAGCTTGAAGGAAACGGGCCGGGAATTCTTGCGATGGACGATCTCCACCCGGTAGCCGCCCTGGGGGATAGCGGGCAACTTCCAGGCCGCGGTGGAACCGGGTTTCCAGCCGCTCAAGGTCTGCGTCAGCCTGTTTGTCAGGGTGAGATCGCGACTCAGGGTGGCTTCGCCGGGAAGCAGGATCAGTCGGAGAGGTGCCTTGGCCTTGGGACCCAGTTGGGTTCGAATGCGGTCGCCTTCCTCCTGATAGGCCTGTGCGGCTTCGTAGTGGCCCGCCTTGGCCGCCTTAAGTTCCAAGCCTTGCAGTCGCTCGAGATAGAGGCGACGCATCGAGGTCGAGACGAGGTCTGTTTGCCTGCGAAAGGTCTTCTGCGTGCGCTCCAGAGTGTTCGCCAGGGCACTGGCTTCCTGCGCCCTCGCGAAGGTGAGGCCGAGAGAGACGAGCATGACGAACGCGAAGACAGCGCGGTGGAAGGTGGGCATGAGCGAGTCTATCCCGGGAGAATACAGGAATCCAATTGGCACGCAACAACAGTACTGGCGGATGGAGGGTGAGGACGGATGAAGGGACGCGCTTCCTCGCCTATGGAGGCGCTTCTCAATGGGGCATCATCGGCACGGCGACACTCGCTGGAGTCGCCACCGTTCATAGACGCCGGGAGAACTTGGCGTGTCGTGATTGGTGCTCGGGGTAGAGGCGTAGAATGGGGGCGCGACCGGTGTGCCGATGCCGGCGGTCGCCGTGGGAAACGCGGTCTCGGTAGTTGGCTGGTTCGGACTATCTTGAGTGCGGGCATCCAATTGATCAAAGACTCACCGATACACAAGGCGCGTGGGTGGCGCCGGATGACAGTTTTTGAATCGCCCGATTCGTTAGGCAGTCAGCTGAGAAGTTGTGGAAAGATGAGACTTTGCAAGATGTGCTTGCGGCCTGCGATCAAGGCTGCATGTTGATTTGCAAGCACTCACTTGGAATTGGCGCTTTCCGCCATCACGGCGTTGACCCGGTGGTTCTGGCAGGCCGCCGGTTTCCGTCTCGCATTAAATGGCTCGATGGAGAGGTGGCACTGCGTAAAGCTAACTAATCAACTGTGCCCGAAACTGGGTTTTTAAAATGTTATGTCAGAGTTAACAACGTCCAATATAGCTGCCGGTGTGTTCCAACGGCGCAGGTCCAGAAAGACATTGAGGGAGAGAGATGATTTCGCTCGATTCGGTTTCGCCGAGTTGACGTCTGAGTATCTCAACACTGGCTGGCGGGAGGAATCGTTTGAGATGACTGATTTCGTCTGTGAGGGAGGGGGTGCCTATGTGTTTACCTTGTTTGTCCGGGAGGCTCCGCTCGATAGCACGGGAGGTTATCACTTATCTGCACTGCAAGTGTTTCGCTGGCTGCAGCAGATGGCGATTATCATCATCGGTATCGATACGGGTGCGACCAAGGGAGAGTTGGGAGAAGTGTATCTCAGCCGGTTCGAGATCAAATGCCGTAAGGGTGTGAGAGAGCGGCACGTCCCCTTCAAGATTCAGCAGGTGGGCAAGCGGTCGGTACGGAACACACTTTTCTACAACGGCGAGTTCGATGTTGGCGACGGATGCTTTAGCGGCCGGGTTGCTGCTGTGGTTGCCGATCCGGGACGGGAGCAGCCATGAGACGAAGCGATTGCGATCAAACCGTTCGCATCTTTGATCGTCGCCTGGGGAGCGTTTGCGAGGAGAATGTCTACCGGGGCAGAGCCATGCGCTGGTTATACGGCACACGTATCGGGTTCATCGCCTCGGAATTTGCAGCGATGACGGGCACGGTTAACCGTGCTTTTGGTGCCTGGTACCGGCGGGACGGGAGCCGCGCTGTCATCGAGTCGTTCGTCAAAGAACACGACATTGATCTCTCTGAAGCCTCCCAGCCCCTCGAGGCCTATCGTGATTTCAATGCCTTCTTTGAGCGTCGCCTGAAAGCCGAAGCGCGACCGGTCGATCATGCGCCCGAGAGCCTGATCGCTGCGGCCGACGCGCGTCTCATGGCCTACGAGATTTCTGACAAACTGGTGATCCCCGTCAAGGGACGCGCATTTTCCATCAGAGGTTTGACCGGTGGTCTGGCCATGGATTTGCTAGGCCCCAGCGGAACGTGTCTGGTACTGCGATTGGCCCCGGCTGACTATCATCGCTTCCATTACATTGACGCGGGTGAGCAGGTTGTGCTCGGCCGTCTTGGCGGCTTGTGGCGTGCGGTGTCGCCCCTGTCGCTTGCCTGGCAACGTCCGGTCTTCGAACAGAACCGCCGCGATGTGACCCTCGTCCGCACCGCGAACTTTGGTCCCATGGTGCAAATTGAAGTGGGGGCGTTGATGGTGGGCCAAGTGAATCAATCGCTCCCGGATTGCTGTCGGGTGTCGCGCGGCGGCGAGAAAGGATGGTTTTCCATCGGGGCTTCAACCATCGTGCAGCTCTTCTCCGAGCGCGCCGTTCGAATCGATGCCGACATCTGGCAAAAGAGTAAGGATGGGATCGAGACCAGAGTTCGATTCGGCGAGAAGATTGGCTGCAAGGGTAGTGGTCACACGTGTGGCAGGAACGCCAATTCGCTTGCAATGGCGATTGAAGGCCATTAGTGGCCGGACTCCTTATCGAAGCTTCAACCACCTTTCCACCACGCGTGCCACCGTCCCCACAGCCAAGCAAGAAGAACCCGTTCATCGAGAGTGACAAACGCCACGTCTGGCATCCCTTCACGCCCATGCGGGACTGGGTGGCCCCCGAGCATGACCCCCTCGTGCTTGTCCGTGGCGAAGGTGCCTATCTGATGGACGCTCAGGGGAATCGCTACCTCGATGGCAACGCCTCGATTTGGACGAACATCCACGGGCACGGCCGGGCCGAGATCGTGAGCGCCATCCAGGAACAGGCTGCCAAGCTGGCGCACGCATCCATGCTGGGGTTTACCAACGAACCGGCAGCGGCGCTGGCCGAAGCCCTGACGGGTTGTTTCCCGCCGGAGACCTTGACCAAGGTCTTCTACACGGACGACGGCTCCACCGCGATCGAATGCGCGCTTCGGATGGCGCTTCAGTATTGGCAGATGGAGGGCGAGGGAGGGCGCACGCGATTTCTCGCCTTCGACCGGGCTTATCATGGAGACACCTTGGGAGCGGCTTCTCTCGGCGGGATCCCGACTTTTCATGGGCGCTTGGGGAACCTCGGGGTGCCTGTGGTTCAGGCGACCGGGATGGAGGCCCTCCACGCACTTTCGTCGGGCGAGGTCAAGCAGTTGGCCGGAGTCGTCATCGAGCCTCTGATCCAGGGCGCCGCCGGGATACGGCTCTGGCCTCCGGGGATGTTGGGTGAGTTGCGCGATTGGTGCCACCGTCACGATGTGTTTCTCATCCTTGACGAAGTCATGACGGGTTTTGGGCGGACGGGGAAGCTGTTCGCCTGTGAACACGAGGACGTGGTGCCCGATTTCATCGCCTTGGCCAAAGGATTGACGGGTGGCACCCTTCCCCTGGCTGCCACCCTGACCACGAAACGCGTCTTTGACGCTTTCCTCGGTGATCCCGCAGAGCACCGCACCTTCTACTACGGGCACAGTTATTGTGGGAATCCCCTGGGATGCGCCGCTGCGCTGGCGAATTTAGCGGTCTTTGAGAAGGATCGCGTGATCGAGGAGGTGCTGCCGGAAACGATCGCCCATTTGAAAGGGCGCCTCGAGGAATGGGCCGGTGAAGATAGGCGCGTGCGGGAGGTGCGGCAGTGTGGTCTCATCGCCGGCGTCGAGATCGGGGATGGTTCCGGGGCCGTGCTGGATGCGGCGAATCGAACCGGCGCCCGCATCTGTCTCGCGGCTCGCAAGCACGGCCTGCTGACCCGGCCGATTAACGATACCCTCGTTCTCATGCCCCCGCTCTGTATCACGGCGGCGCAGTTGGATGACGCCGTGGGGGCGTTGCGGAAGGCGTTGGACGAGGTCGTTACGGACTGAGTTGCCCGATCATGTGAGTCCATCGTGTAGAGGACGAGGACTCAGGTCGGCACCTCGGAGGCGGCCGAACTTGGCGCTAGAACGTGCCAAGACAAGGAAAGGGTCCTAAGTTCATTCGTGCTTCCCATTATAATGGATACCTGCTGTACTCGCCGCCGGTTGTCACGACCCGATTGTCACATGAAAACCCTTGTCATCCCCTCCACGCTACCCATCACGACCGTCCTCGCCGTCGTCTCTCTCCTCCCCTGTGCAGAGTCCAGCCGTGCCGATGTCGTCATCAATGAAATCGGCGCCGCCAGTAGCGAGCGTCTTCTCAAGGCCCATCCCGATGGGCGGCCCCGGCTAGGCTGGGGGCCGAGCTGGAGCGAGTTCGAGTTCGACGATTCGGATTGGAAGACGGGGACGGCTCCGTTTGGCTATGGGAACGAAGGCGTGGCCACGGATCTCGAGGAAGAAATGGATGGCCGTACGCCCTCGCTCTATTTGCGCCAAACCTTCACCGTCTCGGCCGAGGATGCGGCCAGGGAAGAGCCCTTCCGACTTTCGGCGACGGCGGACAGCGGCTTTGTCGCCTTCATCAACGGTCACGAGATCGCACGGGGAAATCTCGGGAGACGCAACGGGTTCGTCTATCACGATCAGTCGACCTTCTCGAGCTATGACGACGATGAGAAGAACCGTTACGACTCCGTTGTCTTGGCCAGTGAAGCTCTGCGGGAGGGGGAGAACATCTTTGCGGTACAGGTGCAGAACAGCGTGCCCAAGCAGATCAATGAGCGGCAGCGTGGCAGCGACAACACGCTTAAGTTCGAGGGAGACCTGGTCTTGGGGCTGGGCATTTTCGCCGGCGGGTCGAACATCAAGATGGAAGTTCCCAATGAGGGCTGGCGTTACCGGGTGGGCTACACCGAGCCCTCGGGCGGCCTCGTCGATTGGGCCCACGCGGCCAACCCCGAGGTGGAAGCGGATTTTTCGGATTGGATCGAGCTGCACAACAATGGAGACGCCGACGTCGATCTCACCGGTTGGAGCCTGACCGATGATTCCGATGTTCCTGACATGTGGACCTTTCCCGAGGGCACGGTGATTCCCGCGGGCGGCTATCTCGTCGTCATGGCGGATGGCATCACCACGGTGCCGGGCGACTATCTCCACGCCAGCTTCAGCCTGGCGGCGACGGGTGAATTTGTCGGTTTGGCAGACAGTTCCGGTGCCTTTGTCAGTCAGTTGGAAGATGGTTATCCCAACCAGAATCCGTTTCACTCCTATGGCCGTAGCGCTGGAGGTGAAGACGTCTTCGTCTACTTTTCCGAGCCCAGTCCCGGGGCGGCCAACGGTGGGGAAGAACTGGTGGATCGCGTGCGAAAACCCAAGTTCGAGCCGCGCGGCGGTGTCTATGATGAGACCGTGGAAGTGACCCTGACAAGTAGCACGGAGGACGCCGTCATCCGCTACACCCTGGATGGCAGCGAGCCCACGGAATTTAACGGGATGGTCTACGAGGGGGCGATCGTGGTCGAGGCCATCGAGGGCGGGAAAACTGGCACACCTGTGAGGGCGCGGGCCTTCAAGGATGGTCATGTATCCTCTGGCGACGCCGCGCAAACCTACCTTGTGGGGGTGGACGAGGCGTTCAAGACCCTTCCATCCATGAGTTTGATCTCCGATGCGGGCTACGCCTTCTACGAGCCCCACGGCGTCATGACGGTCGAGGGCGGATCGGGAGTGGGTGATGATTGGCGATCCACGGACGTGCAGGACTACTACATGCCGGACATGCATGGCCGTCCCTTCGAGCGGCGGGTATCCATGGAAATGATTTATCCTGACGATAACACCAACGTGCAGATCGAGTCCGGTCTCCGCTTGGCTGCCAGTGCCTGGTCCCGCGGGCGGTTCCGTTTGGCGCAGACGGACCGCAGTCCTTGGCCCAGCGCTGCGGCGGAGAAGCCCTCTTTCAACATGTTCTTCCGTGGGGACTACGGCGACGACACCTTGAACTTTCCACTGGTGGAGAACTACCCGGTGCGGGACTTCCGCCAGCTGCGTCTGCGGGCGGGCAAGAACGACATCGGGCGAACCTGGATCACCGATGAATTATCCCGCCGCCTCATGTTCGATACGGGTCAGTTAGGTTCCGTCGGCGTGCAAAATGCGCTCTGGGTCAACGGCGTCTACAAAGGCTATTTCAACACCGTCTCCCGCCTGCGCGAGGAGCTCTTCCAGGATCTCTATGGCAACAGCGATCCCTGGCAGGTCAAGCATATCGATGTCTGGGCCGATGGGACTCCCTTCCCCGAAGATCCCTTGAAGGACACGCCGGAGTGGGATCATCTGGAGGCGCTTTTGGACGAAGATCTGGCCGTGCTGGAGAACTACGAGGCGGTTCTGGAAGAACTCGACCCGGTCAACTTTGCGGACTACTTCATCGTCAATATCTACGGTGCCACGTGGGATTGGCCGCACAATAATTTGGTCATTGCTAGGGCTCTCTCCGAGGAAGGGCGATGGCGGGCCTACATGTGGGATGCCGAAGGGATGTTCGGGGTCGCCGGCGGTCATGGGCTGACCTACAACTCCATCCGCTCCGACCTGAAGAACAAGAGTGGCTCGACGCCTAGTGACGACTTGGCCACGGTGTGGAACGGCCTCATGAAGAGCCCGGAATGGCGCCTCTTGTTTGCCGATCGGCTGCAGAAGCACTTCTTCACGCCCGGCGGAGCCCTCACCAAGGAAAACATGACGCGTCGCTTGAATGAGCTGAGCGACGAGATTGATCCCCTGATGCGATTCAGCGCCGGTGGCGGGAACCAGACGACGGCGATCGAGAACTGGATCGATCGGCGGGAGGACGTCCTCTTCAAGTCGGCCAAGCAGTTCGAAGATGAGGGTCTTTGGGGAGACGTGCAGGTCCCGGTCTTTTCTCCTAACGGAGGCGGCATCGAGTCCGGCACTGTGGTCTCGGTTCGGGTGGGCAGCATTTTCTCGCCTCAGAAGGGAGACATTTTCTACACCACGGACGGAAGCGATCCGCGTCTGCCCGGCGGGGCTCCCAACCCCAACGCCATTCTCTACGATCGCGACGCCGATCCGGGAATTGTCATCGACACGTCGACAACGCTGAAGACGCGCGTCCGCCAAACCACTCTCTTCGAGCCCGCCGGCAAATGGAGTGCTATTCAAGAAGCCAGTTACCGCGTGGGTCTCGAGCCGGCGACGAGTGACAACATTCTCATCACCGAGCTCATGGTGGATCCCGAAAACCCGAATGAGGCGGAGGAAGCCGCCGAGTTTTCCACGTCGAACTTCGAGTACATCGAGTTCCACAACCCCACCGATGTGGCCGTCGATCTCGGGGAACTGCGATTCACGGCGGGCATCGACTACATTTTCGCCGAGGGTGACGTGACCACGCTGGGGCCCAAGGCCTATGGCGTTATTGTGAATGACCGCGCGGCCTTCGCCATGCGCAATGGGGAAGGGCTTCCCGTTCTCGGCGAGTACAACAAGAAGCTGAGAAACGGCGGCGAGCATCTCGAGATCTCCGATGGCAGTTATGAGCCCATTGTCAGTGTGACCTATAGCAATGACCCGCCCTGGCCGGAGAACATCAGCGGTGAGGGGCATTCCCTGGTGCGGAGCAATCTCGCGCCCGATGCCGATGCCAACGATCCGGAGAACTGGGCCGCGAGTGCTGAGAAGGGAGGATCCCCCGGTCGTGCCGAGGGTGCGGCGCCGCCTGATCCCCAGCCTTCTGGTGGCTATGATGACTGGAAGGTGGCGCAGTTTTCCGCGGATGCCCTGGCCGACGAGAGCATTTCCGGCCTCACGGCTGATCCGGACAAGGACGGCTCGAGCAACCTTGTGGAGTTCGCCTTTGGTACCGCGCCGATGGATGCCCAGTCGACCATCGCGATGGAAGCCGCCATCGAGGCTCTCGACGTCGATGGCGCGCTCGATGATTATCTCACGCTCAAAGTCACTCAGCGGATGGAGGGTGTGGATTACACCCTGGAGCGATCGACCGATCTGAGCGCTTGGCAGCCGGCCGACGATGTCGTGGAAATCGATGCGCAGGCTGCCGGTGACGGACTGAGAACGGTGACGGTTCGCACGTCGGCAAGCGCTGATGGTGCAGCTTATGTCCGCTGGCGTGTCGAACTCGCGGAGTAAAACTAACTCTCCCAAAAACTTACAACTCCGGCTTAAACTCGATCGTTCGGTACGTTGTCGGACCTTCGTCGGAAGTTTAAGTTTATGTTTAAGTGTAAGTTTAAGTTTTTTGGGGTTGGTTAATCGGTATCATCCGGGATCACGTGGAGCGGACCCAAGTATTTCAGCGTGCGTTCGCGGATCTCTGGATCCGTGATCTGATCCAGCCACGCCATGGCGCCATCGACGTCAGCCGAAGCGGAGGTCATCACGAAAAAAGCGATGGCTTCGTCCGGTAGCGGGTCTTCGCGGTGGATCTCGGCCAAAATCTTCGAGCCTTCGTGAGGGTTTTGCTCGCCGAGGCGGTAGGCCCACCCCTCGAGGGTTCGCTTTCGACCGGCACCATCCTCCAAGGTGAGGAAGGCGTCGTGCGCCAGATCGGGAAGAAGGCCTCCGATCTGGGGAATGATGCCTTGAGTGGCGCCATCCCGGTCTTCCGGGTCTTCAAATTGCGACGCGATGTCCAGGGCCTCCTCCGGATCGATGCGAACCCAATCACTGACGAATGCCATGGCGGGATTGACGCGCCCGCCCAAGCTTCCCGTGGGATAGGCCGCGATCAGATTCTCAAGGGAACCCTGATGCAGGCTGAAGGCGAGGCCGAGCCGCAGGTCGCCCCAGAGATCTTCGATCGACGTTAGTTTCTCGCCGAAGGATCGCGAACAGCGTTCGCCGTAGTCGAGCGCCGGGCCGCGTTCGGACATCCTCTCACCGAATTCGGTGGCGAGGATGGGAAAGGTCAAGAGTAGGTTGTTCCCTGTCGCTTTTCGCAACTCGTCCTCACTCATGGGGCGGCGGCCCAGGAGGCGTTTGTGATTCTCCCAGAGCGCGGACGCCTCGCTCGGTTCCGCCCTCTGGAAGGCCTCGGCGAGATGGGCCTTGACCAGACGTGTTTTTCCGTCCGGATCGTCCATGCTTTCCACCGCTTCACGCAGGGCCTCCTCGTCCCGGTCCCATAGCATGTTGACGGTCATCCGCAGCCAGGTGCCGCCATCTGCGGCCTTGTCGAAGGCGATCGCTTGTTTGAGGGCCGCCTCGTAGGATTCTTCACTGCGCCACTCCAAGAGACCTCTCCACAGTTCGCGGCGGAGAGTGCTGTCGGCGGTGGTAAACGCCAAGACTTCGTTAGGGTAGAGGTAGCCCAGGGCGCGATAGACCTCGGCGGCGGCCGCTGTTGGGAGCACTTGCAGTCTGTCTCGGAGCGTGAGAGCGGCGGAAAGGGAACTTGTTTCTCTGACGATCTCACCAAAAATCTCCCCGCCATCGCCTGGCAAGATCTCGCTCCAGAACCGGGCTTCGTGTGAGGCAAGCATGTCCGAGTCCTCCATGAACCTCCCGACGCCAGCCGCGAACCTGGCTCCGAGTTTCGCCGGATCGGTTTGCCAGTGATCCCAGATGAGTTCTCCGTGGAGGGCGCCGCAGTCACCGACGAGAAGATCCAAGGGGAATGATGGAGGGGATGTTGTCAGGCTGCCGAGAGCTGTGAGCGCCTCTTCGGGGTGTTGGGCCAGCCAGGCCTTGAGTAGGTTTGCCAGAGGATACCCGGCACCCGGCGTCAGGTTCTGGCACAGACGATCGAAGTCGGATTGGAATTCGGTGTTCGTCCTCAGTCCGATTGGAATTCCTGATTGGAGCGCAGAAGAGGAAGCTTGCAGATCCAAGACAGAGTAGGATCGCAGTGCCTCTGCCAGTCTGTTGTCGGGCGTTGGCTCCTCGCGCGGGGGAAGGATGGATGCGAGGATGGTGCCAAGGCACACCCCGATCCCCACGGCGAGGATGGTCCACAGGGCGTGGCGCCGGAGTTGCTTGGCAGATGGAAGGGTCATCGATTGAGGACGTTGAGGGCTCGTTGACGCATCTCTCGGTCTTGGATGCGGTCTGCCATTTCCAGGCGAAGGCTGCGCTCCAAGAGATGGGACGTTGCCATGCCGAGATAGGCGGCATCGGCATCCTCTTCATTCATGGAGGCAATCCACTCCCGGGCCACGGCCGATTGTTCCGGATGGGTCCAGAGCTTGACGACGATCTCTCCGATATTGCGCGCGCGACCGTGGTCCTTGTAGGCGGAGGAGGAAAGATCCTCCCAGGCGGCCATGAACTGCGAGGGAGCGTGGCTGGCCATGGCGTGGAGGTAATTCGTCACCGTCATGTAGTGGCTCTGGAGTTCGGGCGTGGCGTCCAGGAGGGTGCGGATGCGGTCCAGATGCTCCGGGGATCTTGCCTCAAGACATAGAATGCTCATGCTCCAGGGGTCGATCAGCTGAGGATTGTCGGAAACGAGTTGCAGGGCCTGATGAGGCGCGGATTGCATGAGGTCTCGCAGTCCGTGGCGCATGCGGAGGGATCGGGAGGATTCCGTCGGGGCGTTGCTGAAGTATTCAAGGTAGAGTTCCGTGTCCTCTTGGGCCGCCCATTGGGCCATTTGTTTTTGCAGACTCTTGTCTTCCATGATTCCTTCGCGGGTGGCGATCTCCCAGGCCTCGCGAGGCTCTGAGGCGTCTTTGAAGGCGCGCATGATGAGTTCGTTCCAGTGATGACTCTTGGCCATGTGATCGTTCAGCCAGGCGATCCGGCTCTCAACCGAGCCCGTCTTGAAGATGGGTTCGATGGCCTTGGCGCTGAGAGCGGGAGACAGTTGTTCGAATGCCAGGGTCCAGGACTCGGAGCCGACATCAGATGCGGCAGCGAGGGCGGCTGCGAGGGCGTGCTGCCGGCGCAGGACGTTGGGAAGATCCAGGGCGAGTTGGCGTGCTGATTCGGCATCGGTCAGGGCCCAACGGCGGACGAGGTGTTCTAACAATGACTGTACTCCCGGGCCTGCGCTCCGGGAGATCGCCGCCGCCTGATCGACGAGCACTTCCAGGGGGAGGCGATCGAACAGGATCTCCATGGCATCTGCGCGCACATCCGGGGACCGGAAGCAGCGCCCCCGGATCACGAGGCCGATCGCGTCCTCCACGCGATCGGGAAGCAGGTTTTGCAGGAGCGCCTCCCATAAGCGGCGATCGGTGCTTTCTCCGTCGAGGCAGATTTGAAGGGCGCGTTCAGGGTCCGTGTTGATGAGACGTTCCGTGACCCACCAATGCCTGAGGGCGTCGGGCTGGGAGCGCATCTGAAGGATCGGGGATGATGGCTTCCTGCCTGCAAGCGTCCCGGCCGCGCTTGCGGGGACCAGAGGTTGGCCCGGGGAAACTTCGCGTGCCAAGGGCACGGTGGCGATGGTGCTCAAGAGGACGATGCCGCCGAAGGCCGCTGCTTGTGCTTTGGTCATGAGGATGAATGGCGAGGATGAACTGAGAGTGGTTGTCGTCGTGGAAGACCAGGCGCTTGTTGCGACACTAGCGCTCATCTCAATGGGGGCGGTGGTGGAAGCGGCGTGATCTTGCAGAGTCGTGGCCAAGGCCGCGGCCGTCGTTCCGGCATAGCCCCGCTTGGTAAGGATGCGTTTCAAGCGTTCGAGGGCTCTGGAAAGACGTTTTTGGGCTGCATCTTCCGTGATTCCCAAGGTGGTGCCGATGGCTCTGAGGCGCTTGTTCTCAAAGAAGCGCAGCACGATGAGATCGCGGTCGCGGTCGCGGAGTTGAGCGATCGCGTCATCGAGAACAGGAGAGAGTTGTTCCCAGTGTGCCGCGCTGTCGTGGTGGAGCGTTTCCATTTCCATGGCAAGGCGTTCACGGACTTGACGCCGCCGCTCGGATCGGAGGTGTTTGGCCGCGGTGAAGGTGGTGTGTTTGTGCAGCCAACCGCCGAGCGGCGCGCTGGCAGAGAGCCGGGGCGCCATCCTCGCAAGATCACTGAACACGGTCTGCACCACATCGTCGGCCGACCCATCGTTCGTCTGGAGTTTTCGGCAGGCGATGCCGTAGACGAAGTCGATGTATCGATGGACGAGTTCGCGGAATGCCTCTTCCGAGCGCGAAGCTTGATACTTTCGCAGGAGCTCGTTTGCGGGTGCTGTGTCGGTCGACGGCATGTTTGATGATATCAACCCGCTGGGAGGGGAATCCGACATTTTTTGTTGGGCGTGATCTTTGGAGGGGAGTTGCTGGCGGACCGGGAGTTTAAGTTGAAGTTTATGTTTAGGTTTAAGTTTTTGGGGGGGAATGACGTGTCTTGACCTCATCTTTGGATCCATCGGAGACTCGCGCCATGCATCACGGGAAAGCCTTTCTTTGGGTCGCGGTTTTCTGGGGTCTCTCGACGAGTTTGTCTGCCCAACTGCAGCTTGAATGGGCTGAGCTGGCGGAGGTGCCCCCGGCGGAAGGGCAGACGGTGCAGCCGGGCTTGGCGGGGCCGTTTACCGGGGTCCATGGGGAGGTGTTGATCATTGCGGGTGGGGCCAATTTCCCCAATGCACCGCTCTGGGAGACGGCCAAGGTGTGGCATGCGGACATCTTCGTTCTGGAGAGGACCGGGGACGGGCAGGTCTGGAAGAGCGGTGGTTCGCTCGACCGTCCGCTGGCCTATGGCGCGGCGGTTTCGACGCCCGATGGGGTCGTTTGCCTGGGGGGTGACGATGGTGAAGGGATCCGCGATGAGGTGTTCTTGTTGGCCTGGGATCCCTCGAGCGGAGAGGTGACACAGTCGGCGTACCCCGCGTTGCCGCGTCCCTGTGGCTATGGGCAGGCGGCCCTGGTCAAGGAGACGATCTATCTTGCCGGGGGGCAGAGCGGCAAGACGCTGGACATGGCGCTGACGAATTTTTGGTCGCTCGATCTGTCGGCAAAAGGGACTGCCGACTTTGTCTGGCGGGAGCATGAGCCGTGGCCGGGGACGAGCCGGGCCTTCAATATCACGGTGGCGCAGCACAATGGCTACGATGATTGTGTCTATGTGATGAGCGGCCGGAGACAGGAAGGGGAAGAGGTGCAGTTTCTCACCGACGTCTGGGAGTACAACACGAGTAGCAACGCTTGGCGAGAGAGGCAGACGCTCCCACGATCCGTCATGGCGGGGACGGCGGTGGCCTACGGCCAGAGCCACGTCTATGTCTTGGGAGGGGCGGATGGCAGTTTGTGGGGACAGGAAGATGTCTTGCGCGACGATCATCCAGGTTTCCCCAAGCAGGCGTTGGCCTATCATACGATCACGGACACCTGGACCGGTGCCGGTGAGATACCGGTGAACCACGTGACCACGGTGCCGGTGACCTGGGACGGTGCCATGATCATCCCCAGTGGCGAGATCCGGCCCCGGGTGCGTTCGCCCAAGATCTGGAGTGTCTCGCCCCTGACGGCACAAGAGGGGTTTGGCGGGATCAACTACACGGTACTCATCGTTTATCTGCTTCTCATGGTTGGCGTGGGCGTTTATTTCGCGCGGAAGAACAAGGACACCGACGATTTCTTCCGCGGAGGAAAACAGATGGTGTGGTGGGCCGCGGGGTGCAGCATTTTCGCCACGATGTTGAGTTCGCTGACTTACACCGGCCTGCCTTCGAAAGCATTTGCGCAGGATTGGGTTTATGCCGTGGGCAACATGATGATTCCCGTGGTGGCGGTGGTGGCTGTCTTTGTCGCGCTGCCGTTCTATCGCCGCATCGATGCCACCAGTGCCTACGAGTACCTGGAGAAACGATTCAGCCGGCCCGTGCGGATGATCGGGAGTTTGTTCTTCACCTTGTTTCACATTTTCCGCATGGCGGTGGTGATGTCCCTCACGGGCCTGGCCTTGGCCGCGGCGACCCCGTTGACACCGGCGCAGTCGGTGATTCTCATGGGCTTCCTCAGTATTCTCTACTGCGCCATGGGTGGGATCGAGGCCGTGATCTGGACGGACACCATCCAGACCTTCGTTTTGTTAGGCGGTGCACTCCTGGCCTTTGCCATTCTCGTGAGCGGCGTCGATGGCGGCTTTTCCGGATTTGTCTCGACGGCGGCGGAGGCGGACAAGTTTCGACTGGCGCATTTCCACTGGGACATCACCTCGGCACAGATTGCCTTGTGGATCATCATCATCGGCGGGTTTGGCCAGAATCTCTCTTCTTACACCGCGGATCAGGCGGTGGTGCAGCGTTACATGACGACGCCCGATGAAAAGCTGGCGGCTCGGGCGATTTGGACCAATGCCATTTTGAGCGTTTTCGCCACCATCCTTTTCTTCGGATTGGGTTCGGCGCTCTTCGCCTTCTATCATTCGAATCCCGACCGGCTGGATCCCACGATCACCACGGATCAAATCCTGCCTCTCTTCATCACCCAGGAAATGCCGGTGGGATTGGCCGGTTTGATCGTGGCGGGGATCTTCGCCGCCGCGCAGTCGACGGTGTCGACGAGCATGAACTCGACGGCAACGACGCTGGTGACCGATTTTCTCCGGCCGATGAATGTTTGTCAGGGCGAGCGTGGCTATTTGACGGCGGCGCGGGTGATCACGGTGCTCATTGGCATTCTGGGAACGACCTTTGGTGTCGTCTTCGTCAATCCCGAGATCCGGTCGTTGTTTGACACCTTCATCAAGGTCATCGGACTCTTCATGGGGGTCCTCGGCGGCCTCTTCGTCCTCGGCGTGATGACGCGCAAGGCCAACAGTGCCGGGGCACTGGCGGGCGGTTTGACCGGGGCAGTGGTGATGTTTTGCCTCTGGCGATTCACTGCAGTGAATGGCTACCTCTACACGGTCACGGGGATTGTGACCTGTGTGGTCATCGGCTATGTGACGAGCCTGCTTCTTCCGGGCCGGAGTCAGATCGAGGGGCTAACCATTCACAGCCTCAGGCGTCAAGGCTCGGCGTAGCGACGAGATCGATTGATTGGAGAAGTCGACCTTGCAAATGGGTCGTGACCTCCGATTTACTCTCCTACGTCATCACTTGAACATGAACGCAACCAACACCCGACTCAATCCCGCCGAACGCATCCTCATGGGCCCGGGGCCCAGCACGGTTTCTTCCCGCGTCCTTCGCGCCCTGGCCGCCCCCACGCTGGGCCATCTGGATCCGCAGTATGTGCAGATCATGGACGAGACCTGTGCCATGCTCCGGTCCGTCTATCAGACGGAGAACAAAATGACCTTTCCCGTATCCGGCACCGGGATGGCCGGCATGGAGACCCTGGCGGTCAATCTCCTGGAGCCGGGGGATGAGGTTATCGTCTGCATCAACGGCGTTTTCGGCGGCCGGATGAAAGACGTCATGGAGCGCTGTGGGGCCACGGTCCACAGTGTCGAGGCGCCGTGGGGCGAGATCATTTCAGACGAATCCGCCGCCGAAGCCGTGGCGGCCCATCCCAAGGCCAAGCTCTTCGCCATTGTCCATGCGGAGACCTCGACTGGCGCGCATCAACCTTTAGTCAACATTTCGAAACTCGTTCATGACGCCGGCATGCTCTTCCTCGTGGATGCCGTGACTTCGCTGGGAGGTCACGAATTGAAGGTCGACGAGTGGGGGATCGATGCCATTTATTCCGGGACGCAGAAGAACCTTTCCTGTCCACCGGGACTGTCCCCCGTGTCCTTTTCCGATCGCGCCCTGGAAGTCATGGAAGCGCGAAAGACCAAGGTCCAGAGTTGGTACCTCGATGTCTCCATGCTGCGCAATTACTACATGGGGAACGCCGAAGGCGGGCGCGCCTATCACCACACGGCGCCGATCAACATGACCTACGCCTTGCGCGAAGCCTTGCAGATCATTCTCGAGGAGGGTTTGGAGAACCGGATCGCGCGGCATGAGAAATGGCACCGGCGATTGCGTAGCGGACTCGAGGCACTGGGCCTGAAATACGTGCCCTCACATTCATTGCACAACCTGAACTGCGTCTACAAACCGGACGAGGCTGACGACGCTGCGGTCCGCAGTGCCTTGCTCAACGACTACAGCATCGAGATCGGGGCCGGCCTGGGTCCCATGGCCGGGAAGGCCTGGCGAATCGGTTTGATGGGGCATGCCTGCTCCCAGCGGAATGTGGATCTTGTATTGGCGGCGTTGAAAGAAGTTCTCTAGCCGTATTCCCGTATGCCTGATTCCACTGGCGAAGCCCTGGCATCATTGCGGTCGATCATTCCGGCGGATCGACTTCTCTTGGATGAGGCGCACTTGACGGCCTACGAATCGGATGGGCTCACCGCGTTCCGCACCGCGCCGCGGGCGGTGGTGATTCCGGAGTCTGCGGAGGAAGTCATCGCCGTCGTGCGCTGGTGTCAGCGGCACGGCATTCCCTTTGTCGCCCGCGGCAGCGGGACGAGTCTCTCGGGAGGCTCGCTTCCGGTGGCGGATGGCATCGTCATCACCTTGAACCGGCTGAACAAGATCCTTCAGCTCGATCCCGAGGAACGCGTTGCCGTGGTCGAACCCGGGGTCATCAACTTGGCGGTGACCAGAGCGGCGCAGCCATTTGGCCTGCATTACGCCCCCGATCCATCCAGCCAGACAATTTGCACCATTGGCGGCAACCTCGCTTTCAATTCAGGCGGGGCCCATTGTCTGAAGTACGGCATGACGGCCAACCATGTGTTAGGCGTCAAGGCGGTCTTGGCCACGGGTGAAGTGGTGGAGTTTGGCGGGCGCAGCCGGGAATCGATCGGGCCGGATTACGCGGGCTTATTTTGTGGTTCTGAGGGGCTCTTCGGAGTGGCTTTGGAAATCACTCTTCGCCTGCTTCCCAGGGCGGAGAGGTTTCACACGGTCTTGGTCGGTTATCGTTCGCTGGAAGATGCGGGGAACGCCGTGGCTGCGGTGATCGATGCCGGGCTTCTGCCAGGGGCCATGGAGATCATGGACGCCCTGGCCATCGAAGCGGCGGAGGCCGCCGTGGCCTGTGGCTACCCGGAGGGCGCAGAGGCCGTCTTGATTGTGGAACTGGAAGGGCCTCGAGAAAAGGTGGAATTGGAACGGGTCAGGCTCGACGCCATCCTTGCGGCCACCGAGGCCTTTGGCACGCGGGTGGCGGTGGATGACTCCGATCGCATGGCCATTTGGCGCGGGCGGAAAAGTGCCTTCTCGGCAGTCGGCCGCCTCAGTCCCGATTTCATCGTCCAGGACGGCGTCGTGCCGCGCAATCGGCTGGGGGAAGCGCTACGCCGCATCGACGAGCTCTCGCGGGAAACCGGTATTCGGGTGGCCAATGTGTTTCATGCGGGAGACGGCAACTTACACCCTCTCATCCTCTACGATGGTCGCGAGATCGGTGCCCTGGAGGCGGCGGAGGAACTCGCGGGGCGGATTTTGAAAATGTGTACCGAAATGGGAGGTTCGATCACGGGCGAGCATGGCATCGGCATGGAGAAGCGCGACTACCTGGAAGAGATGTTTTCCGCGGAAGACGTGGCGACGATGAAGCGCATTCGCCAGGCCTTTGATCCTGGCGGCATTGCCAACCCCGGCAAGATGTTTCCCGGGAGTGAAGCGCCCTCTCTGAAACAGCACGGATTGCATCCCTTGGAGAAGGCCGGCGTCATCACGCGCGAGTAAGGGAATGATGTTGGTGCCGGCGTCCATTGATGAGCTGAAAGCCATGGTCCTCGACCACCCTCGGGTGCTGGCTTCCGGAGGACGGACGAAGAACCGGCTCCATCATCATCATGGCGTGGATGATCGTGATTGTGTCCCTCTCTCCCTGCGGGGCCTAACGGGGATCACGGAATACGAACCCTCGGAATACACCTTCACCGCACTGGCGGGAACGCCCGTCAGGGAGATTCAGGCCGCCTTGCAAGAAAAGGGGCAGTTCCTGCCATGCTCGGCCTTGTTGAGTGATTCGGGAGCGACCTTGGGTGGAGCCATCGCCTCGGGCCTGTCCGGTGCGGGACGTTTCCGTTTTGGCGGTTTGCGAGACTTTTTGTTGGGCGTCCGTTACGTCTCCGGGGAAGGAGAACTCATTGCCGGTGGTGGCAAGGTGGTGAAGAATGCGGCCGGATTTGACCTGCCCAAGTTCATGGTAGGGAGTTTGGGGTGCTACGGGATCCTGGCTGAGGTCACCTTCAAGGTTTTTCCGGCGCCATCCTCGGTTCGGACGTTGAGAGTATCCTGCGATTCCCATGAGCGTGCGGCGGAGCGGCTGGTGCGGTCGGCTTCTGCACGCTGGGAACTTTACGCCCTCGATTACCAGGGGTGGACGCGTTCGATCTATCTTCGGTTGGGCGGGCCCGGAACTGCCCTCGACTGTATCGCCGGCGAGATCGTTCAGGAGTGGGCCGGAGAGGTTGAGGTGTTGGATGACGAAGAGGGTGACGCTTTTTGGCATGGCGTGCGCGAAATCGCCTGGGCGCCTGAGGGTGGTGCGATGGTGAAAGTGCCGCTCACGCCGAAGAAAATAGCCTCGCTCCAATTGGCGCTGGAGGCCATCGGGGTGCCAACGGTGCATTACAGCAGCGGCGGAAACGTGGCCTTTGTCAGTGTGAGCGATGGGGAAAGGATGGAAGCCCTCTCCAAGGCACTGACAACCATCGGCTTGCAGGGCATGACCTTTCGGGGTGATCCGGAAGTGCCCCTTTGGATCGGCTTCGAGCGATCGCGTCAGATTGACGACGCGGTGAAGCAGGCTTTCGATCCCCGAAAACGCTTTCCCTCAATGAGATGAGGCCCTGATCGAGATCCCATGCAGCACACCATAGATCCCCAACGTTACGGGCCTCTGGGCGAGCCCATGGCGGGAGCTGTGCAGTCCTGTGTGCACTGCGGTTTTTGTTTGGCCGCCTGTCCGACCTATCAGGAGTTGGGCCAGGAGATGGACTCGCCCAGGGGGCGGATTCTTTTGATGAAAGAAGTGCTCGAGGGCGGGCTGTCGACGGAGGCGGCGTTGCCCTATGTCGATCAGTGTCTCGGCTGCCTGGCCTGCGAGCCCGCTTGTCCTTCCGGGGTGGCTTATCGCGATCTCATTAGCCCGTTTCGCTCGCTCGCGGAGCCGCATCGCAAACGGCCCTTTCTTGACCGGGCACGGCGGACACTGGTCTCACAGATGCTGCCTTTTCCCTCACGTTTTCGCCTCGGGGCGCAGTTGGGGAGGCTTGGGAAAATGGCGGCCCCGTTGGTTCCCGGGTCTTTTCGGCCCATGCTCGATCTGCTGCCGGAAAGGATCCCATCAAAGGTCAGCTGGCCCGAGATCAATCCGGCCCGGGGAACAAAGCGGGCTAGGGTAGCTCTCTTGCTAGGCTGTGCGCAGAGAGTGCTCGATCCTGACATCAACACGGCGACGATCGACATCCTGACACGCCACGGCGTCGAAGTGGTTGTTCCGCCGTCCCAGGGATGTTGCGGCGCGCTCTCGTGGCATGTGGGCGATCTGGCGGCGGCGCAGAAATTTGCCGTGCAGAATCTCAAGGCCTTTGCCGATTCCAGAATCGATGCCGTGATCACCAACGCCGCGGGCTGCGGCTCGGGCTTGCACGAGTACCATCTCATCCTCAAGGGAACACGCTGGGAAGAGCAGGCGGAAGCCTTTCGGCGCCGTGTGCTCGATGTCACCGTCTTTCTTCATCGGCTGGGGGATTTGGAGAGCATTCCGGAACCCTCCAGCCCGATCACCGTGGCCTATCACGACGCCTGTCATTTGGCCAATGCCCAGGGCGTGGTTTCAGAGCCGCGGAGTCTGCTGCGGCGCATTCCCGGTCTCAAGCTGGTCGAGGTAGCGGAGGGCCATCTCTGCTGCGGATCGGCCGGAACATACAACATTGATCAACCGGAGATCGCCAACTCGCTGGGCAGGCAGAAAGCCGAAGCGCTGGCGGCCACGGGAGCTGAACTCATTGCCACGGGCAACATTGGCTGTCTGACCCAGATCAAGACGCATCTCGACCGGCTGGGCGTGGCCCTGCCGATCCGGCACACCGTGCAAATCTTGCGCGATGCGTATTGCTCACATGAATCCTCGCGCGGAGACGCGGAGGCGCAGAGGTGGGTTGGCTAGAGTTATTGGCTAGCTCCATTCAGAGCGTTCAATCGCTCTTTGCAGGCGATTACATGCCTTGATCACTTTCTCGAGTTCATAGCCGAGTTCGTAGAGATCGGCGCCGTCGGCATTTTCGAGTGCGGTCTTCGCGAGTTCGCTGCTGGCCCCAAGGACCTTGATCGCTTCTTTGTTGACGGCGTGTTTTTCGCCTCTCAGGTTGGCCACCGCCTTTTCCATGGCGGCGAGCTGCTTGGACCAGTTTCGTGTGGGCGCCCATGGGATCCGGGTTTCTGTCGATTGCGCCATTTTTTCTTCGGGTGATTTGAGAGACTCGATGATCTGGTCGTTCTGTTTGGCGCGCATGTAGATCTCTTTTAGAGAGCGCTTGATGCCTCCGCCGAAAGAAATTCTGTGAGGCCGAAATACTCCGTCGAAAATGATCCGCCCATGGAACGGCAGCAAGACGGCCTCCACCATCAGGGGAATGGCGTATTTGGGAACCATCTCTTCGAGAGGATCAGAGATTCCATGTACCCCATAGACTGCATCGTCGAGGATCCAGATGCTGTGCTTCTTCAGATGACGCTCGATGATAAAGCGGCCGCGTACGAAACGCGTCCAACTCCGAACGATCGCCAATTCGTCGTCGTCGAAGCCGTTGGGATTCTTCTCCGCGTATCCAGTGATCAGCTCTGGATGGTCGTAGACGGCGTCGCGAACGGGAAGCTTGGCTTCGATGCTAAGATCAA
Organism: Verrucomicrobiales bacterium; assembly: GCA_028281705.1. Taxonomy (GTDB): domain Bacteria; phylum Verrucomicrobiota; class Verrucomicrobiia; order Verrucomicrobiales; family DEV007; genus JAACDM01. Next base: position 73,118 of record JANQJH010000454.1, read on the forward strand.
TGAATTCTTTCGGCGAAGTCGCCTTGACACTGATCCCCAGCTCGCCGGCTGCATGGAACTGTAGGCCTGCGAGTAGCCGGTAGAATGTCTCCTTTTCCGTAATCGATAGATGCATGGAACATGACTTAACTCATAACCACGAGATTGCGAGCGCATCTCGAATGGGGGTAGCCGGTGTGCGGGCTGTCTGGGACGGATGGCCGCGATCAAGGTGAGGCCGAATCTCTTTGCCATCGGGAGCTGACTTTGGTTAAACCTGCGGCAGCATCTTCCCTTCATCATCATGACCGAATCATCTCAGGAAACGAATCTCCCGTTCTTCAAGGATCAGACATCCCTCGGCAGGCGTTCTTTTATTACCACGGCCATGGCCAGCGCAGCGGGTGCCGTCTGGGCGCGGGATTACGGAGACGATACCCAGCCGGTGCGCTACCCGGATCCTGACATCGTTGTTCTCGACGACCGCTTCGCCAAGTACAAGTTGGGCAACACGCCGATCCAGCGTCTCTATCATAGCAAAAACATGCTCTGGGCAGAGGGGCCGGCGTGGAATGGGGTGGGGCGCTATCTCCTGTGGAGTGACATCCCCAACAATGTCCAGATGCGCTGGCTGGAAGAGGATGGCCACGTGAGTACGTTTCGGCATCCATCGGGGAATAGCAATGGAAACACCTTCGACTATCTGGGGCGCCAGATCTCTTGCGAACATGGTACGCGTCGGGTGGTGCGCTACGAGTACGATGGCAAGATCACCGTGCTGGCGGAGACGTTTGAAGGCAAGCCTCTCAATGCGCCCAACGATGCCGTGGTGCATCCCGATGATCACGCCATCTGGTTCACTGACCCCGGCTACGGTAGCCTGATGAACTACGAGGGGAACAAGGGTCCGCTGGAGCTCAAGGAAGCGGTTTACCGAATCGATGCCAAGACGGGCGCCCTAACCAAAGTGACGGATGAGATCGGCAAGCCCAACGGCCTCTGTTTTTCACCGGACTACAAGAAGCTCTACGTCGCGGATACGGGGGCGACGCATTACAAGGACATGCCCAAGATCATCAAGGTTTGGGATGTGGTCGATGGAACCAAACTGGCCAATGGCAAGGTCTTCGCCTCCATGGAGCTCGACGGCCGTGCCGGCTTGGCTGACGGGATTCGCGCGGATGTTGATGGCAATGTGTGGTCCAGCGCGGGCTGGGTAGGCGATGGTTATGACGGGGTGCATATCTTTGCGCCGGACGGTGTGCGCATCGGTCAGATCAAGCTACCCGAGATCTGTTCCAACGTCTGCTTTGGCGGGACGAAACGGAACCGCCTTTTCATGACCGGAAGCCAGTCCCTTTACGCCGTCTATGTGGAAACCCAAGGGGCGCACATCTGCTGATTTGAATCCTTCTTGAATGGTGATATTGACTGCCTGATGCATTCATGACGGTCTCTGAGGCGGCTCAGATCGTTTGGGATTACCATCACGTGCACCACGATCTCGCTCCGGCGGACATGATCTGGGCACTGGGGAGTCACGACTTGCGGGTGGCAGACCGCGTGGCGGAACTGTGGCATGCCGGACTGGCGCCGCGGGTGGTCCTGTCAGGCGGCCTGGGTAATTTCACCGAGGGCGTCTTCGAGAAGCCGGAGGCGGAGTTGTTTGCTGAGCGGGCCGTGGCACTCGGTGTGCCTGAGGCGGTGCTCATGATTGAGCCGCGTTCGTCGAACTGTGGTGAAAACGTGTTGCTAACTCAGGCCTTGTTGGCCGAGCACGGGCTTCAGATTTCCAGCGCGATTGCAGTGCAGAAGCCCTACATGGAACGGCGGACCTTCGCTACCATCCGGCAGCAATGGCCCGGGTTGTCCGTCCAGGTGACATCGCCACAGCTCTCGTTCCAAGCTTACCCGACGGAGGAGATCTCCCGGGACGATGTGGTGCGCATCATGGTGGGTGATCTCCAGCGCCTGATGGAGTATCCCAAGATGGGGTTCATGATCCCTCAAGAGATCCCGCCGGCGGTGCGCGAGGCCTTCGATTTCTTGGTGAAATCCGGTTACACCGGGCATCTTCTTCGGCAATGATCCGCGCCATGGGGCCGCGATGGCGTGACAAGATCGCGGCTTGTCTTCGGTAGCCGGACATGGGAAGGGTATGGGATGATGATCCAACGATCACTGGTGGCGCTTGCCGGGGCCCTCTTCTTGGGCGGCCTGATGCACGGACGGGCGGCGGACGCGGGGATGGCGGTCCCTCCCGTGTTGCAGTTCACCTCGCCGACCACGGCGGAGGTGCTTTGGGAATCGGAGCGACCGGGAACGGGTGCCTTGGCCTACGGTAAGACGGCGAAGCTCGGGGAGGTGGTGTCGGCGCGCTCGGAGGGGATGGTCCATCGAGTGACACTCACGGGCCTGGAGCCGGGACAGGCCTATCACTACAAGGTGGCGACGACGATCGATGGCAAACGCCAGTTAAGTCCGGCCTACGAGTTCAGCAACGTGCTCAATTTCTCGGTCACCGCATTGCCGGTCGCAGGGGAGTTCAACCAGCATCCCGCGTACGTCCGGGCCTCAAAGATTTTGCAGGAGTCGGCCGTGCGCAAAGGCTACTGCCTCAGTTTCGGCGTGGGTAAGGCCGGTTTCTTACAGGCCCTGGCGGCCCAGAGCGAGTTGATCATCTACGTTCTGGAAACCGATCCCGAAAAGGCAGCCAGTTTGCGCCAGGCACTCTATGCACTGGGCATCTATGGCACCCGAGTCTCGGTCTTGCCGGTGGCCTCGTACCAAGACGTGCCGCTCACGGCTTGCTCGGCCAATCTGATCCTGACAAACAGCGAACCCGGTTCGCTTGAGAGTGCAGCCGCGCTGGAGCTTGCCGTTCCCGGCCGGGGGGTGGTCGTTCATCGGCCCCTGGACTCGGGAGCTGCTTCCATGGTCACGCGTCCGGCGCTGGAGGGGATCGGCGAGTGGACCCATCAATATGGCGATGCGGCAAACACGGCCAACAGTGGTGAAACCTTGAGCGGGGCGAGTTCGACGGAGGATCTGACGATCCAGTGGGTTGGTCGTCCGGGGGGCGATTTCGGCATCGATCGCAATCCGCGAATGCCGGCGCCGGTGGCCTCCAATGGACGCCTCTTTCATCAGGGAATGAACCGGGTGGCGGTCCTGGATGCTTACAATGGCAGTGTGCTTTGGAGTTTGGAGATCCCCGACTTGCGCCGGGTGAATATCCCGAGGGACAGTAGCAACTGGTGTGTGAATGCCGATCATCTTTTCGTGGCGGTTCGCGACCGTGCCTGGATTCACGATGCGGCCACGGGAGAGCGGCTGGCCACCTTGCCGGTACCCGCGGGAGAGGAAGCCTCCCTTTTCTGGGGCTACATCGCCCATGACGGCAAGCAGTTGTTTGGCAGCGGGGTGCGGCCGGACGCGGTCTACCAACGTTTCTGGGGTGGCGAAGCCTGGTATGACGCCAAGGAAGACGGTCTGGGACCGGCAAAGGTCTGCAGTGACCGGGTCTTTGCCTACGAGATCGACTCGCGTCAGTTAGCCTGGACTTACGAGAAGGGAGTGGTTCTCAATCCCACCATTGCGGTGGGGCACGGACGCGTCGTCTTTATCGAGTCACGCAACGAGGCCATCGTGAGCGGGAAAGAGCGGCAGATTCAGGCGAAGGAACTTTGGAACGATCAATATCTCGTGGCGCTGGAGGCGGAGACGGGAAAGGTCCTGTTTGAACAGCCGATCGATGTGGAAGACGGGACCCTGAGTTTTTACCTGCAGATCACGGAGCACGGCATTGTGGTCACGTCCTCGAACAAGGAGTTTCACGTTTACAACTTCGATCTGCAGACGGGGGAGTTGAACTGGCATAACCACAAGCCGTGGCCGGACGATCATCACAGCGGGCACATCCAGCACCCTGTGGTGGTCAATGAAACCATCTATCTCCAGCCAAATGGTTATGATCTCAAGACGGGAGAGATCGTGACGTCGAATGTGGGAGAGCGCAGTGGTTGCCACACCTATGTGGGGGCGAGCGATTGCCTCATCTATCGGGGTGAGAACCGGCAGATCGCGATTTGGGACCAGGAGGAAGAGAGCGTCACCAGTTGGACGCGGCTGCGGCCGAGTTGCTGGCTCAGTGTGGTGCCGTCAAATGGCATGCTCCTGGTGCCCGAGGGCGGCGCCGGCTGTTCCTGCGGCGGCTGGATGGAGACTTCGCTGGTCTTTGCGCCTCGAAAAGTGTTGGGTTTGGTGAATTCGAAGACGAAGGAGGGGGCGAAATGAGAATCGGATCGTTGTTCGTTTCTATTTTGGGGTTCGGCCTCGCCGGCGTTTCGTTCGCGGAAGACTGGCCCACCTATCAACATGACAACCGGCGGAGCGGCGTGACCAAGGAGAGCCTTCCGCTCCCGTTGAGCAACACATGGACCTATCGTTCTCCCGTCCCGCCGATGACGGCCTGGTCGGGACCGGCGAAATGGGACGCCTATTCAGAGAACGACGGGCTGCAGTCGATGCGCAATTTCGATCCCGCCTTCTACGTCACGGCGGTTGGCGATGCGGTCTATTTCGGATCCTCCGTCGATAACGCGGCCCATTGTCTGAAGGCTGCGACGGGTGAGGAACGCTGGGTCAGTTTCACGGATAGTGCGGTGCGGCTGCCGCCCACCGTGGGGGAGGGCAAGGCCTGGTTCGGATCCGACGATGGCCACGCCTATTGCGTGAATGCCGCGACCGGTGAACTCATTTGGAAGCGGAGGCCTGCGGCGGACCCACGGCTCATCCCGAGCAATGGAAAACTCATTTCCCTCTGGCCCATCCGGTCCGGCGTGCTTCTTCAGGATGGCCAGGCTTATTTCGCGGGCTCTCTCCTGCCATGGGAAACGAGCTATCTCTGTGCCGTGGATGCGGCCACGGGTGAGCCTCGTTACTTGCGCGAGGAGACGGGGATCACCTTGCAGGGAGCGCTGCTGGCCTCGAAGGAGAGTCTCTATGCGCCGCAGGGGCGGAGCGTGCCCCTGGTCTACCGGATGGCGGACGGCGATCGCCTGGGTGGGATCGCTGGTAGCGGCGGCGTCTACTGTGTGCTGACGGAAGACGAGCATTTCATTTCCATGCCCTCGAGCCAGAAGGAAAAGGAAGACACGGTGCGGATCGCCGATGGAAACCGGCGGCAGATTTTGGTTAGTTTCGGCGGGGCCAATCGCATGATTGTGTCAGGCCCGCTGGCCTATTCCCATCAGGGGAATCAGCTCAAGGCGATCGATCGCTTCAAGCTCATCGCCTTGCAGGCGGAGATCGATGTCTTTGCTAGGGCGAACGAGAAGCGGGAGAAAGCCAAGAAGGCGAACCGGCGGGACAAGGCGCGGGTGGCGGAGCTCGATCGGGAGATCAAGGAGGCCAAGGGGGAGATGGCCAAGATTGAAGCGCGCAAGGTGAGCTGTGAACTCTGGTCTGAGGAAAGTGCCATTCCGGTCGGGTTCGTGCTGGCCGGTGAGGCGTTGTTCGTTGGAGGCGAGGATCATGTGAGGGCTCTGAGTGCGAAGACGGGCCGTGCCTTGTGGGAGGCTCCAGTGGAGGGCAAGGCCTACGGTTTGGCTGTGGCCAACGGGCGCCTCTACGTCAGCACGGATCGAGGTTTGATCTACTGCTTTGCCTCGAGGCACGCCTCATGAAGCGTTGGTGCATCGTCCTGTTCCTCGGACTTCTCTGCGGCGGCGCCGTGTGGGCCTGCAAGGTCCCGGTATTCCGTTATGCCCTGGAGCGTTGGGAGGCCGATGACTATCGGGCCGTGGTCTTTTTTCGCGGCCAAGCTCATCGAGCGGAGGTGGTGCAGCTCGTCGAGCCGCTACGCCGAGCCGAGCGGAGCAACCTCGAAGTGGAGTTGGTTGATGCCGATGCCCTCACCGAAGCGCAGCAATGGCAGTACGACGGGCTGGATGACTTGGGGGAGCAACCGCTTCTGCGTCTTTACTATCCGCTGGAGACGAAGATCGATTCGCCGTTCTGGGAGGGGGATCTCACGGCGGCACATGTGGGTCAGGTGCTTGATTCTCCACTGCGCCGGGCCCTCGTTGATGGGATCCTGGGGGGAGAATCCGCCGTCTGGGTGCTGATGGAGACGGGGCAGGCGGACGCGGACAACGAAGCCGCGGCGCAGCTCCAAGACTTTCTCAGTCAAGCGGCGGAAACGCTCGCCATTCCCGATGGTGTTCTGCGTGCAGAAGATGTTAGTTCTGAGGGAAAGACCGCGGACGGACAGCCGATCGAGATGGATGATGTGCTGCGGACGTCCATCCCGTTGAAGATTTCTTTCAAGGTGCTGAGGCTTGCCCCGGAGGAGGCGGAGGAAACCATTTTTCGGAGTTTGCTCGCTGGCCTGGCGCCCCGTGGTTTCGCCTTGCCGGTGAAGGAACCAGTCGCCTTTCCGGTCTTTGGGCGAGGCAGGGCACTCGAGGGGATTCCCGCCTCCAAGATGAGTGCCGCCGTCATTCGCGGCGCCTGCGAATATCTGTGCGGGGAGTGTTCCTGCCAGGTGAAGGACCAGAATCCGGGGATCGATCTCCTGCTATCGGCCGACTGGGCGGCGAAGCTGGAGGGGAGTTTTGTCATGATCGAGCGCCCCCTTCCGGCGCTCTCGGGCATGGGGCTGGAGATGACGCCGGCGAGTGAAATCGTTCCCGCGGCGACGTCGCCACCGACGACTCCGCCGGTCGCGAGAGGGCCTGGGGTGCCGCGGGCTCTTGTCCTGACCCTGGGCGGTCTATTGCTCGCGGTGATGTTCGGAACCTACTTGATGATGCGCCGTTAATTCGGTTCAATCCGCCGATGCCTGAGGACGACCAGCAACTCACGATCACCCTGATCTACGCGGGGCAGTTGGCGGGCGAAGCCGGGACCCCGGAAGAGGAGGTCGAAGCTGTCGTGGGGACGCCCCTGACCGACCTGCTTCGAGGGACGGCGACCCGGCATGGCGGGAAGTTTGAGCACTTGCTCTTCGATGAGGAGGCCGCCTTGCGCCGCGCCCTGGTGGTCTCGGTGGACGACTCCCAGGTGATGAATCCGTCCTCGTTTACTTTGGAGAAGAACCACGATGTGTTTCTCATGACCCCGATTGCGGGTGGCTAATACGCCTTCTTTGCCGTGAGTCCTCCCATGCCACAACAGGAGCCCAGGCTGAGTGAACGCGACCGCGCCTTCTATGAATGGCAGCTCGACGTGCCGGGGTTCGGTGTGGAGGGTCAGTCACGCTTGCGCGAGAGCACGGCCCTGGTGACCCGCGTGGGCGGGTTGGGCGGCCCCATTGCCTTCGCCCTGGCGGCGGCGGGCATCGGCAAGGTAATCCTGGCCCATGGCGGGGATCTGCAGCCGAGCGATTTCAACCGGCAGATCCTCATGCAGCACGACGGTCTGGGAAGGCCGCGGGTGGACAGTGCCCGGGAGACCTTGCGGACGTTCAATCCTCACATTGATGTGGAGACCGTCAACTCGCACGTGACGGAGCAAAACGCGGATTCTCTGGTGGGAAAGGCCGACCTCGTTTTCGATGCTGCTCCCCGATTCACGGAGCGGTTCTGGTTGAATCGGGCCTGTGTGGCGCAGGGAAAGCCGATGATCGACGCGGCGATGTACAACATGGAAGGCCAGGTGACGATCATCGTCCCGGGGGCGACGCCCTGCCTGGCGTGCCTTTATCCCGAGGAGCCGGTGAATTGGAGGCGACGTTTTCCCGTGATCGGCGCGGTTTCCGCCCTGGTGGGGAATCTGGCCGTGCTCGAGGGGATCAAGCTGCTCACCGGTTTGGGCGAACCGGCCTTGAATGAGATGATCCATATCGACACCCTGAGGATGCGTTTGCGAAAGATTGCCATCATGCGAAGAAACGATTGCCCTATTTGCCAAGGATTATGAACTCAGCCAAGACGATCTTTTTTGCCAGCCTCTTCGCCGTCATCGCGTTGGTCGCCGTGTTGTTTTTCCGGGGGCGCCCGACGGATGGGGACGGCATGCGGCAGTCCGAACTGGTGCTCCACTGTGCCGCCGGGCTGCGCGTGCCCGTGGAGGAAATTGTCCAGCGTTATCAGGCGGACTACGGGATCACCGTGCGACCCCACTACGCCGGTTCCGGTGAGCTGGCCTCGCAGTTAGAAATCGCCGGGGGCGATCTCTACTTGCCCGCCGACGTGAGTTATATCGAGCTCACGCGGGAAAAAGGCCTTGTGCAGGAAGCCATCCCCGCGGCCTATCTCACGGCGGGCCTGATCGTTCCCCAGGGGAATCCCAAGGGCATTCGCAGTCTAACGGATCTGACCAACGATCAGGTGCGTGTCAGTTTGGCCAATCCGTCGGCCGCCATTGGCAAATTCACCAAGAAGGTGCTCTCCGATGCCGGCGTGTGGGACGCGGCCGAGGCCAACGCCACGGTCTTCAAGTTCACCGTGAACGACGTTGCCCAGGACGTGGCCACGGGGGCGGCGGATGTGGCCGTCGTCTGGGACGCGGTGGCCGGTTTGTTCGACAACGTGGAATTCATTCATGTGCCCGAGTTTGATCAGCGGCGTAAGACGGCCACTGTGGGTGTGCTCGCCAGTTCGGACCAGCCGACGGCGGCGCTGCGTTTCGCGCGCTATCTCACAGCGGCCAATCGCGGGCTGGAGAACTTTGCCAAACATGGATTTCAGGTGGTGGATGGCGACACCTGGCTCTTGCATCCCGAAATCACGTTCTTCAGCGGGTCCATGCTGCGGCCTGCCATTGAACAGCAGTTGGAGCTTTTCGAAAAGCGAGAGGGCGTGACCGTGGTACCGGCCTACGAGGGGTGTGGGACCCTCGTGAGCATGATGCAGGCCGGCGCCGAACCCGACGCCTACTTTTCTTGCGATCTCAAATTCCTCGATCAAGTACAGGATCGCTTCGAGGAAGGCACGGTGGTCTCTCGCAATGACATGATCCTCGTGGTGGTCAAAGGGAATCCGAAGAATATCCACAAGCTGGAAGATCTCACGCGCCCCGGACTCAAGGTAGGAGTGGCGCATCCGGAAAAATCAGCACTGGGGGCGCTCACGGTGGATTTGCTGGAGGGGCGCGGTCTCCAGGATCCACTCACCGCCAGTGGCAACGTCGAGATTCTGGCCTCCAAAGGCGACGAGTTGGCTAACCAAATGCAGATTGGAGCCCTGGACGTGGCCATCGTTTACCGGAGCAATGCCCTATCAAGCGAACAAATCCTGGCGAAGTGCGAAATGATCTCCATTGAGAACGATCCCCAGGCTGTGCAACCCTATGCCGTGCATCGCAACTCTTCGCACAAGGAACTCGCGCGCCGTCTGGAGACATTTCTCACTGATGCCGCGGGAAAGGAACAGTTCTTGAAATACGGATTCTATTGGGAGTTGAACAAGTAAGGCATGGCTCTTGATTCTGAGCGACGTCGCGTTCCCTCGGACGGTCCGTTCTTTTACGGGCTGATCTTCATTGCCGGCGCCTACCTGTTGTTGATCCTCGCGCTCTTGGTGGCCGACGCTCAGTATGTCGGTTTGTCGGATATCGGAGCGGCGCTGGGCGATGAGGATATCCAGGATTCCATCACTCTAACGCTCATCACGTGCACGGTGACGGCCTTTCTTTCGGTCATCGTGGCCGTGCCCACGGGGTATCTCTTGTCCCGCTTCCGCTTTCCCGGCAAGCGGCTCGTCGATGCCCTCCTGGACATCCCCATTCTTCTGCCGCCGCTCGTGATCGGACTGAGCTTGTTGATCCTCTTCCACCAGGTGCCAATTTTTGGCCGCTCCATCGAAGAGTGGATCGCCACTTGCTTCTCCTGGATCACGGCGGTGCGCCCCGATATCCGGCCCGGCGTGACCTTCAAGGTGCCCGCGGTGATTCTGGCACAGTTCACCGTTTCCTGCGCCTTCGCCGTGCGCACGATGAAGACAACCTTTGATCAAATCCACCCGCGTCACGAACACGTGGCCCTCACACTGGGCTGCAACCGGTCGCAGGCCTTCTGGCTCGTCTTGCTTCCTCAGGCCTGGCGCGGCATCTTCACCGGCGGCACCCTCGCTTGGGCGAGAGCGTTAGGGGAGTTCGGGCCCATCCTGGTGTTCGCCGGAGCCACGCGGGGAAAGACGGAGGTGCTCTCGACCACGGTGTTTCTCGAGATCAACATCGGCAACCTCAGGGGCGCGGTGGCGGTTTCCCTGCTCATGATTCTCCTGGCGCTGGCGGTGATTCTGCTGGTGCGTGTGCTCGGTGAGCGCACGGTGCTCGGAGGGCGAACGAGGTCTCCCGGAGGTTCCAACCATGCTTGAGTTGCGGCAGCTCAGCGTGCGCGCGGGTGAGTTCCAGTTGGCCGGCGTGTCCCTCGCGATCGCTCGTGGGAAGTACGGTGTCCTCATGGGCAAGACGGGCAGTGGCAAGACGACCTTGATGGAGGCGGTCTGCGGTTTGAAAAAGGTCACGGCGGGCGGCATCTTCCTGGACGGTCGCGATGTCACGGGCCTGCGCCCGGGCGAGCGGGGCATTGGATTTGTGCCGCAGGACACGGTCTTATTTTCCAACATGACGGTACGGCGTCACCTCGCCTTCGGGCCGCAGATTCAGGGCTGGGCCAAGGACGCCGTGGCGCAGCGGGTCGAAGAACTGGCGAATTCACTGGGGATCACGCATCTGCTCGAGCGGAAGCCCCAGGGGCTCAGCGGCGGCGAATCGAAACGCGTCGCTCTGGGGCGTGCCCTGGCGGCCAAGCCGGCCGTGCTCTGTCTCGATGAACCTTTCAGCGCCCTCGATGAGGAGACCCACGCGGAGATCTGTGACCTCCTCAAGGAGATCCAGCACACCCAGGGGATCACAACCTTGCACATCACCCACGGGTCGGCCGAGGCTGAACGCTTGGCGGATGTCCGGTATCGGCTCCGGGACGGACAGATTCAGAGCGGCGGTTGACCGGAATCCTCGGCGGGGGACTTATGCGTGATATCGGAGCTGCATGGAGTTGATCACGTTTAGGGTCGTGAACTACGGCAAGACCCTCACGCGAAGATACCCTCTCATTCGCTCGGCCAGGAGAGGAACCTGAATATCTACCCGAGTTACGTGAAGGGTAGCGGTCAACGGCTGCTCAAGGATTCCCTGCCAATTCAAGTTAGGCAGTTGAGGAGACCATTCAATCTGATACTGACGACCAGGAACGCTCGACCAAGCGATGGAAAACTCGTCCAGGGAAAGCCGAGTCAGATTGGTTGCCCGAAAATAGTCCGTATTGTTGCCGGGGTCGGTACCGGAAATTGCCTCCAATTGATCAGACACGCCATCGCGATCACCATCCAACATCATCGTGTCCAACGCCCCGTCCGATTGCCAGAGTCTTTCGATTTCCATGCTTGTCAGAGGTCTTTTCCAAACGGCCACATCATCGAGAACACCGCCCCAATATTGGTGAATATTGATGGCGCCACTGCTGATTGGTTGATGAATGGCACCGAGAATCAAGCGACTGTCACTTTCTTCAAAGCTTACCGACTTACCACTCAAGCCAGTCGCCAAGGCGCCATCATGGTAGAGGCGAACCTCGTCCCGCACCCGATCGGAAACGGCGACGGTATGATGAAATACGTTGTCGCCAGGGTCTGTCTTTGCATTGAATTGAAGATTGTTGAACAGAAGCTCGCCACGTCGGTCGAGAATCTGCCAGCTTTCCCCGGGAAGTCCCTTGGCCACCAAGGGCGCCTCGACCCAACAGTTGTCGCCTTCGTCACAGTCACTTCGATTCGGATTCACCCGATACCAAAGCGAGACGGTGAAACTTTCACCAACGAAGTCAAAGTCGTCCTCTCTTCCTCCGGTGATGGTGACAAACTGATCGACTCCATTCAAACGGATGCCTTGCCCGAATCTTGCTCTGACGAACTCTGGCTGACTGTCGGTATCGCCGTGATAGGCGTGCTCGTGGTCATTCAAATCGTGGTCGAATGGCCAGTAGGCAAGGAGTCCATCACTTAAATCGGGGACAGAAGCGGAACTCTGGGAACTCGTGCCATAGCGACTTTCGATACCGTCGGTAAAACCGTCGTCATCGGTGTCGATCCGATTGGGGTCGGAGATCGAGAAACGGTGATTGGATGAATCAGAGGCGGACGGGTTCTCCAGGCCGTCGGGTAAGCCGTCTCCGTCACTGTCAGTATCGAGCGGGTTGGTGCCCGTGTTCTCGATGTCACTCCAGACACCGGTATCGGTCTCCACGAGATCGGAATAACCATCACCATCGGTATCCTCCAGGGTCGGATCCGTAAATCGCTGATACTCACCAAAGTTTGTTAGGCCATCAAGGTCGAGATCCTCTTCGTCATTGGGAGTCGAGGGATCGAGCTGAAACTTGACCTCCCACCAATCGGGCATCCGGTCCCCATCCGAGTCGGGAGAAATGAGATCTCCCAAGCTCTTCCTCTCCCGCAAGGCGCCATTGTAAATCGATTTGACCTCTGATGAACTGATCGCTCTTCTCCAGATCGCGAGTTCATCGAGGCTGCCGATCCATCGAAAAGCCCCTTGATCTCCAGGGAATCCCCCGATGCTGAGTCCCACGCCCTCCAAGCCCGCCTGCAATTCTGAGTGCACGAGCCCTGACGTAAAGCGCGAAAGGTCGATGCGATTGGAGTCGATGTAGAGGGTGGGTGCGTTCCCGCTCGAATCGTTTCCGTAGCTCCCTTTATTCGACCGAAACACCGCGGCGATGTGATGCCAGTTTCGATCAGTCACATCCCAATGAAATACTTTCGAGAGTTGCTGCCCCGTGACGAGCTGGCCGGCGTCATTGGTGCCTCGAGGCACATAAAAATCCCAGCCTGTTCGGAAAGGGTCGTGGTTGTGGATCGTCGTCAACTGCCACCTGCGTCCCGCTCCTTGGGAGATGATCGTATTCCATGGTAACCAGGAATCCAGCTTGGCCCACAACGTGACGGAAAACGACTGCCCGAGAAATCCAAATTCGGAGGGATCGGCCACGACATTGACATAGGGATCACCGTCCAACGAAAGGGCCCCGCGTATCATTCCGTCGGCATAACGGTCGACCGCAGACTCGGGTACCATCTCGCCGCTAAAAGGTCCGATGAGATCCTCGAGATCATCGTCGAACGCCCAATAGGCCACCAGTCCCCGGCCGATGTCGGGAACTGATGCCGGGTCCGTTGGATCCGATCCATGCGCTTTCTCGTCACCGTCTCCAAACCCGTCGTTGTCTGTATCCCAAATGTTAGGGTCCGTCCCGCGTTCTTGAGACGGGTCTTCCATCACATCGATCAAACCGTCAGCATCCGAATCCAGACGGAATGGCAGGGTTCCCGTGTCCGAGGAACTCAGCCAAGTTCCAGAACCCGTTTCGGCATCGTCCAGGATGCCGTCAAAATCGCTGTCGCTCTGAAGGGGATCGGAAGCGCGCAAGAACTCGTCGATACTCTGAAGACCATCATTGTCCTGATCCAGGGCCGCATCAGGCACGCCCACCACCAAGCCGATTGAATCTTCCCAACGATCGGGGACGCCATCCTTGTCGTCATCTGGAAGCAAGGTGTAGAGGGGAACACCATTACTGCCTGCAAGGTACAGGTCCATGACCTCTGCTTCCGTTAGATTCCGATGCCAAATAGCAATCTCGTCCAAGGCGCCGCGCAAAAGCGGCGTGAAGCCAGGTTTTCCGCCAATATAGAGCTTTCCAACGCCATCCGTCCCAATCTTGTTCTGTTCAAAGTAAAAGCCTTGTTTGCCTGGCGTTGTCTCTAGCTTTTTTCCGTCCACATACAATCCGGGCAGGTCGCCGGTTTCAATGTCCGAACCGGTGACGACCACATGATGCCACGATTGAAGCTCGTCCTGAGTCAGTGCAAGAGTCTCCGGCTCCACGTGTCCAGAACCAAGGATGAATCCCGGGGGCTCGAGAAAGACTCCCCATGCCAATGGACCGGTGTAAAACACGGTTCCCGGCATCCCCGAGACCTTGACCCAAAATGAGGCCGCCATCTGGAAACGATTGAATGCGTTCTCATCACTTCCCGCGACCTCGATGCAGGTGAGGTTCCCATCCATGGTGATGGCCGTTCCGACCACCCCTTCCTCCGTGGCAAGGGAAGCCTTGGGCAAGCCGTGACCTCGCCCGATGAGATCGGCGGCACTGCCATCCATCGGCCAATAATGGCGCAGCTGCTTAGCCAAATCGGCACGCGTCTCCCCGAGCCCCAAGATGAGCGAGACCAGGCACCCAATCTTCAAAGTCCTAATAAACGCACTCACAGTGATCCCTCGCAAGGATTCCCTTCGTGGCGAATTTAGTCGACTTCACCTTCATGAACACACTATCAAACAACCCTCTTCATACCTCCGATCAGTCGTGGTGTCAATAGAGTGTCCAGGGCGGTAAGATCCGGGACAGTACCGCATTGAAGTTCCGCGCAGCAGGGACGGGGTGACGCGCAATGAAAGATTCAGAACTCAGAGACGGGCGCCATGAGATCCATTGACTTCGAGACGGCGCTCGGATCTAATACCGCATGAAACGATCTCTTATCGCTGGAAGTCTCATTGTCTCTCTCATTTGCGGGTTTTCTTTTCTATCCCACTCGCAGGAATCGCGGCCAGCTACTCGAGCCTATATTAAAGATGCTCCTGCTGACTACGAAATTCTCGTTAAGGCTGTGGGCGGGAACTATAGGCTGACACTGCAAAAGGTCACCGATGTCGTTACAACAGGGGACCGGTATCAGTTTGTATACAGTGGAGGAAAAAAGGCGTACTTCTCGGGGAGCAATCTTGTCTTCGCCGTTCCTCTCGACGGGACACAGACTCCCGTTTTCGAAAAAAGATAGGAATGCCGAGTCGCCGTTCCATCTTCTCGTTGGAATCGAGGTGTCTCTATATTTGATAGTGTCTTCATTCGGACACGACCCCTCAGGGAGGTGCGGTGACGCAAGCCTAATGTGTCATCGAAGTTGGGGTGACCTTGGCAATGGCGAATGGCTTGCTCCAGGTGCTGCCGAAGGTCTTGGGCGCCGTCATCAATCCTCCGCCCGGGTCGCGGAGAATCCGTTGGGGGGATCGATTTCGACTTCGGGCATGGGCTCGCGCTTGGAGGCATCGAAGGGCGGGAGATCGGGCTCCGGTGCCTTGAGGGCTTTCAAGTGTGCGCGGGCCTTTTCGAGACCCCAGTGGTAGGCGAATGGAGGGCCGTCGCACCAGGATTTGCGGAAGGCCTCGGTGGCGGCTTCGACGGCGCCGTCCTTGTTCTTCTGTTCGCGCTCGATCACGACCGGGAGAATAGGCATCCGGCGATCGTGAGGCAAGAATCCAATGGGGAGCCGCGTTCATCTTGTAGAAGTGTTTTCTACGGCGAGTTTCACACGGCATCGCGCCGATCCAGGCGGTGTCTGCAGGGAACCTGCCGGGGGTGACGCCAATGTGACCTCGAAACAGTCTTGGCAGATCCCGGAGGCGAGATATGGTGGGCCCGATGCACCCGACTGCTCTGAGAGTTCCGCTCCTCAGTCTCATCTTCGTGGCCACTTCCGCCGCTTGGGTGATGGGTTGTTCCGTCCCCGTCTTTCGCTACGCCCTCGAACGCTGGGCCCCGGACACCTTTGAGGCCACTGTTTTCCACCGGGGCGGGCTCGATCCCGCTCAGAGAAATGCCGTCCGGCTACTGGCGACGTCCCATGCCAACCTCAAGGTTTCCGTGGTCGATCTCGAGACCGAGAAGGATCCGGCGCGATTGGAGATATGGGCGGAGCAGGAGACGGAGGAGCTTCCCTGGCTCTACGTCACCTATCCCCCGGCGCACCCGGTGGCGGTCGAACTCGCTGCGGGGCCTCTGGAGGAAAAACTCGCTCAGGAGATTGTCGGATCCTCGCTACGAAAAGGGATCGCCGACCAATTAGTGGCGGGAGAGACGACGGTTTGGGTGCTGTTGGAAGAGGGGGACCAGAGCCGGGACGATGCTGCCTGGGATCTGCTCTCCAGGGAGCTCGAACGCCTGGAATCCACTTTGGAGCTTCCCACCATCGAGCAGGAAGACATCGATGCCGGATTGATCGCGATCGATGAGAACGAACTCAAGATTTCCTTCTCCGCCGTGAGGCTTTCGCGTGAGAATACCGAGGATGAAATGCTCGTCCGGATGCTACTCGACACCGAAGAAGATTTGATCGATGCCGAGGGGCCGATGGTGTTTCCCGTGTTTGGCCGTGGGCGAGTACTGTATGGCCTGGTGGGGAAGGGGATCGCCCCGGACACCATTGAGGCAGCGGCGGCCTACCTGGTCGGCTCGTGTTCGTGCCAGGTGAAGGAGGACAATCCCGGGGTCGATGTCCTGATGGCGATGAATTGGGATGATTTGGTGGAGTCCACCATGGAAACGGATCGCGAGCTGCCGGAGTTGGCCGGCATCCTGCCGGATCTGCCGGCGGCGAACGAGAATCCGCTCGCGGCTGCCGTGACCTCGCCTTCGCTCGGTGGTGAACCGGCGTCGAGTCCCGGTCCTGCAGAGTCGAGTTCGGATGCGGCGGCGCCCGCCAGTGTTCCCGCAGCGGGAGCGGCGAACGAGGGCCGGAGCATGCTCTGGACGACCCTGGGGGCGTTGTTTTTGATGTTGATTGCGGTGGCAGCGGGGAGCGCGTTTTTCACGACGAAGAGTGTATGATATGAATATCTGGCATTTTGTCATTCGGGAGCTGCGTCACCGCAAACTCAATGCCCTTCTGGCCGCAGCCGCCGTGGGTGTGGCCACGGCCTGTCTCTCGGGAGCCCTGGTTCTCTTGAAGGCGGACGCCCGGGCCACGGAAGCGGCTCTGGCCGAGAAACAGCAGGCCGTCCAAGACGCGGGCGACGCTCTGGAGGACGCCATGCGCAAGATCACCAAGGGATTGGGTTTCAACGTCGTCATCTTGCCCGAAGATCAGGATCTTCAGGAAATGCATCTCACGGGAACGATTTCCAAGTCGATGCCGGAGAACTATGTCGATCGCTTGGCCAACTCCAACATCGTGACGGTGAATCATCTCCTGCCCACGGTGACGAAAAAGCTCACCTGGCCGGAGAAAGACTTGTCCATCGTCCTCTACGGCACGCGAGGCGAAGTGCCGCTGGCTCATCGCGATCCCAAGAAGCCCTTGTTAGACGCTGTGCCCAAGGGATCCATGATCATCGGGTTTCAGATCGGGGAAAAACTGCAGCTGAAGGGCGGCGAAAAGGTGGAGCTGATGGGGCGCCCGTTTGAGATCATCAAGGTGCATGGTGAACGTGGGACGGTGGACGACAGCACGGTGTGGATCAATCTCCGCGAAGCTCAGGAGATGTTAGGCATGGAGAATCTGATTCATGCCATCCAGGCCTTGGAATGCCACTGTGCCGGGGATCGCATCACCCAGATACGCCAGGAGATCACCTCCATCCTGCCTGGGACCCAGGCCATCGAACGCGGGGCCTCCGCTCTGGCGCGGGCGGAAGCACGGGATCAAGCCAAGGTGACCGCGGAAGAATCCCTGGAGAGAGAGAGCCAGAGTCGAGCGCAGCGGCGGGCGCAGCGTGAGGGATTTGCCGCACTCCTCGTACCCTTGACCACCGTGGGCAGCGCGCTGCTCATGGGGCTGATGACGCTGACCAACGTGCGGCAACGGCGGCAGGAGATCGCCATCCTGGGTGCCATTGGTCTGCGTTCACGCCAGATCCTCGGCGTTTTTCTCGGGAAGGCGCTCCTCACCGGCTGCCTCGGCGGGGTCCTCGGACTCGCCATCGGGGCC
>JANQJH010000468.1 GCA_028281705.1 Verrucomicrobiales bacterium
GCGTCGCCCCCTTCCCATGGAGAAAGAGATCGCCCCGCCGCCAGACGAAATTGTGTTCGTTCCCAAAGTTCACGAGGGACGCCGCTCCAATTCTCTCCAGAAAGCGGTCATGGATCGCCCGGTGATTGGCGGCCGTCCATCGCGAAAGATACTGCAGAGCTTCCCAGTACAACGCACCCTCTCCGGAATCGAACGTCAGCCAAGCCGCCGCCGCCGGAACACCAGTTGCCACCCGCTTGGTCTGCGCCACCGCCGCTTCGTGGCCTCGCTGGTAGACACGCGCGCCCAGACCGCGGGAACCGTGATGCGTGATCAGGACATGATAACGTTTTCCCGCCTCGAGCTTGGAAAAAGTCTCGCCGTGGCCCGCCTCCGCCAATTGATCCAGCCAAGAAGCGCCCCCTTCCACCGTGCCGAGGAAGGCAAAATGATTGCCGTCGCCCTGATCAGCCAAGTGCATGTGGGCGTATCGCTTGAGCCCTCTGAGGAAACGGTTCTCCCACACGGGCTCGTCCGTCACCGGATCCGTTACCCAATCTGCTTCCTGGCGCCCGCCGGGACCAAATCGAGTGACCGAGGCCAGCTGATCCATGAGCCCACTGACAGAGACATCGCCCTCGGCAGGCAGTTCGAAAACGCTTGCCTGCATCGAACAGCAGATATCCGAACCGTGCGCCGCCGGGATGATGGCATTGCGCACGGCCACGGCGCCGCCCACCGGGATCGAGGCCACCGCACTCCCTGCCGGACAAGTGTCAGGCATGAGTGCGCCCGCCTC
Source organism: Verrucomicrobiales bacterium (assembly GCA_028281705.1). Taxonomy (GTDB): domain Bacteria; phylum Verrucomicrobiota; class Verrucomicrobiia; order Verrucomicrobiales; family DEV007; genus JAACDM01. Next base: position 779 of record JANQJH010000468.1, read on the forward strand.
CACCACAGGGCAGGCCATGAGTTCGCGCATCGTCCTCCGCGCCGCCTTGAGGTTCTTCACCTCCTCAGCCGTCGTCGCCTCCACCGCTTCGGAAAATGACAGAGGCTCCTTCCGCATGACCTCTGTCGGTGCATGCTTGGGATGGAGTCGATCGAGCCGTTTCAGGATATAGGCCCGATCCGTGTTGCCCATGCCCTCCAACCGTTTCGCTTCCTCGAGCAGCTTTTCAAACGGCGCCGTCTCGCCCCAGCCGGCCTCCACCAGATCTTCACGCGTCAACGCCGGCATCCCTTCACTCTCCCTCATTCACGACGCCGAAACATGGCCAGACGCTTGTCGACATGCTTGCCCTTCGTCGCCAGTGCCCGCGCCTCTCGGTTCGCAATGTCCTCGATCAAATCGCCACCCACTTTCTCAATCGCGCCCTTGGCCAACTCGTGTTCGTGATCAAAGTAGGACGTGATGACGAGTTTCCCCTCGGGCGCGAGCTTGTCCAAACTCTGTTCGAAGAGTTCGTGCCACTCCTTGCCGCCCAGGTAGTAATTCTGGTGCCGTACAAAGACGACGTCGAAGTCTTCCTCCAGATCGGCGTCCTGGCTCAGCTTTTGACCGTCCTTAACGAGAAAACGATAGTCCACCCCCTGCCGCCCCGCCCCGCAGCGCTCCGCCGCCCGGCTGATCTCGCGCTCGCGGATATCCGCTCCGACGAACTCCACGTCGAGCGACTGCTCTCTGCCATGGTTCTCCTCTGCGAGCTGTCGCAACACCCGCTGCAACATCTCCGCCTCAAAACACTCCCCGCAAGCGAGATCGAGTACACGCAGACGCTTGGCATCAGCCGATCGCAGACGGTCCTGACAAAGCCGCCGAAGCTGCTTCTCCAGCCGTTTCATGTCAGCCGCAAGCTGCGCGCGATGCCGTTGATCTCCTGCCATGCGTTTCTCTAATCAATCGTATAGATGAAGAGCCCCGATCTCAATTTGGGCTCAAACCACGTACTCTTCGGCGGCATGATCTCGTCCGCGTCTGCAATCTCCATCAGTTGATCCACCGTCACGGGATACATGGAAAAAGCCACGGCCCACTCTCCCGAATCCACCCGTTTTTCCAGCTCACCGCTGCCGCGGATCCCGCCGACAAAATCGATCCGGCTATCGGTGCGCACGTCCTTGATGCCCAGGATGGGATCCAGAACCTTCTGTTGCAAGACGCTCACATCGAGCTTTTCAATGGGGCTCTCGGCCTCGTTCGGCGGCCAGCTGACAGTGTACCATTGGCCGCCCACATAGACACAAGTCTCTCCCGCCTTCTCGGGATCCTTCTGGCCCGTGGCCTCCACCTTGGCCACCTTGCCCAGCGCATCGAGAAAGCCCTCGCTACTCAGCCCCGAGAGATCTTTCACCACCCGGTTGTAACCCAGAATCTTCAACTGGCTGGCGGGAAAGAGCACGCCGAGAAACCAGTTGTACGATTCGTCCCCCGTGTGCCCCGCATTCTTGCTCCGCCGCTCCGAGCCCACCCGCCAGGCGCTGGCGCTCCGGTGATGCCCGTCCGCCACATAGCTCAAGGGAATCTCGGCAAACTCTCCTAACAAGGCATCGCAATCCGTCACCCGCCACACGCGATGCCGCACATCGCGCTCATCCGTGATGTCATAGTCCGGCGCGCCCTCCTGGACCCGGGCCACGAGTGCATCAATGCCAGAGCGATCCTTGTAGGTCAAAAAGATGGGGCCCGTGTGCGCGGAAAGGGTGTCGACGAGACGCGTGCGGTCGTCCTCCTTCACCGGCCGTGTCTTCTCGTGCTTCCGGATGATGTTGTCTCCGTAGTCATCGATGTGACAGGCCAGAGCGATCCCCGTCTGCCGATGCCCACCCATGATCTGCTCGTAGATGTAGACACAGGGTGCAGACTCACGCTGAAGTACGCCCTCCTCTTGCAGTGCTTGGAACCGTTGCCGCGCCGACTCGTAGACCACCTCACTGTAGGGGTCCGTGTCCGCCGGAAGATCGATTTCCGCGCGATCCACATGCAGAAGATCATGCGGCCGGCCATCCGCCAGAGCGCGGGCTTCCTCCGTGTTCACCACATCGTAAGGGACGGTGGCGACGCCATCGACATGATCGGGGTGCGGGACGAGTCCTTGAAAAGCTTTGCAACGCATAGGGCCGTCTACCTACAGCAAGAAAGCCGGGACTCAAGAAAAGCTTCGTTCCGCATCAGTCCATTTCGCGGTTTACTTTGGCCACCCTTGGATAGGTTTTCCCAGCTCGCCGCCACCCGTCATCGCCCATGAAGGAATCCGCCACCGAAGGACTCAAAGAACGCTTCTGGAATCTCGCCCCCGACGGTGAATCCGATGCCCTTCGTGAACTGCTTGAGCTCATGCCCCCGCAGGATGCGGCCGAAGCCTTCGAGGAACTCGGACCCGGTCAACAAACCCGGCTGCTGACCAAGCTCACGAGTGACGATTTCGAAGAAATGTTGCCTCATCTGCCGGCGCCCCTGGTGGAGGTCATTCTCCAACACTATCCTCAATCCGACCAGGCCGAGGCCCTCGAGGAGATGTGGGACGATGAACTGGCGGACTTTCTCCAAGACGTCCCTGAGGAGGATCGGGATCGCTACATCAACCTCCTGGACGAGGATACCAAGGAGACGGCGGAGGAGCTCCTGCGCTATCCCGAAGAGGCCGCCGGCGGCCGCATGACGAAGGCCTACGCTGCCATTCGGGCAGACATGACGCTGGATGAGGCCATCGCCGCCCTGGCGGAACAGAAGGAGGAAACCGAAATTCTCTCCCGCATCTACGTCCTCGACGATCAACAGCGCATCGTCGGTAAGGTCCGTCTGCGCGATCTCACCTTCAACGCCCACGCGCAGAAAATCTCCGAGGTCATGCAACCCGAACTCGTGGTGGTCCACGCCGATGCCGACCAGGAGGAAGCGGCCAACATGATGTTGAAGTATGACATGATGACCCTTCCAGTCGTCGACAGCGACAATCGGCTCCTCGGTGTCATCACGCATGACGACGCCATGGAGATTCTCCAGGAAGAGTCGACGGAAGACTTGGAGAAACAGTCAGGGATCGCGGGGCCTCAAGAGGAAACCGACTACCTGGAGACTCCCGTCCTCTCCCACCTGCGACGACGCGTCGTCTGGGTGCTGGGCCTGGCCTTGCTCGCCATCATTTCCGGTTACGTCATCATTTCCTTCGAGAATGTGATCAACGAACATTTCATGCTCGCCTTGTACATGCCCATGGTCGTCGCCGCCGGCGGCAACACGGGTGCGCAGGCGGCCACGACGGTGATCCGCTCGATGTCCCTCGGTGAGTTCACTCCCCGGGAATTCCTCCACGCCGTGTGGAAGGAACTCCGCATCGGCCTTCTCATCGGAATCTCACTCGGACTCTGTGTCGCCCTGATCACGCCCGTGGTCGTGGCCTTGATCGGGATCGATGCCGATCCCTCCCTGACAACGTTCCAGCTAGCTCTCATCGCCGCAGGCGCTCTCACCGCTCAAGTGGCGACGTCCACCGTGCTCGGAGCGGCCCTCCCCATTCTCGCCAAATCCCTCAAACAAGACCCCGCTGTCGTGGCCTCACCCGCCATCACCACGGTGGTCGACGCCACCGGGCTCCTCATTTACTTCGGTCTCGCCATGTGGATCCTCGGGCATTGAGTTCCTCATTCCGCGGCTTTCTTCTTCCGCTTCGACTCCACCGCCGGCTCCGCTTCCGAACGGCCGCGGGCCCAATGCTTCAGGTTCTCCAGTCGAATCTCACCCTCGGCGCGATAGTCCGGGGGCAGGGAACTTAAGTGCGGTCCCATCACTGCGCGTCCCACCCTCAGATGCCAACCGGGCTCGGCCGCAACGTACCCCAGGTCTGCCATTTTCTCCACGAGCAGTTTGGCGAAGAACTGATGTCCCCCGATGTTCGGATGCACGTGATCGAGGAACTCGTCATTGCCCGGAATGCCCGACGCCATCGCAATCTTCTTCACTTCCAGTCGCGCATCCAGCCAAACCACGCCGTGGCGGCCCACGACCTCTTTGAGAATGTCATGCATCGGCTCTAACATCCGCAAGGGACACACATCGAGATCCTTCGCCCTCACATAGGCGTCCCCGGCTGGCCCCATCTGATTCAACAGATCGTGCAGCTTGGCATATTGAAAGTGCGCGTCCGCGTAGAGAGGATCGATTCCGATCGCCTCCTCATACAGCAGGAGGGCTCGCTCCGTCTGCGTCTGGGCAAAGGCCTTCCCCGCTCGGTTCAACAGCTCTTCCACCTCTTGGCGTTCGCTCTCTGTGAGATCACCGCGGTGCTCCGATTTGAAGGGCGGCGTATCGCGGAGATTAGATGACGGATTCATCACGATCAAGGGCACGCCACCCTCCGTCGCCTTGGCGCACATACGATCGAGATTAAACTCGAAATGATCGATGACCCCCCGGTGCCAATCCTCGTCGCGGTAGTAATGCTCCATCCCACCCTTGTGCTCGAGCAACGCGTCGACCTCTTCCGGCATGATGGCGCGCGCCTCCATGACGGAGGATGAACTCTTTCCCGCCATCTGGTAGTAGGCCCGCCGCATGAGGTTGAACATCCGGAGCTTCGACGCCAATTCGTAAGGCTTGGTCACCGCCGCAGGGAGATTCTTGATATGCTCGTAGGTCCGATCCTCGAGAAACTCGTTGTGGCCGGTATAGAGGATGAGCAGATCGGGTTCGTAGTGGTCCACCACCTCCTCCACGATGGGCACCAGACGGTAGCTGGCGTAGGAGACGCCGCCGCAATTGACCACTTCCCAGTTGGTTTCCGGATCCAGTTGCTCGAGAAAGAGACGTAGCCAGGTGCTAAAGGCCGTCTCCACCGTGTAGGGACGGCCAGCCACGGTGGATCCTCCGATGCAGAAGATTCGGACGGTTTCGGGAGATTTCTCCGCGGAGAACTCCACCGGATAAAACCAGTCACGTCGCGCTGGCGCGATGGTGTAGGCGGTCTTGTCCTCGTTCAGAGCAAAGAGAGGCTGCACGTTGGTAAAGCCGACAAAGGGATCCTCCGCCGGATCCGGCATTCCCCAGTCGCCCACCCGGAGCACGCCCTCGAGGATGACCAAGGGCAACAATCCCGCCACCATGGCGGCAATTCGAAAGCCCCATCCGTAGCGCTTCTTGGAAGAAGCCGTGGGCGGTGTTGCGGTTGGTACTTCAGCGGGAGAGGAATCAGCCATACGAAACCGGTGAATAAACCAAGAACGCCCCGCTAAACAAGCAAAGACATTGTAGTTACATTACTTCCGCGCGTCCATCGCCAAAGCCAGGGCTCCGAGGAGCCCGGATTGCGTGCCCAATCCCGGCGCCTGGATGTAGCTCGCCGATTCCTCGAGGATCTCCGGCGCCTGGATGTAGTCGTTGAGCAGGAGTCGAACCCGGGACCGGATGGGTCCAAACAAGTGGCCCTGCTGCATCACTCCGCCACCGAGCACGATGGCTTCCGGCGAAAGCGTGACCACCCAATTCACGATCGCCTGCGCCAGGTAACCGGCCTCCCACGCCCAGGCCTGATGCGCCGGAGGGAGCGTGTGCGCGGCAGCGCCCCATCGCTTCTCGATCGCCGGGCCCGCAGCCATGCCTTCGAGACAGGCGCTCCCGTGAAAGGGACAATTTCCCCCAAACTCGTCGCCCTGCTCCCGCGTCACCCGCACATGTCCCATCTCGGGATGGAGAAGGCCTTTCAAGGTCTCGCCGTTCACGACAAACCCACCTCCAATCCCCGTCCCCACGGTGACATAGAGGCAGTTCGACCGTCCCCGAGCACAGCCCCAGCGCCATTCCGCCAAGGCGGCGGCGTTCACATCCGTGTCAAACCCGATGGGGATCGACAGCGCCTCCCGCATGATGCCCACGAAGTCGGTCTCCCGCCATCCCTCCTTGGGCGTGGACGTGATCCTCCCATAGGAAGACGACGACGGCCGGCAGTCGATCGGGCCAAAGGAAGCGATCCCCAGTGCCGCCAGTTCTCCGTGTCTCTCCACGGCCTCCCGAAAAAAAGCCACCGTCCCGGCCAAGGTCGCCCGGGGTGTCGTCGTCTCGATCGTCGTCCGCTCAATGACGGCCTCCGGGCCGGATCCCACGCCGCAGACGAACTTCGTCCCGCCGGCTTCAATCGCTCCATAGAGTGGCTTCGTCATCCCTGCACCTCACCCGACAATCTCCCCGAGGGCAATGCAGCATTTTTATCGATTGCCTCAAACCGCCAATGGATGTATTTACATAGACATGACAAGACATCGCATGCTCTGGGTGATCTTGGCCCTTCTTTTCCTGACCTCCTGCAAGGATCCCTTGGCAGACGTGGGACCGAAATCATCCTACCCCGTTGACCGCCTCCTCCACGACTCCAAGGGGCGTCACATCGATGTCAGCATCCTCGGCCGCGGCCCGGATCACGTTTCTTTTCTACGGAAATCCGACGGGAAACGCTACGATTATCTCCTCGAGGATCTCTCCGCGAAAGACCGGGCCTTCTTGGCGCCTCTCCCCATCAATCTGAATGCTCTACGTGCCGATCAACGGCCGGCGAAAAAGAAACCGCGTTTCGTCGAGATTCGGGAGAACGAATTGGCCGGGCTGAACGCCGAGATGGAGGCCATGAGACAAAAACTGGGGCGACGCGAGATATCGGCCATCCAAGAGCGGTCGCTGGCCCGTGATATCCGGATGCTCAAACCCAAAATCGAACGTTTGGAACGCCAAATTGCCGATTACTGGGAGCAGAACCCGCCGAAATGACGCTTCCTCGCTTGCAAAGAGCGGCACGGTGAATAACCTCCGCGCTCCAAGCAACACCATTTCCCTTTCATGTCCCAGCACCGCAGTCTCAAATCATCCTCCACCGTTGGCGCCAAACGCAGCGTCTTGAAACGTTTTGAGCGCATCGAATTGCTCAAAAAGCGGGGCCAGTGGCAGGAGGGCAAAAGTCCCGTCGGCCTGCCCAAGACGCAGCCAGACGCTTAGTGGGTCGGGTCGCCGTCTCCACGCCCAGTCCCTTCTGGCTGGCTGAATCGACCCATCACGCCGCCCCATGAGGCTCAACCGCTACCTGGCGAGCTGCGGTTTGGGATCCCGGCGCTCCTGTGAATCCCTCATCCAAGAGGGCCGCATCACCATCAATGGCGAGGTCTGTCTCTCGCTCGGCGCCCGCGTGGGTGATCAAGACGTCGTCACCTGTGACGATCGCCGCCTCTCCCCGAGCAAGACCCTTGTCGTCATGCTCCACAAGCCCCCTGGTTTTACCACCTCCACGGTGGACGAGGGCGGTCGCAAGACCATCTACGATCTCCTGCCGGCGGAATGGAAGCACCTCCGCTATGTCGGCCGGCTCGATCGCGAGAGCGAAGGGCTCCTCCTCCTGACAAACGATGGCGACCTCGCCCAGCGCATCTCGCATCCCCGCCACGGGCTGGAGAAGGAATACCTCGTCTTCCTCGACAAGCCCTTCCTCCGTGAGAAGAAGAACCAGCTTCTCACCGGCTTCCCCCTCCCCGAGGGCCACGCCAAGATGGAGTCCGTCAAATTCATCACCCGGCGGCAGGCCAAGGTCGTTCTCAAGCAGGGCCTGCGACGCCAAATCCGCCAGATGTTCGCCACCATGGGCTGCCCCGTCCGCCGCCTCATCCGCCTCCGCGTGGGCCACCTCGATCTCGGTGACCTCGCCCCCGGCCGCTGGAGGGTCTTGAGCGAGACCCAGATTGAAGGCCTCAAGAAACGCTTGGGCTAGGCCAGGAGAAAACGAAGGGACTAAAGTCCCTGCCACTTTCTCAGAATGTGGGAGGGACTTCAGTCCCTCGGTAATTCGAAGGCATCACCTTCCATGGTGCATGGCCCGCCACGGCAAATCGTCCGGAAATCAATACAATCGCAATACCCCCATGTCACTCCACACGCGAGACACGATAGAACCCATGCTCCTGCCCCACACGCCGCGGCTCGGAGTCCGTTTCGGAAAGGGAGTCTCCCTCCGCCACCACAGAATCACTCACAGGTTCCCAATCCTCCCCTTCCAAGGACTCGCTATACTCCAGACGGTATTGTTCTCCGGGAATGGTCGACCAGCGAACGATCAAGCCTTCCTCTTCAGTTAGACGATGGATCGAGAGAATCTCCAAGCCAGGTTCCTCAGCCTTCGGCGCCACCGAATCTTCACCATCACCGGGTGTCCCTCCCGGAACTGCACTCGCTTCCCACTGGGCGGCTTCATCTTCAAGGGCGCCGGTCCGCGAGCCATCGATACGTGCTAGAGAGACACCATCGCCATCCGCTTCCTCGGGCCAGGGCGGCTCGTCATCGTAGCGCACCTCATGGAGCACTT
>JANQJH010000507.1 GCA_028281705.1 Verrucomicrobiales bacterium
GGTCGCGAACGGCATCCGTGGCCCCATGGAGAGAGATGGCCAAACGGATCTGCAGCGGTTGCTCCGCCAACTTCTTGATCTGCGGCGCCAATCCACTCGTCGAGACCGTGAGGTGACGCGCTCCAATCCCCAACCCCCAATGCGCATTGATCACTTCGATGCCCTTCAAGAGATTCGTTAGGTTCGCCAACGGTTCTCCCATTCCCATGAAAACGATATTGTTCACCTGCACGCCGGTGACCGCCTCCGTTTGCATGACTTGCTCCACGATCTCACCACTCGTGAGATTGCGCGTGAAGCCCGCCAATCCACTAGCGCAAAACTTGCAATCGTAAGCACACCCCACCTGACTGGATACACAGAGCGTGTGCCGGTCGGAGCGCGAGCCGTCAAAGGAGAGCGAAGCCGGAATGAGGACGCATTCGATGAATCGCCCATCGCTCAGCCGGAAGAGGAACTTCTGAGTCGTATCATGCGCCCCCTGTCGCCTAACCAATTCGAGCCCTCCCAAAGTGAAGGCCTTCGTCAGCGATTCGCGCAGGGAGGCGCTGAGGTTGGTCATCTCCCCAAAACTGTCCACGCGCTTTTCGTAGACCCACTGCAAGATCTGATCCGTCCGGAAAGACCTCTCTCCCATCGACGCCAAGGCGGCAGCCACCTCCGATCGCGTCAGCGAGGTCAGCGGCCGGGAATCAATGGCGTTCTCCGTCTTCATGAGGACGACAGTTCGCACACATGGAGACACTCGTCACCTCGTTTCGCTTGCCCTGATCAGGAATCACCCCGCAGGTGACGTTACCTCAACGGCGAAGGATGGCTTGCTCCCGGCCTCCTCCCCGCCCTACGATCAGCACTTACCAGCCCGAGATCTCATCCATCCATCATGCCTCCATCGGACACTCCCTCTCCTGGCAAACCTCGGGGGTTCTTTCCCCAGACCCGCTGGTCCGTCGTACGCTCCGCCCAGGGTCCCGAGTCCGATATCGAACGGCTCGAAGCCCTGAACGAACTCTGCACGGCCTATCGCGAGCCACTCCTCCGCTTCGCTCAGAGCCTGGGAAACAGCCAGGAAGATGCCGAAGACCTCACCCAAGGCTTCCTCTCCCAGGTCATTTCCCGCGATCTCTTCGGCTCCACCTCTCCCGCCAAGGGCCGGCTCCGCTCCTTCTTGCTCGTCGCCTTCAAACGCCATATCGCCAACGAGTGGCACAAAGCCAACGCCGCGAAACGCAACTACGGCAAACAGGCCCTGTCCATCGATGCCGCACCGGAAGAACCCTTCCACGCTCCCGAACCCTCCGATGACCGAAGTCCGGAGAAGGTTTTCGAGAAGGAATGGGCCCTCCATATTCTCAACCGCGTGAAGTCGGCCCTCACCCTTGAATACGAAAGGGCAGGTAAGGGCCACCTCATCGAGGCGCTCTCCGGATTTTTGTTAGGAGATGGCGCAGGTGCGAGCTACTCCGAAGTGGCCGAGCAATTGACCCTTCCCGAGGGCACCGTCAAATCCCACATCTTTCGCATGCGCAAACGCTACAAGCTTCTGTTGCGAGAAGAGATCGGTCACACGGTGAACGATCCGAGCGAGATCGATAGTGAGCTGCAACATTTGCGACAGGCCTTGTCCTATCCCAGCAAGCGTTCACTGGGGGACCGTGGTGACGAGCCCGCCAGCAGCTAACTAACCGCCTTCCCTGTCATCAGGTGTCTCGTCTCGACGAAACTAGGGACTCAAATAGCCTCGCTTCACCAACTGGCGAACCATCTGGGTGAACTCGTCACGCATGGCATCAGGCGAAACGCCAACGCGTGACGCCAGCCCGGCGAACAACTCCCGCAACGGTGTTTCCCCTCGACAATGCGTTAGAAATTCCAGGATCGAAGGATCCACCTGAAGTTTTCCGGTGAGACCGTGACGCGTGCTCAGGACCGAAGACTCCGTCTCCCATTGTCCGCCCGACCAGGAGGACCGTTGATCGAGGAGAACCGACGGCGAAACCCGGGGACACCAGTCCAGAAGTCCTTCTTCGTCCGGCCCATGTGCTAGGAGAAAATCTTCGGCCGTCATCAAGGCGGCCATTTCCTCACCAATCGCCCGGTCGACCGATACCTCCAAGGCATCGATGCGACGCCAATAGGGTCCTCTTTCACGCCTGCGCATGGTGATGATGCCTCCGTGAATCGCTCTCACCTGACGTCCCTCGAGATAGGCCGACCATGCTTGCCTGCGGGCACGCTGTTCATCGGGCGTCAACTCGGCATCGAGCGACCGCGTGCGAACGTAACTCTCCGGAAACTGGGTGTTGGCCCGAATGATCCAGACATCGCCGTCGAAGCCGTCCCACCATTCCTCCAAGCGCTCCTCCCAGCTCTGGCCGGGCAGCTCGACCCATTCGCACACCATCTGACAGATCCCCCCTTCATTGAGATGCGCCGGCACGGCGCGGATCAGCTCACGGCAGAAGCCATCCAGGTTCATGGTATTGGCGTGAAACTTCTCCTCGCCTTCCGGCGTGATGACAAACGGAGGGTTACAGACGATGACATCGAAGGTCTGCCCCTTGAGAGGCTCAAATCGATCCCCCGTGTGGCTGGTCAAACGCCCGTAACCATTGAGCGCCGCATTGAACTGACAGAACATCTCCGACCGAGGACTCAAATCCGCCGTTGTCACCTGCTGGCAAAACCCACTGAGCATCATGGCATGCAAGCCGTTCCCACTGCAGAGATCCAAACCAGCGCCCGCTGGTCGCCGGATGAGAAAATGGCACAAGTAACGCGCCGGCAAGTTGAGCGGGAGGATATGTTCGGAGACGTCCCCGGATCGCCGGTGCTGATGGAGATCCGATGCGATCCATACACTCTCACAAGGCGTCAGGAGAACCTGCGGACTGACCCATTCCCCCTCGCACTCGAGCAATCCATGGATCTCGCAGAGATCGACAAACCAATCGGGAACGACCTCGCGGCAAGCACTTCGCTCCACCGGGTGACCAAGAAAGAACCACTTTGCAAGACAGTGAAAGGAAGACCAGGCCCCAAGCCGGTCCCCGTAGTTCTCGAGATCGCATTCCCGGAGAGATGGCGGGATGCCCGTGGGAGCGATCTCCTGGACGGTTGCCTCGTCGTAGGCCGAGGCGAGAAGGAACTCACGGACGCGCTTGGCATCCTCGGCCGATAGTGCATTCAACGCCGCCATACCACCATAGCAAAGCGTGAAATGCCGTCTCCGAAAAGCCCGGAATTGACAGTGCGCCGCCGACCACCGCGTGATACCATCTCCTCAGACCCATGGTAGAGACTCGCACCCATCTCATCCCGGTCCCGGGCGATGTGCTAACGGAGCGGTATCAAGTCGTCGAGGAGGTGGCCCGGACCGCGACCCATACCTTTTACAAGGCGATCGACCTCACCAGCCAGTCCCCCGTCGCCCTCAAGATCCTCTCGCGATCCATCGACCTCGCGGGCCGCCAGTGGGAGAGCCTCATCCAAACGCTCGAATCCACCCGTACCATTCGACGAACCGGGCTCGTCACGGTTTTCGATCTCTTTCACGATCGCGTGGGCACGGTCTTCGTCGAGGAATGGGTTCGCGGAGCGGCCCTGCTCAATTTGCTTCGTGCGCACCCATTGACGCCGATTGATGTCCTCACCATCCTCGGCAGTCTGGCCAAAGGACTCGATTACCTCCTGGCCAATCGACTTCCGGTGTTCCCCTTTACCATCAGTGACCTTCTCATTGATGCGCCAAGCGCCCCGGACGGCGACGATTGGCTTCACCGCCCGCTCAAGAGTTGGGACGCCTTTGAACTCAAGCTCGATCCCCTTCCCTTCACCCAGTCACCCCATTCCGGCACGACGAATCCGTTCATCACGAGCTTTGCCGCAACGCTCTACCAAATGCTGGGAGGCCGACCCGGCGGCCGCACCACCGCCGCGAGCTATCGTCCTCTGGTGAGTCTGGAAGAAGAGGGCAATCGAGTGCTGCGCCAGTACATCGAGGGCTCCGTCCAACCTGGAAACTGCCGCGAGATACTGTCGTGTCTGGCCGAGGCCGAAGGGATCGGGCTGGACAAGACGGACGCTGAACAGCCTCCCCTCTCTTCCACTACCAGAACGACCAGCGGCACCTCGACCTCCTCCTCCACTGGATTTGCCAGAGCGCCGCACGGGCCCGGCTCGGAGCTTGGTGATCCGGATCCACAGATTCACGGCACTGAAGATGCCATCGCCGCCAAGGAAGCCGAGATCGCGGAGCTGCAACAGGCCCTGGAACGTAGGATGGAGGAAAAGCGTCTAGCAGAACTCCAATCCAAACTGGAGAAGAGCTTCAACGAACTCGAAGCCGAACGCTCCCGGCTTCATCAGGAGATTGCCCTCGAGCGCGACCGCTTGCAGAGCGAGAGTGCCCGGCTCAAGGACGAAAGCGACCGTCTCGGCAATGAGAAGGCCAGACAGAAGGAACTCAGCACCCGGCTGGCCAATCTTCAGGACGACTTCCAACGTGAAAAAGCGCAGGCTAGCGAAGAACTGGAAGCCCGCCGGGAGGCCCTTGACCAGCGTCAGGCGGACCTGCAAGTGCGTGTGGAAGGCCTTCAGGAGCGGGAAAACTCCATCAAGGATCAGCAGGCCGCCATGGAGAAGCAGGAAGCCGTCCTCGAGACCCAGAGCGCATCCCTCTCCAAAGAACATCACCAGCGCGAATCCGACCTTGCGGAGAATGCGGCCCGCATCGAGGCCGAGCGGAAAGAGGTGGAGTCGTCTCGCCGCATCTTGGCCGAGGAGAAGACGGCCCTGGAAGCGCACCGTGCGCAAGTGGCCAAGGAATCTGAGGAACTCGCCCGGCTCGACGCCACACTCACGGAGAAGCAAGATGCCGTATCCAACCGTGAGCGCTCCATCAGAGAGCAGAGACGGCATCTCGAGCATTCGAGGCGTGCGCTCGAGGAACAGCGCCAGACCTTGGCCAGCCAGTCCCACGAACTGGAAGAACAGCTATCACAGAAACTGAAGGAACTATCAAAGTTACGCCTCATAGGCGACCGTAGTGCCGCGCAGCAAGCTCGACTCGATGCGCTGGAACAATCCCAACGTGAGATCGAGACACAGCGGCGTGACCTCCTCCAACGAGAGGAAGATCTCAAGACTCAAAACCAGAAACAAGCCGACCGTTTGAACGAGCACGAACGGGAAATCTCGCAGCAACGGAAGGAACTCTCCGACGAACGCCGCCGCTACGAGGCACTTCTTGGTCAGCTCTCTCAAAATGAAGAGGAGCTCCAAAGCAGAGTCCTCAAACAAACGCAAGCTCAAGACCAGCTCGCCGAGGCACGTGCCAAGTTGGAAGACCGCGAGAAAGAGACTGATCAGCTACGTTCCGATTTGAAACGGCTGGCACGAGAACAGGCGCAACAGGAAAAGGAGCGGGACAAATTCAGGCGGGAGATCGCAGGCTTGCAGAGCAAGATCGGTCTCTTGGAAGAGGAGCGGAACCACACCGCCAAGGAACAAGCCCGGCAAGAGGACGCCGTGGCGCAATTTGAACAAGATCAGCGTCAATTGGAAGTCCGTCTCAAAGCGGATTTCGAACAGCGAGAGCAGCTTCTGGAACAACAGAAAGCGGCCGCCGAACGCCAACTGCGAAAATCCGAGAAACGCGTCGACGAACTACGCCTCCAGGAAGAGGCCGTCAAACAAAGGGAACTCGAAATTCAACAGCGGGAGGCCAAGGCCAGTGAACTCGAAGAGACGGCCGAGAGAGAGCGAACCGCTCGAATTGCCGAGATCAAGAGGCGGCAAATCGCGGAGCAGCGCAGCCGCACCGTTTGGACCAGGATTGCCATCGCCGCCGCCCTCGCAGCCCTCATCATCGGAGCCTTCACTACTTTCTGGATCAAACGCGGCGGCGGGAGCGTGATCCGGGAAAAACTACTCCTCCAAGAGCTCGCCCAGCTGGATGAGGACGCGTCCGGGAATGGCGCCCTGGAGATTCTCAATCGAGCCCGCACCTTCCTCGATGATAAGGCCAGCGAGGGCAAGGACTATACCTTGGAATCCGGTTTCTCCGCCAAGCTCCGTCAGGTCCTCGCCCGTGCTATCACCGAGCTGAAGACGCAAGAGGCAAACGACGAGGAATCCTATGCCGCCATGATGGAGAAAGTGCGCGCCAGTGAGCAACTCGAATCGCCGCGGCAATTTCTCAACCATCTCGGGGGACGCGTGGGACTCACTCAAGAGTCCGCAGACCTCAAGCTCCGGCTTGATCAGCTCCACCTTCAAGAAGCCATTCGCCGGGAAACTGACCCTTTCTCCAAAATCGTCTCCATCATCGATTACCTCGAGGCTTTTCCCAACGACGTCACCGTACGCGAAGCCTTCTCCCAGGACTTCCGCAAGGCACTCGATCATCTGGCAAGCCTCGATGATGCCCGGATCGTTGAAGCTCCCACAGTCCTCCGAGAACTCGATTTCAGTCAATCACCCGCCCCCGGTCCCTTCCTTGGCCTTGCGGTGGATGCCCTCACTCTCACCAATATTTCACAGTCTGGGCTCACAAAAGCAGAAATCGGCAACACTGCCAGAGCAATTGACCTGCTCCTCGAACGGGAGAACCAGTTTGCCACTGAAGATACCGCCACGGCATCGCGCGATCTTGCACTTACCTATCGCTTACTCAATCACCTGAGCCGTGAAATACGCAACGGCTACGGGGCGCTCCATCTTCATCAGATCGATCAGGAAAGCCACGCGGTTACCACGCATAGCATGTTGCCCGTGATTGATCACTGGTCGGAAAGCTTGATTCGACTCGATACCACCGCAAAGCAGCAATTGGTGGAATTCCTTTCCCTCATCGCCGATACCACGACCGACCAACGGCTCCTCAAGGCATTCCTTGGAACAGAGCCCACTCTGCCGGCCGTCTACTTCAAGGTGCTGGAATACGGTTGGGGAACCAAGGCCGAATTCGACGAACTCGAGCGCATCGCCACTCGCACCATCGACTTGGATGCCACCGGCATCCGTCACCAACGATCGCCCGCTGAATGGGATCACTACGTCCGTTGCATCAAGACCTACGCGCACTTTTCCATGGCGAAGATCCGCATCTCCATCGGCAGTGCCCAAGAGACCGGTGGACTATCCGTCATCCGGGAAGGAGAACAGCATCTCGTCCGCGGCCTGCAACTCCGCTCCTCTCTGACCTATGCCACCATCACTCAGATGCTGCCCTTCTGTATCACCCAGCTGAAGAAATACCAGCAGACCCTCAGCCCCGAATGCATACGCGAGATTCAAGCCTTTACCAGGTCAGCCTATCACCTTCTCCCATCCGGGGAACAGGACGCATTCACCAATGCGCTCACCGAACCCGAAAGCCTCGCCCTCAACTGGCTAACCGCATCATCTGCAGACACCACCTCCACGGCATGGAACGATCCCAAAGCCAACGAAAGCATTCGCTATCTCGTAGCAAGACGAATTCCACCCTTCGATCAGCTCGGAAATCCAGCCCTCGCCAAACTCGAAAAACTCTTCAACCGGCGCAGCACACGAACCAATCTCTCACCCTAACAAACCCCAAACAAATGCGTGATTTCCGCACCTTTCGTTGACCTCCCCAACCCTACCCTTTTCGTGATTTTCGCGTTTTTCGTTGACCGCCGTCGACCGCCCCAAGAACCACCCTCACATCAGTCTTATCCCTCGACCACGGGAAAGATCCCCTCATCCGACTCCACCACCATCTCATCCCTCGCCGTCACTTCGGCGTCCGGACGATAAACCGTATTCGTCAGTTGCCCCGTGGGGATGTGCACCGCATGCAAGGCGTCCTGGGAAAAAATCGTCCCAATCTCGCTGTCGACTGCCTGGAGGAGTTGTCGCGCCTTCTCCTCCATGCTCACGGCTTGAGCTTCGAGCTGGGCCGCCTCCTGGAGTTCAGCCCGTTCCCGCCGCTTCAGGTCAACCAGATCAGGCCCGGCGAAGGCCTCGGGCTGGGAGACGACTCCCAGATCCCTCGGTTCGGACTCCGTGTGCCTCACTCTCACTTCGTGGACCCGAATTCTCCCCGCCCGCTCCCGCGCCGCCACTGCATCCTGACGCACCTTGGGAATGGCTTCCTGCTGAGCTTCGGTCGCCAGTTCGCGGAGCTTGGATTGCTCTTCTTTCAGAGCCGTGAGAATCATCGGCGTCACCACCGGAACCTCCCCCAAATATTCAAGATCTAGGCTGACGGGGACCACCTGGTAGCGCAGAAAAAGCTTCACAAAATGACCACCGGTGAACCCGGTTCCCTGACCTTCCGCACTCAGATCCAATCCTTCGACGAAACCTTCACACCCCACCAGGAATGGCAGCGAAGCACTCGCCGCCGCCCCTCGCAAAAATGACCGCCTCGAAATCGACATGTTTCTCCTCTTTCCCATCAAATTGGTTAACACGCTAGAACTGCCAGCCACTGCCGATCCCAAAATAGAAGGCGGGCCCCTTGGGGAGCCCTCCATTCTGGATACCTGCGACACTGATGTTGATTCCCCCCGCGCGCCATTGCAGCCCAAAGGCGTAAGGCGTCTCCGAATCGAAGTCACTGTCTTTCGTACTCACCTCACCAACCGCATAAATCCGCAGTGGCAACTGTAGTTCGAGGCCGGCGTAAGCATGGAAGGAATCGAGATTCCCGCCGTCAAACCAGTTCTCCCGCACGCCCACATGGATGCCGAGGCTTTTGAAGAAACCATCCTCGTTGATCGGGATTCTCCAATAGGCTGATGCGAAGGCATTGAAGTTCTCCATCCGCTCAATGCCAAACTTCGCATAACCACCAACGCCAATCTGAGGAATCCAGCCCTCATTCTTCGTCAGGCGCAGGCGGGCGAAGGGGCCGAAATTGCCGTCGCCATCCACCCCGCGAGGATCAATGTAGTTGCCCACCACTCCGATCTCAAAATAATCCGTCACGCCGTAGGCCGCCAGTCCGCCATGCCCCAGCACACGATCACTCCGATCCGGGAAGAAAATGCAATACTGCGCCGTAAACGCTCCCCGAGGCAGCGTCGCCGACGTCGGGTTGATGAACATCCCGGACGGCCCCTCCAGCGTGATGAGCCCGCGCCCAGACTCGTATCCCGCACTCGCGGACGGCGCCTCCGCCGTCAACGCCACTGGCGCCGGATCGGTCAGACTGACAGTGGCCGAATTCGAATCACCTCCAAAAACGACCTGGCACGACCCCACGCTAACTAGCAACAAGAAGGAAAGACGGCTTTTCATCGCGCGCATTATCCACATTGGAAACGCCCGCATCAAGGCAAAAGACCCCTACCTTAACCTATTCATCAACCGGGGCCGAGGGGGTGAACAAATTGGCCGGACAATCCTGATCCTCCAGCGCCCGTGTCTCCTCCGCCGTCAGTTGCCCCCCAAAGAAAACCACGCCATCCCGAAAGCGACCGGCACAGTCCAAGAGATACTGTTCGACAAACGCCTCGTCACCGCCGCTGTCAAAAGACGTCTCCCGCAAGACCTCGTAGGTCTGTCGAATCGCATCCACCACGTTCTCCTTCGAGGACAAGCCGGCTTCCCCGATCAAGGCATACCCCGCCCAATCACGAGTCAGCCTGGCGTGTTCCGTCATCCCGAAGAAGTGCTTCGCCAATCCCTTGGCCCGCTCCTTCTCGTCTCTCATTCCCACCAGTGCTCTCTTGCTCTCTCTCGCTTCCCGCACCGCCGTCAGCTTTCGCACCAGGAGGTCCTCCAAGAGATTCACCTCCGTAGTCGGCGCCTCCTGATCGGCCAACGCCGCCCGGGCATTCTCATACCCCCGCTTCAAAAAACCCTCCAGAGGCGCCGCATCGACGCCATCCCCGAGATGAAAAAAGGCCCGAGTCACTGCGGGGCCATGGAGACTGGGATTCGCTACCGCGAGAACATCCGTGTATTTGGTCAGGGCCAGAGCTTGCTGCGTTTCCGACCCCATGTCCCCCAGCAGCCGGATACATTCCAGAGCCCGGACGATATCCGGCGTCCCTTTCACTCCCCGGGGCACGAGCTGGCCCAGGTGATCCAAGGCCTCTGTCAGCCGGTAAAAGCGCACCACATTGCAGGCATTGGCCAGGGACTCCGGCTCGATCTCGAACTTCACTTCCTCGACAATGACCTTCTTCGCCACATCGCCCGGAATGCGATGGGGCACATAATGAATCTCCGTCGAATGACGTTCGTGAAAAATAAAGGAGCGAAGCACCTCTTCAGCCAATTGGGGTTCGAGATCGACGATCGGAATCATGATGATAACAGAATAGTTTAGCCCTCCGCGGTGCTCCGTGCCGAGGGGTCCACCGCGACATTGTGAAATTTAGAAACCTTCATCAAACGCGACGTCGCCGTCTCCGTGATCTTCTTCCCTCCCCGTCCCGTCTGCTCCTGGCCGTTGAGCCTCACAATCCCATACCCGATCACATTGTACTTGATATCGATCGGAGCATCACAGATGTGCTTTGTCGCATCAATCCCATCCGCGGTGCTCGTGGATGCATTCATGATCTCCTTATTCCCCGCCGTCTCCCGCGTGTGCTCGGCGTGCATCAACGGATGCATCATCTCGTGCGTCGGGTTGAACGGCTTCTGAGACGCACTTCCCGCAGCGGCATTGAGAAAGGTAATGGGGCCGATATCCGTATTCCACCCGTCATAGGCTCCGTAGGGAGAGAACCCAAAGAGTCCCCCTCCATTCCACACCCCTTTGAGCGTCGTCCCGGCAACGAAGATATCAAAATGATCCGTCCGATAGTTGTAGTGCAGGCTTCGGCCGTCGCGATGCTGGAAAGGCCAATCGACCTTGAAATCATTGACATTGGTATCATCGGTTAGGACGATCCCCTGCCGGGTATCCGTCGAGTGCACGCTCGTGACAGTCGCCAGACTGCCATCCCCTTTGAGAATCACCATATCCTGTGGGGAACTCACCGCATTGGGCACGGGCGCCAGTCCGTCCACCTTGACCGGAAAAGGCCCCTTGACTTGATAGCCGCCGTCCTCAATCAAATCCTTCAATTTGCCCGCGGTAGTCGACGGAGAATCACCAGCCGTCGGCTTGTATTCAAACGTGTGACCATCGATCTGCACCGTCACCTTGGACTCGGCGTCAGACGCATCCTTGCCCCTGGCATGTCTTCCATCGCCATCGGAGAGCGTGATCATGTTCGCCGGAACGGCAACCGTGTGGATCTTCTTGATATGAGGGCGCAAGTGAGCCTGGGCCAGGCAACGCCGCATCCACTTGTAAATCTGCTCTCTGAGGTCATCCAGACTCCGCCCGCTTCCCGTCATCACATGCACCGCCAGCTGGATCTCCGCCTCCAGCTTGATCTCTCTGTCCTTCACACAGACACATTTCTTCACCTCACAGATCGGCACGTCATAGAGACCACGCACCTTGTGATCGAGGATCTCGACAAACGGCTTCTCCTCCTCCGTGGGATGTTTGGGCTGCTCCTTCTCGGGAAACCCCGGCACGCTCGCCGGCGTCCCCGACGTCGACACCCCGTAATAATCCGTGACGAGCAAACTCTGCTTCGAGCGCTCGGCTTGATCGGACTCCGTCGTCACCAACCTCAAATAGGGTGAGCGGAAATACTTCGTCGTGGGAATCCGCTTGCAGCTCACTTTGAGCTTGCGGTCCTCCGAGGCGGGAAACCGATGGCCGGAGGGACTCCCGTACTTCTTCGCCGTCCCCGCAACCACCGGGGTGTACTCGGGACGCATGGCGCAAAGCGTGACCTCGATCGTGTCCCCCGTGGTCTTGGGATCGTAGACCTGCACCTTGAAGTGATCAGTGTCCCGGGAAGACTCCAAATCGTGCTCGAAATCGGCTTCCCCGGCAAAGGCCGCAGTCCCATCGCCCGCCTTGTTGATGTGATAGTTTGTCAGATTGAGTTCCCTCAGTTCGGGATCGCTCTTGGGAAAATGGGGATCAAAGGAAGGCGAACTGCTCGGAACCGGGGTCGCCGGGTAGCCATTCCCGTCTTCGCGCACAAAATAGATCTCCGGAGGCGCACTTGGCCTGACAAATTTGTGCTTGGCTTCGTTGGATTTGGTCTTCTCCTCAACCCGAATCTCCGGAATCGTCACCTTATCGCCCTTCTTCAACACAGCGACGTCGGCAAAGGCGGAGTTGACTTCCCGCAGTCTCTTGCAATGAGGAAACCCGTGCTCATGGGCAATATGGCACAACGTCTCTCCTCCGGTCGCCGTGTACGTCTTGTCGGAGGGCTCTGGCGGATCATCTCCCCCAGGCGAATCAGGATCGCGATCCGGCAGCACGAGGACGTCACCCGGATAAATCAGATCGGGGTCGGGCCGTTTGGCCCGGAAGGCCGCATTATCCGGATGATAATAGATCTCCTTCCACGAATCGTATCCATGAGCGGCCGCTATCTTCGATAGCCAATCACCCTGTTGGACAACGTAGGTCTCACCCATCTCAACCTCCAATCAGTACCGTCGGAAAACCCATGACAATCGACCCTCCGTGAGAAGTCATGTCACCAATCCGTGCCGCGGGCTTGCTGCAAATCAAGACTGTCATCGATCCTTTGACAATGCTATCCGGAGGTCCCACACAAGTGCAGAGTGATCCCACCGTCGCGGAGGGCGCCCCTCCAATGATCACCGTCGGTCCTCCAGGCGTAAAGATGGGTCCCCCCACGTGGGGAATGGGAGGCACTCCAGGAGTGACAAAAGGACAAACATGCATATCTCCAATTCTCGCCGCCGGCATCATAATGCTAAAAAAATAAAAATAAAAATAAACTTAAACTTAAACTAATCCGATAGTGTCAGCTCAAAGCGTTCTGGTTCATCAACTAATCAAACCACTCTTGATCTTCTCACCGAGTTCAAGGAAGGGCTTCAAGACCTCCGCCGATCTCGCCAACTGTTCCCCGTTCATCTGCCGAAAAGCATCCGGGGCCGACATCATCATTTCCGGTTTCTCGGGAATCTCCGGCAACTCCGGCGCCGTGGGCGCCTGCAAATCGATCTTGGGCAGGGGAATGATCGCCTGGGCCACTTTGGAGGAATCCGCCAGAAGAGCCGCGGCCAATTTGACAGCGCCGGCGACGATGGAAGACACCCCCTTCTTCAATTGATCCACCAGTCCGGCCAAAGCCACATCGCCCATCACATTCGCCGCCCCCATCGGTAGGGACGGTCCCATGGCCATTCCCGCGGCCTGAGCCGCCATGCTGCCTGGCCCCGCGACCTCGGCCGCCTCGACGGCCGCCTCGACGGCGGCCTTTTGCAAATCCGCATTGGGCTCCCTGGCAAAAGCCTCAGCCGCCTGGGCCGCGGCGAGATCTTGCGGAGAAGTGAAGGCCTTCACCATATCCGCCGATTTCGCGGCCCAGAGCACGCCCTTTTCCGGCGGAAGCTCTCCCGCCAAGGTATCCACCTGCTGCTCGAGTCCCATGACCTCCTCGGCCGTGGGAAAGCGGGGCGCCGCAGCCGCCATGCCTTCCGGCGCCTCCTCGGCACCCAGATTGAAAAGTTTCTTTAACATTGCTGTTGATCCTCTAGGCGTCTTTCCAAGTCTCTCGATCGATCGTGGGAAACTTGATACGGCATTCCCCCGGGGCGAATCCCTCGACCCTGGCAAATCCCTTTTCATCCAGCGAGCCCGTGGCCACCGTCCCATCTGGTACGGTAATCTCATACGGCAAACCCACCACCGGTTCATCCTCCTCGTCCACCATCTCGATCTCGATCCAGGAAACCTCTTCCTCTTCTTCCTCAGAGGTGGGCCCGCCACCTCCCGACTGGGAACTACTACCGCCCGCACTCGGCTTGAACGGCTTCACCGACACGGAACCGTATTTGCCTGTCTTGCCTTCCCGCTCCCGCTTTTTGGCTTCCGCCACCTTCCCCGGATCCGCCTGGTCGGCGGCAAAAACTTCCACCGGCTCCGACGGCTTGACCGCTTTTCCCGCTTTTCCGCTCTTGGGGTTCATTTCACTATCAAAGTTCCTAGTTTAGTTAATCTTGACGATGCCTCCCTCGACCATGGTCATGGCGTCGCCCTTGACCGATGTCATCGGACTCTTCATGGTTGACATGGATGACGATTCCACGGTGAGAGGCGCCGTGGCTTTAAAATCAGTCGTCCCCGTCGACTCCATTTTGATCATCCCCTTGGTACCGATCTTGATCCCTGTATTATCAATCGCGATGTGCGATTTGCCCACCTTGATCGTGATATTCTGCGTGGCTTCGATGACAATGTTGGTCGCCTTCAAATAATAATCGTCGGTGGTCTCCTCCGAATGATTGGAATCGAACACTTCGATGACATCCCCCTTGACGGAGAGGGACAGACTTCCATCCACCGCCTTGGCCTCCTTGCCCACTACCTTGAGGTGCCGGTCTTTCCCGATGGTCTCTTTGTGATCGTTATCGACCGTCTCCTCACGATCGTGTTCCACGTGCTCCTTCTGATCATTGCGCACGATGAGATGACGATTGTTACCGATGGTCTCGAAACAATCGTTCTTCACCCGGATGTCCTCGTTCTTCTCCGCGTGGATAAAGATCTGCTCCTCACCTTTCTTATCCTCAAACCGCACCTCATTGAATCCACCCCCGCCCTTGGAGGAGTTCGATTTCGTCGTCGAAATAGTCTTGTTAGCCGGCAAGTCGTAAGGCGGCATGCAGTCCCCATTGTAAACTCTTCCCGTGATGATCGGCCGATCGGGATCTCCCTCGAGAAATTCCACGAGCACCTCCTGACCGATCCGCGGAATGTTCATCGCTCCCCACTTCTTCCCCGCCCACACCTGTGACACGCGAATCCAACAGGAACTCGTCTCATCGGCCTGGCTATAGCGATCCCAGTGAAACTGCACTTTGACCCGCCCGAACTCATCGGTGTGGATCTCCTCACCGGATGGACCGACGACGAAGGCCGTCTGCGGACCGTTGATCAGGGGCTTGGGAGTCATGCGCTTTGAGCGATAGGGCTCCGAGGCCTTCTTCGCCGTGAAGTGACACTGAACCGAAGCTTCCTCATCCTCGCCCGTCTCGTACTGCCCATTGCGCACTTCGTAGTGCGCGGAGCAGACGAGGAACTTCTCGTTCTGATCATCCCGCGGGTGTTCTTCCAGATCAAAAGTGGCGCCGACCATGATCCCACGCGCCGTCGCCGAAGCCTGGACGTCGTGATGATCGGTCTGCAGTTCCTCGACACGAATCTTTGAGAGGCTCTCTCCTTCAGAGAATTCCCGATATTCTCCGGGATAATCGTACATCTCGAAGTCCGCATTCGTATGATCCCGCCGCACATCAGTCGCCGCCTTCAGACTGGCCTTGGGTTTCTTGAAATTGAAATCGTTGAGTTCGTATTTTCCCGGCTGGGCCTTCAAACCGAAGTTCCAGGCGTAGACGTACTCATCCTCAACCTGATGTTCCAGCCGCGTGCGATAGATGATCGAGTCATAGTTCGCATAAGCCTGATGGGCCTCCACGGAATCGACCATGACCAAGGTGTGTTTGCCGTTCTCGTGCTCGAAATAATAGTAGATCCCCTCCTGCTCCATGAGCCGGCTGACGAAATTGAAGTCGGTCTCGCGGTACTGCACACAGTATTCCCAGGGCTCGTAACTTCCCTTGGTGTCATCCCGAAAGTCTGACATTCCCTTGTCCCGGAAAACTTCCTTGATGATATCGAGAGTCGTTTTCTCTTGAAAGATGCGGCAATCGGAGGTCCGCGTGAGAAACCAAAACCAGGGGACGACTGTCATGTGATACTTGGCCAAGCGCCCCTCGATCGGGAGGTTCGAGCACCGGCTGACAAATCCGTTGAAATAACGCATCTCCTCATTGGGCAGGACCAAGCCCACTGTGACATTTTCACCAACCAGCTTGTTCAAATCCAGCGAGTGCTCCTCACTCTCGAGTGCCATCTCGTATTGAAACAGTCGCCCCAACTCCTCGCTCGAGGAAAAAGACGACAAAACGAGCGTTTCACCTCCAAGCGGTGTCGCTATCGTGGCAGGCCTATTCTGTTGAGAAACGGACATGGATAATTGTGTTACGTGAGATCGAGATGGTGGAAAAGTGATGCGAGATGCGGCGCCATCTTCTACTTCGGGAAATCCCGGGAGAAGTTGCAGAATTTTTTCCTATCCAAACTGGTAGGCAAACTCGGACTCGTTGACCCCCACGTGGACGCGCTCGGCCTCATCGCCGTTCAACATGCGATTGAGAAACTCCGCACTGAGTGCCGGCAGCATTGTGTTGGTCAGGATGTTGTCGATCATCCGTCCCCCGCTTTCGCGCTCCGTGCAACGTTCCACGATCAGGTCGAGCACCCCATCGTCGTAGGTGAATGGCACGCCATGATTCAGCTCCACCCGTTTTCCGATGCGTCCCAGCTGCAGTTTCCCAATCTCGCGAATCATGTGATCGCTCAACGGAAAGTAGGGAATGGTGACGAGGCGGCCGAGCAGGGCCGGGGGAAACACCTTCAGGAGGGGCTGCCTCAACCCGGTGGCGATCCCTTCGACGGTGGGCATCAATTCCGGATCCTTACACATACTCGAAATGAGTTCCGAACCCGCATTGGAGGTGAGCAAGATGATCGTGTTCTTGAAGTCAATACGCCGCCCCTCCGAATCTTCCATCTGGCCCTTGTCAAACACTTGGAAGAAGATCTCGTGCACATCGGGATGGGCCTTCTCCACCTCATCCAGGAGCACAATCGAGTAGGGCTTGCGGCGGACCGCCTCGGTCAAAATCCCGCCCTCTCCATAGCCCACGTAGCCCGGCGGCGATCCCTTGAGTGTGGAGACGGAGTGCGCCTCCTGGAATTCCGACATGTTGATCGTGATCACATTGTCCTCGCCGCCGTAGAGAGCCTCGGCCAAGGCCAAGGCGGTCTCCGTCTTCCCCACGCCGGACGTGCCGGCAAGAAGGAAGACGCCAATCGGCTTGTTGGGATTGTCCAAGCTCGCGCGTGAAGTCTGGATTCGCTTGGCAATCATCTCCATGGCATGATCCTGTCCGATGACGCGCTGGTTCAAGGTGTCCGCCAGCCGCAGCACCGCCTCGACCTCGTCCTTGACCATGCGGCCCACAGGAATGCCGGTCCAATCAGCCACCACCGACGCCACCGCATCCGCATCCACGGTCGGCAGAATCAAGGGGGACTCCCCCTGAAACTCGTCCAACTTGCGCTGCAAGTCGCGGAGTTCATTCAAGAGCGCTACACGATCCTCCTCGCTGAGCTCCCCCAAATCTTCCTTCGCCGCCTCGGCCCCGGCCTCCGCCTCGCTCCCCGTCCCCTCGACTGGCCGGTCGCCGCCGCGAAGCCGCGCCCGGTGATCGAGAATTTTGGCCACGAGTTCCCTCTCCTCAGCCCACCGGGCTTCGAGCTTCTCCAGCGTCCCATTGGCCTCCGCCAGCGCCTCCTTCGCCGTCTCTTCCCGCGCCCCCACATCGTAACCCACCGCTTTCTCCCGCTCGATGATCTCGAGCTCGGTATTCAGGGCATCGATCCGTTTCCGCATGTCGTCCACCTCGGCCGGCACGGCATGCTGACTGATGGCCACGCGGGCACAGGCGGTGTCCAGCAGACTAACTGATTTGTCCGGGAGCTGACGCGCCGGAATGTAGCGCATCGAAAGCCTGACAGATGATTCAATCGCCTCATCCAATACCTGTACCTGATGGTGATTCTCCAAGGTTGAGGCAATCCCTCGCATCATCAGGATCGCCTTGGACTCATCCGGCTCCTCCACGTGAACCACTTGAAAGCGGCGGGTGAGGGCGGGATCCTTCTCAATGTGCTTCTTGTACTCCGACCAAGTCGTCGCCGCAATGGTCCGCAAATCCCCCCGCGCCAGAGCCGGCTTGAGCAAGTTGGCCGCATCGCCGGTGCCTGCCTGACCGCCGGCGCCAATCAGGGTGTGCGCCTCATCGATGAAAAGAATGATCGGTGTCTCCGAGGCCTGAACTTCCTCGATCACCTTTTTCAGCCGGTTCTCAAACTCTCCCTTCATGCTCGCCCCCGCCTGGAGGCGTCCGATGTCCAAGGTCATCAACTTGACGTCGCGCATGCTGGGCGGCACGTCACCACGGACGATGCGCTGGGCAAACCCCTCGACCACCGCCGTTTTTCCCACACCGGCTTCACCCGTGAGGATGGGGTTGTTCTGCCGCCGGCGCATCAGGATATCGACGATCTGCCGAATCTCGTCGTCCCGACCCACGATCGGATCCATGCCTTGCTCCCGGGCATTCTCCGTCAAATCCACGGCGTAGAGCGCCAGCGCTTCCTGCTTGCCCATCTGGGCCGGCGCGATGGCCCCACTGGCGTCCCCCGGCTCGCCTCCCATCCCGCTCCCGTCCACCGCGGCTTCGCCGTCCTCGGCCGATCCACCCACGATCTTGTCGAATTCATCCGTGAGCACATCCACCTTGATCTGCTCAAACTGACCCGAAATCCGGGTGACCACGTTCCGCAAACTCGGCGTCTTCAAGAGGGCCACCACGAGATAGCCCGTGCGGATCTTGGAATCCTTGAACATGAGCGAGGCGAAGACCCAGGACTCCTTCAAAGAGGCGCCGATATGCTCCGAGAGATCCGAAATCGAACTGGCCCCGCGGGGCAATCCGTCAAGGTAGGCCACCAAGTCTCTCGCCAGACGCGAGGCGTCGAGCTCAAAGTGCTGAATGATGCGGATGAGATCGGAATTCTGCTGATCGAGGATTTGGTGGATCCAGTGGGCGAGTTCCACGTAGGGATTCCCTCGCATTTTGCAAAATACCGTCGCTCCCTCGATCGCCTTATAGGAGAGTGTGTTGAGCTTTCCAAACAGAGTCGTGCGTTGAATTTCAGCCATAGCCTTTGCGGGATAATGTTAACGATTCTCTTGAGAGAGTGTTCAGAATGTTCACTGGTATCCAGGAGGGTTGAAGACCACCTCCGCGTCTTCTTCGAACGGCTTACTCTTCAACCAGGTACTCCAGCCTAGCTGCCCAAACTGGCCGAGTCGAGACGAAGGCACCTCCGTCTTATCAAGGATGAGGCGCACACTCCAGAGGTATTCAAAGCCAGCATAGTTGAGCACCCAATCCCGGAGCCTGACGAAGGAGTTCCCCGAAGGCAAGAGGCGAAGGAAAGCGTCAAGGCCCATGACTCCGAGTTCGACCTCGATGCGAAGCTGCGTGTCCCAAACCCGCGATCCCGAGAAAGCCGTCAGACCGAGGACGCCGGTCTCCCGGTCTTCTCCCAATCGGCACACGGCGTCTTCCGGCAGGCGCAGCCAGTGCCCAACAAAGGTATTGATCCTCGTCCGGACACCGAAATAGTCCTGCAAGATCGCCGCCAACCCCTCCGCGTTGTGCATCTCGGGCGCCAATCTCCCGGAAAAGAACCACTTGCTATCGTCGGCGATGGCATCGCGATTGCGCAGGCTCGGCGTCCCCAAGCCAACGACACTTCCGAAGTATTGGGAAAACTTGCCCTCGGCGTCTCGATCGATATCAACCGTCTTCTGACCCGACGCCCACGCCTTCCAGAATAGCGAAAGGAAACGGTGATGAAAGATGTTGAGAAAATCCGTCAGCGTCGAGTCGTTGTGCCGGCGCTCCCGATCCTGGGCATACTCGCTCATCCACAGCGGGAGCGGCCCTTGGGGACCAAAGAGGCCAGAGAAATGGACGTACATCCGATCCGCTCGATCCGCCTTACCCAGCTCAAAGGATTCGATCGCGGATGGCACAAACGTCAGGAACGGCCGCTGCCGAAACCGCACGGGATCATCACGCACGAGGAGAGAATCGCCAATCCGGGGCAAATGGGCGTTCCGGCTCTGGATCAACCTAACGGCATGATAGAAATCAAACGCGCTCGCCTTGGTTGGCAGTTTCTCAATCATAGAATCACTTTCTTGCCGATTCTCGCCGGAAAACGATGAATGAAGCCGCGTTGATCCGAAGTAATGACCGTTTGGGTGAAGGAGTTCATCGAGACTTGCTTGGCGAAAAATCGCTCTAACACCGCCCCCAAAACAAACACGCCGAACCCTTCAAATCCCTGCTCGTCAAAGCAGAGTTCGATCTCGAGCCCCCGGACAAAGGAGATTCTTCCCGGACCGTCCACCATCCGCTTGGTGATGGGACGGCACTGCGAACTCACGATGCCTTCCACCTGGCGCTGCTGAATCTGCTTGTCGGCCCCCTTCTTCATGTCCGTCACATAGAGGGAAAGCAACTTCCGCAAGGCATCGGCGCCCTCATCGCTACGCTGGTCGAGGAGCGAGAGATAATTCAATGAGAGGTGGCTGATGAGACGCCAGTAGACATCCCCTTCGGCATATGAAGGCAGAGGGCGCGTCGGACCGGTGAGGCATTGGATCGACTCCACCTGGCTGATCTCGATCTCAAAGTCGCGGGACATCGTCAGTGGAAGATGCCGATTGGTACACAGAGCCTTGACTCCGAGTTCTCGCAAGTCGGGATGATAGGGCGAACACGAGGCATCCACCAGGGAGATGAAGAGCGAACTGCCGAGATACGAGGGAGCCTTCTTCGTCCGGTTCCGCTCGTGCACCGTCAGCGGCCGTTCCGTCCGGTAGAGGGTGTAATAGACGCGGTTCCCCGCATCCTCATCCCGCATGAGATAAAAGGGCTTGAACTCCTGACGTTCCGATCCATGCCCCACGACTTCCTTCACCGAATGCAGCTCGTAATCCAGCGGGCGCGTCCGGTCCACCGTCACCAGGTGCTCGTGCGATCCGGGAGAAACAGAAACGCGGTCCGTCCTCTTCTCGAACAGATTGACCGCCGGCGTGGAAAACAAGGCCAAGGTCGATCGGTCAATGCGCCCCTCTCCCAGCCGGTCGTCATTGGCCTCCGATAACATGATGATCAAATCCGCGCGATCGCCGGCAACTTGACGGAGAGCGGGTGCGAGATCCTTGACCGCGAAGAACAAGTAGCGCTGGGGGAAGGCAAAGTACTCCCGCAGCATTCGGTAACCCTCAAACGTGCGCGGACTCAGAGGGAGCAAGGCTTCATCCGCATCAAATCCCAAGGGCTCGATCGCGCCCTTGGCCAGGAGGCGGTTGCGGATCCTTCGATTGACGTTCTCGTGAATGGCCGCGCCGACATTCTTCGCGATGATGTTCTCGTGCAGGGCGACCGGCAATTGATCAGCCCCGCGGAGATAAAATGTCAGGCAGTCCAATTTCATTTCTGAAAACGTCACTCCCGCGGTCGCCCGAAGGCCAATACGCAAGGCGGACTGGGCTCCGCAGCCCGCGGGCAGCTGCAGACGGGCCAGATCCCTCGAACTATGATAGTCCACACTCTCGATCGCCAAGGGAAACAGGGTCACGTCATGGGCCGTGATAAACTCGCACGGCGTGCGCTGCCCCTGACCCAAGCGACTGCGCAACCTCGTCCCCCGCGGGACGGCCACGCCCTCGGCCAATCCGGGATCCTCCAGTGTCGGCTGAATCTGCACAATCGCCATCGAGGGGATCGGCGCCAGATAATCCGGATAGACAGTCTCCAGCAAGCCCTGAGAGACACGCGGAAACTCCGCATCGAGCTTCCGCTGAATGCGCGCCGAGAGGTAGGAGAAACCCTCTAACAATCGCTCCACATAGGGATCTTCCACTTCCCTCTGGCCGTCGACATCGACCCCTAACTGCCCCGCCACCCCGGGATACTCCTTGGCAAACTCGCCCGCGGTCGAGCGCAGATGCCGCAACTCGTTGTTGTATAACTCTAAGAACCGCTCATCCATGAACTCTCTGCACCGGGTTAAGAAGAGAGGCGGAATTCACCATTGATGAGATCGAGTTCGCCGCGCCGGAGAATCTCCTCGGGAATGGGCTTGGCCCAGAGCTTCCCCTCGATCTCCACGCGGATGAGACTCCCGGGGTCGCCCTCCTGCACTTCAGTGATGTTGACCTTGAGAGAATCCGCGAGGATCCGCGGCTCAAACATCTTGATCACTTCGGCGAGGCGCTTGCGCAATCTCGGTAGGTCGAGATGACCTCGGGTCATCCCCGCGAGATCAGAAAAGCCATAGTTGAGCACCGAGTTGGCCACCTCAGGGTAGTCGTAGAACTTGGCACCCGGAGTCGCCTCCATGATCTTGAATTCCTCGAAGACTCCATCCGAGGGCTGACTCCGCGCATTGAGCAGGCGCGTCAAATCCTGCAACACTGCGCCGCGATAATCCGCCATGCTGACGCCGGTCGAGGACGCAGGATCCCGCCCCCCTTTGAGCCTTTCCAGGAGGCAGGGCAAAAACCGGTCACGTGAAGCGTAGTCCATGGCTCGCCTAGCTACGCGCTCGATTCGGCCCCCGAAGAATCGTTTTCAAATTCAATGGTACGCACATCGAGCAAGGCAATATCACGGGCATCGGTGGCCAGCTCGCGCTGTCCAATCCCGAACTGGATCCCCTCGGCCATCGTCTTCCAATCCGTCTTCCGCGCCAGGAGCATGTCCCCATCGGGCGACTCCTCTGTTCCCGGATAACGCACCGGAATGAATCCCACGGCGTTCCCGCCATTGACCCAGGTGAAGTTCGCCTGGGCCCAGACGAGATCGAGCAATTCCGAAGGTTCGCTCAGGTCAATGCGCGTCACCTGATGCAAGGGCAGCCATTTGTACTGGCCGTTGATCACCACCTCGAGAACGGGCCCCAAGCGGGCATCGGCATCGCCCAGCCACTCGAAGGGCTCGTCGTTAATCTTGCCCGGGACGGGCTCGGCGACGTCAAAGGCCTTGGCCCGCAGTTCCATCGCCGCCTCATACTCTCCATGCGCGGCAAATTCGTTCGACTTCACCAGCCAGCCTAACCACTCCTCGGGTTCTCCCATGACCAGAGGCGTCTTCTTGCCGCGAAAGATCTCGGCCCGCAGCGATTCGCAGAGAAGCAGATCTCCAAAGACCCGGACGATCTTTTCGTCTCCCCCCAGTTCGCCCATGACCTTGAGCTGGGTCTTGGCGCGCTCCCATTGGCCGGCGACACAGAGCAGATCAAACAAGACCCGGCGACAGGCCGCATTCGCCGGATCATTCCGCGCCACATCCTGCGCCGCCTCCAAGGCCTTCGACACCGACCCCTCCTTGATATGAGCTTCGAGTTCCTGCAAGACGATTGGAGAGTGTAAGGATTAAAACGCGAAACAGGGAGGGAAGCATGCTCGCTTCCCTCCCGTCTCAAGAGGCAAAGATGATTGAATGGTTCGTCGTTCTAGAACTGTTCGTTCTTTCTCACGTCGTAGCCCATCTCCTTGTGGGACTTGGAGCCACCAGTGGCGGTATCCTGCTCGTCGTATTCCACTTTGATCTTGGCAAAGTTGAGCGAGACGTTTTCCGTCAGCCGGTCTTCTCCGCCGGAGCCGCCGGTCGAGACACTGGTCACCATGAGTTCCTCCATCGTGATCTTCATGTACTCCAGGGGCTTCTTCCCTGCCTTGCGGACCACCAGGGTCGCCTTGGGGATGTGCTCCCCGGTGCAGGTATACTCCATGAGTTTCGGACTGGATTTATCGATGTACTTCGTCAGGCTCAAATCCTGTGCGTTGACCTTGCCGGCACCGCCACCACCGCCCTGATGGAACGAGCCTGACTGGCTCACGCCCCACGACCATGCCAGGACATCGATTTCGCCCTTGTGCTTGTGATCTTCCGATTCGCCTTCGAAGCCGGAGCCCTCGATTTTGATGAACATGTCAACAGCCATGATGATGATTTCCTTTCGATGTTTTAGTGATTTGGTTTTAGATTCGTTTGGTTTGTATCGGGTTTATCGTTCCCACCCCCTACATTGGATTTTTCATCCGGAGGTTGCAGAATTGGTGATCTTTTCTTTTAGCCCTCTCCCGATGGCAGCTGGGAAACGAGGCTGAGATCGATATCGATGCCCTCGAGCATGAAATGAGGCCGCAGGTGGAACTTGGCCTTGTAATAGCCAGGATTGCCCGGGATCTCCTCCACCCCCACCGAGGCCTTCTGCAAGGGGCGCTCGGCTTTCACCCGATCCGTAGCCGTGGGATCGTCAATACAGTACTGCTGAATCCAGTCACCCAGCCAACGCTCCACATCACCCCGCTCTTTGAAGCTGCCGATCTTGTCCCGGACAATGCTCTTCAGATAGTGGGCGAATCGACAGCAGGCGAACATGTAGGGAAGCCGCGCCGAAATCTGCGCGTTCGCCGTGGCATCGGGATCCATGTATTCCTGTGGCTTGTTCAGGGACTGTCCGCCGATGAAGACGGAGTAGTCCGTGTTCTTCCAGTGGGCCAGTGGCAGGAATCCGGCATTCGACAGTTCGTGTTCACGCCGCTCCCCCACCGCAATCTCGGTGGGACACTTCATGTCCACGCTGCCGTCATCCGTGGGAAAGGTGTGCACCGGCAGGTCTTCCACGATGCCACCATTCTCCACGCCGCGAATACAGGTCGTCCAGCCATACAGGGCAAAGGATCGCGTGATGTTGGCCGCCATGGCGTAGGCCGAGTTCGACCACACATAATCCTCGTGCTTGTTCACCTTCTCCTCCGAAGCATCGAAGTCGAATTCCTCAAAACCAAACTCATCGACAGGATTCGTCTTCGAACCGTAAGGGATCCGTGACAGGAAACGCGGCATGGTGAGCCCCAGGTACATGGAATCGGGATTTTGCCGCAGTGAATTCCAGCTGAGGTACTCCGGATTTGCCGGATCAAAGACCTTGGCGATGTCACGCCGGTCGTTCAGTTCCTGCCAGGTTTCCATGCCCATCACATTGGGCGAACCCGCACTGATGAAGGGAGCGTGCGCCGCCGCGGCCACCTTCGCCACATTGGTGAGGATCTCCACGTCCATGGGCGAGTGATCGAACTCGTAATCCCCCACCAGACAACCGTAGGGGTGACCGCCAAACTGGTCGAACTCGGCCGCGTAGATCTTCTTGAACAAGGGACTCTGATCCCACTTGGAACCTTTCCAAAGATTCTTCTTCAACTCGTCCTTGCTCAAATTGAGCACCTTGATCTTCAACTGCGAACTCGTCTCCGTCTTGTCAACCAGATGCTCGAGACCGCGCCACGAACCCTCCAACTTGGTGAAGTCCGCATGATGCATGATCTCCCGCACCTGAGCGCTCAACTTGCGGTCGATCTCAGCAATCACCGCCTCGATCGTCTCCAGCGCGTCATCACTCACCAGGGCACTCTTGTCGACCACCCACTCACAGAGATCCTTGACCGCATCCTTGATATCGGATCCGCTCTGATCCCACACGTTGGGCTTGAAGGAGCCCGAGAGAAGTTCGTCCAGAGGACTTCCCGCTGTCGTTTCCGCGGCGGCTCCGGCCGCCTGTGTTTCTTCTGCCATCTCTTCAGTTAGGGTTGATGTTTACTCGCCACCCTCCGGTTTGTCTTCCGCATCACCACCGGAATCCGCCTCCGACGCTCCCGCATCATCTGCTGATGCGGAGGCCCCGCCGCCGCTCGAGTCCGCTCCCGGTCCCACGATGGTATCTTGCAGGCCGGAATCACCGAGAATCTTCTGCACCGCCTCCTGAGCCGAAAAATTACCGTCCAGCTTGCTGCTGAACGCCAGGAGATTGGTCCGCGCATCCTTCAGCTTCTTCAATTCCGCCACCTGCTCCACCACCGCCGCCGGACTGAAGTCATCCATCTTGTTGAAGGCGAGATCGACTCCTAACTTTCCTTCACCGGTCAAGGTATTGGGGACCTGGAATTGCAAGGTGGGCTGCTGCGCCTTGAGCACGGAGTCGAAATTGTCCTGATCGATTTCGACAAAATCTCTGTCCTTGGCGTCCGGCAGACCGTGTTTCCGATTCCCCGAGAGATCCGCCATCACTCCCATGATAAACGGAAGCTCGACTTGTTTCATCGCGCCCCCAATTTCCACTTCATACTGGATCTGTACGCGAGGCGGTCGATTCCGCCCGATCCACTTCTGTGATGATTCTTTTGCCATGATGTCTTAGTGCTCCGTTGGGTTTGATTAACTCTAATGTCCTACCTGAAAACGGCCTCGAAGATCAACGTTTTAATGCGAGGACCCCGGCCTCACTCGCCCTCCTGATGGGTCCCTGCAATGAGATCGAGAACCTCGTAAGTCGTGGGCGTAAAAATCTCCACCATCTCTCGAAATCCCATATCCATGGTGCGCCGAATCCCCTTCGCCATCAGCGGGACAGGGCTCTTGGCCAACTCGCTATTCGAACTCCGTTCGTAAAACTTGATGATCTCGTCCAGCGCACGAGTCACATCCTCCTTCGAATGGACGCCACCCGAGATTCCCTTGGGCTTCGCCTCGCCACCCTCACCCCCCTCGGCACCAGCTCCGGCCTCTTCCTCCACCGGTTCCTCCTCCGGAGTCTTGTAGGGCTCCAAGAACACCCGAAGCGCCGCGAGATTCTGATTCATCGAATCCCAGGATGGCGCACTCGCGCCC
Organism: Verrucomicrobiales bacterium; assembly: GCA_028281705.1. Classification (GTDB taxonomy): domain Bacteria; phylum Verrucomicrobiota; class Verrucomicrobiia; order Verrucomicrobiales; family DEV007; genus JAACDM01. Next base: position 26,491 of record JANQJH010000507.1, read on the forward strand.
ACGCGATCTCGAACCGCCGTGGACACCTCTTCCACGAGTTCCTGGATCTCCACCAGCATGGCATCCACCCCATCCACATACTCCGTGCCGGAATCCTGCATCGCCATGGCCACATCCCCGGGCACCGTCGAGGGATCAAACTCCTCCTCCAAGTCGCGATCGCTCGGAGTCTTCTCCCCCAACGCCTCCTCCAGCGTGGCCACTCCAAGACGCGAATTCGAGAGAGGCGCCCGCCGCAACGTCGCCATGAATTCACAGTAGTCACCCTCTTGCCCAATCGAGGTCACCAGATTCTCCAAGACCATCATCCGCTCGTCCTCGTCCTCCGCCGAGGGGTAGAACGAGTCCCAATAATCCACAACCAACCCGCGAATCACTTGCATGCCCCGCTTGAATCCGTCCAATCCCTCGAGATTCAGCCATCCCAGGCAGAGCAGGATCGCCACCTGAAGATGTTTGCCCTGGCCGAATAACTCCTCACAGGTGGCCACATAATCATGCCACTTCGGTTTGGACTCCTCCTTCAACTCCAACCCCATCGAGCGATTCCGCGCAAAGCTCTCAAGGGCCATCTCAATCTGCTGCAGCGCCATCTCATTCGAGACATCGACGCCACACGGTTGCTCTTCCGTGATCGCTGCCAGTAACTCCTCCACGTTTTTCATAGACCCACTCGTCACCCCGCTGGGCGCCCCGGCAGCCTATACGATTTCTCAGGACGCTGACAACTGCTTTCCGTTCTAAGCCCGGCCCCCATCCGGACTTGCCATGAGGCCCACGACAGCCAATCGTGGGGCATGACTGAGGACGAGCAGGTCAGCGACTACGACGTCCTCGCCTATCCGAGTGGCGTCTACAATCAAACCCACCCGGACCGGCTCGCCACCGTGGCCCGGCTCTTCGGATTGGAGGCTCCCCCCATCGCTACGGCACGTGTGTTAGAACTCGGCTGCGGCGATGCCCTGAATCTCATCAGCCTGGGCTACATCCTGCCCGGTGCCGAATTCGTCGGGATCGACCTGGCAAAGAAGCCCATCGCCAAAGGCCAATCCATTCTCGCTCAGGCGGGGATGCAAAACGTCCACCTACAATGCGCGGATGTCCTCAAGTTAGACCACACCCTCGGCGAGTTCGACTACATCATCGCCCACGGCCTCTACTCCTGGGTTCCCCAAGAGGTGCGGAACGGTTTCATGCGCCTCTGCCAACGCAGCCTCACTCCAAACGGGGTCGCCTATGTGAGTTACAACGCCTATCCCGGCAACCACTTTCGAGATCTCGCCCGCGGGATCATGCAGTTCCACATCCGCCAGTTTGACGATCCCGAAACACAGATCAGCCAGGCCCGCAGTGTCCTGCAATTCATCGCCGGGTCCCAACCGGATCCCGGTCTCTACCGGCTCGTGATCGAAAAACAGCTCGCGCGGGTCAATGACTACATCGACCAGGGCTTCTATCACGACGATCTCAGCCAGCAGAACCAACCCTTTTACTTCTACCAGTTCATCGAACATGCCGAAGCCCACGGCCTGCAGTATCTCGGTGAGGCCGAATACGGCGACATGCGCGAAGAGAGTTACCTCCAGAAAACCGAGGCCATGCTGCGCCAGCTCAGCGGCAACTTGATCGCCAAGGAGCAGTACCTCGATCTCCTGCGAAACCGCGCCTTCCGCCAAACCTTGATCTGTCGCAGCGAGGCCTCACTCGACCGGTCATCGCCCGCCTCCCGTGTGCAAAAACTCCACGCCGGCGCCCACCTGACTCAGGAAAGCGGGAACTACCACGCCGGTCCCAAGGGCGGGATTGAAACGGGGAACGCCGTCGACCAATACGTTCTGAACCAGCTCGGTGCTCGTTGGCCCGAGTCGGTGGCCGTCGAGGAACTCCTGCGAACCGCCGGACAGGAGTTCGACGGCAAGGAGGAAGAAGTGTCCGCCGGAACCATTGCCACCCTCCTCCTCCACGGTTACGAGAACGGCCTCGTCACCCTCCACACCCTGCCACCTCCCTGCACCAAGACCGTGACCGAACGCCCCCGCGCCAGTCACCTCGCCCGCACGTTGGCCGCCGAGACATCCTTGGTCCCCACCCTGCGCCACCGTGCGATGCGCCTCGACGATCCCATGAGCCGATTCCTTGTCTCTCTCCTCGATGGCGAGAACGACCACCATGCCATCTTCCGGCGTCTCGCGAGTTTCGCCAAGCAGGGAAACGGCGAGGGCTCCATCGATCCCGAAGTTTTTCAAGAACAGCTCCAGGACAACCTCCAAAATCTCGCCCAGACAGCCATTCTCGAGCCCGATTCCTTCCGGGCGCAGAGATAAGCCGATTTTCTCTGTAGCGAATGCCATCCCTTCGCGTTTGTACCAGGGTCTCACCTTGAACTTCAGGGACAAGTAAGGTTAGCTTTGCCAAAGGTCTCATGTCGAATCACCCCCTCATCCTCCATGTGCCGGAAGCAGTGGACCCTGGAGAGCTCCAGGCGGGGAGAGAAATGGCCATGGGCCTCTACCAGGTCCGGTCGGATGCGGGCAAGGACCGCTACGGCAGCGTCTATCAGGCCTGGGACCAAGATCTCGGCATTCCCGTGGCCATGAGAGTCTTGAAGGAAGGGCTCGCCGAGACCGCCTCCGCGCTCAACGAACTCGCGCGCAAGATCGAGTCCATCCAACAGACCTCCCATCCGAATTTCGTCCTTCCCTACCACATCGTTCGTCTAACCAATCGAACGCTCGTCATCGAGGAATGGCTCAACGAGATCAAGCTCCTCACGCTGCTGCGAGGCAGGGGCTCCCTCCCGATCGCCGAAGCCCTCCCCATCCTGAAACCGTTGGCCATCGGAGTCGATTTCGCCATCAGCAAGTTCTACCATCCCTTTGATCTCACCTTGCAGCACGTCATACTCGCCTTTGCCGCGACGGATGAGTTCACCCTCGGCAAGGCGGCCACGAAGATCAGCGTCACGGAGTTTCCCTCCTACGAAATCAAGGTCAGCCCGCTCATATTGACGCCCTCCAGCCGGGCCAAGGAACCTCTCAATCGCGCCTTTGGCCAAGTTTTTTATCAAGTGCTAGGGGGGCGCGCCCAACGACAGGGATCCATGGCCTACGTGCCGCTGCCTCAACTATCCGAAGACGGCAATCGCGTGCTCAAGAGCTTCCTCACCAGTCGCGATCTCACGGAAACCTGTGTTCGCCTCTTGCAGCAAGTCTGTGAAGCGGAATCCGTTCCTTGGCCCGAAACTCCCGGTCCTGATTCCACCAGTCTCACAGACCAAGTGACGCCCATGGCCGAGCGGACCCAGGCCAAACGGGACAAGATCGAGACGAGACTCGAAGAGATCCGCCAGTATGAGGAAGCCCAGGCAAGGGAAGCCGCTCGATTGGCCGAAGAAGCTCGCCTCGCTGAAGAAGCCCGACTCGCCGAAGAGGCCCGCCTCGCTGAAGAAGCCCGACTCGCCGAAGAAGCCCGACTCGCCGAAGAAGCTCGTCTCGCCGAAGAAGCTCGTCTCGCCGAGGAAGCCCGACTCGCCGAGGAAGCCCGACTCGCCGAGGAAGCTCGCCTCGCCGAAGAAGCTCGTCTCGCCGAGGAAGCTCGTCTCGCCGAGGAAGCTCGTCTCGCCGAGGAAGCTCGCGCGGCGGAAGTGGCAAGTCTCGCTGCCGAAGAAGAAGACACGTCTCCCGAAACGGCGACGCCCACTGAGGACCCTGGCCCCCGAGCCCCCGAACCGCCGCAGACCAGTCGCGCCAAGCTGCTCATCGGCGCCATGACGGCTCTCGTCCTCGCGGCGGCGGCCGCCTACGTGTTTTATGACAGTATCAGGCCGCCCAAACCTCCCGAGATCGACCCCGTGGCCGAGACGCAACAAGCCTTGGAATTGCTCCGGGATGAGGAGGAATGGCTCGCCCTCTACGAAGAGATTCCCGCCATCCTCTCTCAGAGTTTCGCCCCGGAAACGGAAGAAGCGCTCCTCGAACTCGCTCGCCTCGCCATCGAACCCCTGTACTCCACCCCCGGCCAATGGCCCTCACTCGAGTCCCTTGCCCAGCTGGATCAGGGATCCCTTTCCGAGGTCGGCCGCGTTCTCGCCCGGAAGGCCGAGGCGATCATGGGCACGCCGTCTTCGGAGGAAGCACAACGACTCCTCGCCTACAGCCACAGCGCCCTGGGAAACAATCTCCCCCCTGCGATCAATAGCCTCACGGACGCCCACCTCACAGACATCAAGAACACCCTCGATGAGGGCCAAACCGTTCCCCACGCCAGCGAGTTCCTCGATCTTCTCGCTCAGAATGGTCACTCCAGAGGTCTAGCTCTCCAAAAACTTGCCCTCGAGGTGAAAGATCAGGCGGATGCCGAAGTCAGACGCCAGGAAGCTCTGGCAGAAGCGCAGATCCGCTTCGCCGCCGAGCAGGCGGAGATTCCCCAGCTTCAGGCGAACAATGATTGGAAGGCCCTCTTCGACAGAATCGACGACTTCGCCGGAGAGTCCCTGCTCGCCACCCTCGACACTGATGGCAGCTTGAGAAAAATCACCGAGGCCTCCGTTCCTCCTCTCTACGCCACGCTTGAGAACGCTCCCAGTTCAAGCAAAGTCGCTCAGAGAGGCCCGAAAACCAAGACCTTGGTCGGCCAAGCACTGGCCACTCTGGCCGCGCAAGAAAAGGATCCGGCGAGGTTAGCCGGCATCTACGATTATGCCAGGACCAGCATCGCCGATCAGTTAGACGACAACTTGTTAGCCACCGGAGCCCAACTGGCCACCGATCTCGTTCCCAAGACCAATCAGCTTTCGAACGCCGAAGCGCAACTCGTGACCAGCCTGGCCGCCTGCGGCATCGCCGAGGCCATTGATATCCAAAACCAGCTGGGCGCCCTGGCCGAACGTCTCCAGCAAGAACAACAAGACTGGGAAGCCATCCAAGCCGATCTGAAGAATCTCGAGAGCACCTCCGACGGACTCGCCATCTTGGTTCTGGTCGAGAGTGACTCCCGGCTG
>JANQJH010000540.1 GCA_028281705.1 Verrucomicrobiales bacterium
GTCCACGCCCATCTGTTGCCAAGGGAGTCCGCTCGGATCCCTCTCCGCCAAGACTTTGATTCTCTCGTCGCCTACCCGAAGGACACCCTGGTCGATCGAGACGGCTCGATCGTAACGCCCGTAGACAGTGTCGTACTTCAGTAGATAGGAGAGGTTTTCAGGCGAGGCAATGTCGTTGATGGCCACGGTTTCAAGCCCGGGGGTGTCGAGGGTGAGTTTCAGGATGGCGCGACCGATTCGGCCAAACCCATTGATAGCTACTTTCATTGTGCGATTTTGTTAGATGTGGTTGATGTGTCGGCTAGGATTTTAAGTCTTTGGGTTGGGTAGATGATGGCCATAGCCACAAGCCCTTCAGAGCCCGATGAATACCGGCTTGGGCGTGTGCTTCACCAAGTCCTTGGCCTGGCTGCCATGGATGAGCTCGTGCAAGCGGTGCGAAGAGTGGCCCGTCAACACGAGGCTTGCAGAGTCGAACCAATCCTCGGACACCACCTCGAGCGGATCGCTGAGGCGCACGGGCTCAGCGAAGTCAAGGAACCCGCAAGCTTCCAAGCCGAGCCGAATGTCGATGAGAAAGGTCCCGGCGATGGTCAGCCCCCCGAGGAAGTTGTGCAGGCCATCGCCGATCAGGATGAGGTAGGTTAGCGGCTTGCGGCATTCCGTCTCCGCCCGGTTGCAGTGATGCCAGTGTAGGAGTTGCTCGAGGGCAAAGAAGAGCGTGAACCCCAGAGCCAGCCAGGCGTACACGGCCCGGCGGTTGCCCATCGCATCGACCCCGGCGGGGAGCATGTGGAACATGGCGCCACCGACTAGGGACCCTGCCGCGAGCGCGACCAGCGGGATCTTGATCTTCTCAAGGGTGGCGGGCTTCAGAAGCAAGATGACACTGCCGGTGAGCGCGATGGCGCACATCAGCAGGCTCGTAACGATGATCCAAGAGAGCGGTCCCATGCCTCGTATGGAGATCGTTCCCGCGCGCAGATCTGGCTGCGTCGGAATTGCTAAATACTCCGCTGATGTTGTCCGGGGCGTGGACACGGGAGCGTCAGCATCAGGCCAAGATAGGCGCAGCAATTCTCGGCCGGCTGGAGCAAGGTGTTTCGTGGCCAGCCATTACCTGACGCCGATTTTCGAACCTGAGACCATCGCCGTATTCGGAGTCAGCGATCGCCCTGCGTCGGTCGGGGGGCGCGTGTTCGGTAATCTGATTGAGAGCGGGTTTCCGGGTCTATTCGCCATCAACCCCAAGCACCAGTCGGTGCAAGGCCGACCTTGCTATGCCGACATTGGAGCTGTGGAAGGGTCGGTCGATTTGGCTATCATCGCGACACCTGCTCGAACCGTGCCTGACATTATCGACAGCTGTGGGCAGAGGGGCGTGAGGTCTGCTGTGATTCTGTCAGCCGGTTTCGGCGAAGCCGGGCCGGAGGGGGTGAAGCTGCAGGCGCGGGTGATGGAGGTCGCGCGCTACCACCGCATGCGCCTGTTAGGCCCGAATTGCCTCGGTGTCATCCGGCCATCCATCGGTATGAACGCCACCTTCAGCAAAGGGGGTGCCCGGGATGGGGAACTTGCGCTAGTGTCACAGTCGGGCGCGCTCTGTACCGCGATTCTCGATTGGGCCGACGCGCGTGAAATCGGGTTCTCGTCGGTGGTTTCGCTAGGTGCTGCCGCAGATGTCGGCTTTGGTGAACTGTTGGATTTCCTGGCCCATGACCCGAAGACCCGGAGCATCCTGCTCTACGTGGAAGGGGTCCAGCATTCCAGGGCGTTCATGAGCGGCCTGCGTGCAGCTGCGCGATTGAAACCGGTCATCGTCATCAAGGCCGGCCGGCACGAGGCTGGCTCGCGCGCCGCCGTGTCGCACACCGGGGCGCTCGTCGGCAGCGACGATGTGTTCGACGCTGCGCTCGAGCGCGCAGGGGTGGTGCGCGCGATCACCATCGACGAGCTCTTTGCCGCCACGAACATCCTGGCGCGTGGCTGTCGGACCCGGGGCAACCGGCTGGCCATCGTTACGAACGGTGGCGGCCCCGGCGTGTTGGCCGCCGATCGCGCCGTGGAACTGAACGTCGATATCGTCCGGCTATCGGACAGCACGATCGAGTCCTTGGACAAACGGCTCCCCTCTCATTGGTCGCGCGCGAATCCTGTGGATGTGCTAGGCGACGCTGACTGTACCCGCTACGAGAGTGCGCTTGAAGCCGTACTGGAAGACGAGCGGGTCGATGGCGTTCTCACTATCCTGACGCCCCAGGCGATGACCGACCCGGAAGAGATCGCATCGTCGGTCACTGTAGCGGCCAAGAAGCATCCTGACAAACCGACGCTCGCCTGCTGGATGGGCTCAGACCACGTGGATGGGGCGCATCGCCTCTTCGATGGCGCGGGTATCCCATCCTACCATGCGCCGGAAGATGCGGTGGCTGGTTTCGCGTATCTCGCCAACTATCACAACAACCAGCGCCTCCTGCTAGAGACGCCTGGGCCGCTAGCGGATACCGAGCGGCCGGATTTCGGTACCGCCCGGAGGATCGTCCGGGATGCCTTGGCGGAGGGGCGCGACCAATTGAGTTCCCTCGAGTCCAAGGAGCTGCTCGACGCCTTTCGTATCCCTGTCATCCAGACGAAATTTGCCAGCTCCGCCGAAGGGGCGGCCTCTGCCGCGAACGCGGTCGGTTACCCCGTGGTGATGAAGATCAGCTCGAAAGATGTCAGTCACAAATCTGACGTGGGCGGCGTCGCCCTAAACCTGGCGGGCTCCGAACAGGTCCGCGAGATGTTCCAGACGATGCTAGACAGGGTGGGCGAACTCGTGCCGGGAGCCAAAATCGATGGTGTCACGATCGAGCGCCAGTGGCAGCCATCGCATGCGCGGGAGCTCCTGATCGGGGTGATCAACGATGCCGCGTTCGGCCCGGCCATCACCTTTGGAGCCGGTGGAACTACGGTGGAAATTCTCAAAGACCGGGCGGTAGCACTGCCGCCGCTGAACGAGCTGGTGATCCGAAACATGATCGCCAACACGCGCGTCTCCAGGCTTCTCTATCAGTTTCGCGACTTGCCACCGATCGATTGGCCCTCGCTAGAGAACGCCTTGCTGCGGATCTCCGAGATGGTCTGTGATTTCCCGGAGATCAGGGAGCTCGATATCAACCCATTGATTGGTGCGCCTGAGGGCACGATGGCCCTCGACGCACGCGTCGTCCTGCAGTCCGCCGAGAACAATGGCGACCGCTATGCCCACATGGCGATACATCCCTACCCCCATGAGCTTGTTAGGGAGACGGAGCTCGAGACTGGCGAGACGATCACCTTGCGCCCGATCCGACCGGAGGACGCCGAGATCGAGCGCGATTTTGTTAATCGGCTTTCTCCAGACTCGAAGTACTTCCGCTTCATGGGGACCTTGCAAGAACTGACCCCCGAGATGCTGGCGCGGTTCACCCAGATCGACTACGACCAGGAGATGGCCTTCATTGCCACTTCGGACGCCAGGGAGATCGGCGTGGCTCGCTACATCGCAGAACCCGACGGCCAGAGCTGCGAGTTCGCCATCGTCGTCGCCGATGGATGGCAGGGGAAAGGCATCGGCACCCAGCTGATGGACGCGCTGATTGCCCATGCCAGATCGAGGAGACTATCAGAGATGCACGGTGAGGTTCTATCAAACAACTACGCGATGCTCGATCTCGTCGGCAGATTGGGGTTCGTCAGCAAAGTGAAGGGCGACGATCCATCCGTGAACCAAGTGGCGAAGACCCTGTAGGGAACGGTTCGATCGAAGCGGGCAGGCCTGGATCGCGAGTCCCGCCATCGACTATTCGCCAACCGGTTGGATCAGGTCGAGGGCTGCCTTGACCGCAACGACCTGCGCTCTGACGCGGTCTTTGAGCGAGAGCATCGATGGCGTCTCGAAGTTGAAGCACAGGCCGACGTCGTTCTTCCTCAAGTAGAAGCATTTGGTCCAGTGATCCTGCAACTGTTTGTCCTCGGCCGTGCAGGCGACGGAACCACTAGCAGGCCTCCCATCGATGACCGGCTCGATTTCGATCGGGAAGACTTCCTCGACCACGACGAAGATCATCGCGCCCGCGGCAAAGCTGAGCGCAAATGGCAGGAGCGGTTCCGCCTGCATCACCGCAGCGGCTCCCTCGGGGAAGTTCTGCCCTGTGCTCGCGGCGAGTCGTCGGTTGGACACTAGCAGATCACACGCGGACAGAGCTCGTATGCGGAGCACTGAAGCGGGCCCTTGCATCAACAGCGAACGAACCTGGCCGAATATTCCACAGCGATCGCGGGAGCCAATACGGAAGCCACAGCTTTCGAAGGCTGCTCGAGAAGGCTGGGATGCGGCAGAGCATGTCCGCGAGGGCAGACCCTTATGACAACGCGTGGACCGAATCGATGATCGGAACCTTGAAAATGGAAATGGTTCAGGGAGGGAAATTCGAGAATGAGGGCGGAGCCCGAATGGAACTCATCGCCTATCTGGACTCCTACTACAACACGAAGCGAAAGCACTCGTCGCTGGGGTATCAAACACCACAGCAATTCGAGGAGAGTGCGACGATCCAAATCCCCGAGGAGGGAGAGCTAGATGGCGGGGTCGAGTGGGCAGAGCCCCTTGCTTGTCGCCACTAACCGGAAAAACTAACCATAATCTAATCTAAACCAAAACTGGTCCAATTTTCCATTGCATCTCAAATAGCCCCGCGATGATCGTCGAAAAGCGTTTCACCACAACGGTCGTGCGAGGTTCACGTTGTCTTGGCAACGAGTCATTACTCTTGCTCCGATTCCAATATAGCTTCCCACTCGATCAGCGATTCGACTGGTACAACTCGGTCCGGATGTTCTTTCGGCCAACGAAACGTTCCTGTTCCGACAAGGAGAAGTGACTGGAGCTTCTTGCCTGCAATGTCATAGATGCCCGCGCCCCTCAGTTTGAGATTCTGCTCGGAGAGAATCTCACCACCTCTCCAATGACGCTCGGACGAGAGCTGACCTTCATAGGCAAGTTTCGCCAATCCGTTCTCCACACCTTCTACCCGGGCTTTCAACGTGACGCCTGTTACCCAGTCGGGTTGCGGCGCGTGCTGGTAGCACATCGGAGATGCGGCCCGGCAAAGTCTCTTCGCAACCGCTTCCGGCAACACCCACGTCTCACCGACGACCGGCTTCGATGGCGCGAACTGCGCAAACTCGTCCTTTGATAGGATCACATTCGAGATGACCGGGCTCTTGATTTTGTCGCGATCCCGACGGCGGACATATTCGGCAAGGCAAACGCTCCCATCCGACCGAAGGCCCAAGCCTCGATTGGGATCTGCGGTGCCTTCCGCAACGCCCCGGTTCTCGATCGGTCCGAACTTCTTCAATGCGTTGTCGATCATCCGGTGGGTTTTTCCGGCCATGTCTCCGAATCCCGAATAACTTCCCAAGATTTTGCCATCGGCTGTGATGACACGAACGCCTTGGATATCGCCACCTTCCGTGATGATCGATCGGACGAACCGCGATTCGCGGCTTCGGCGATCGATTACCTTCTCGTAGTTCAACGCGATCGGCACCATCGTCGCCGAGATCCGATCGATGATGCCCTCTTTGACGAGCACGTTCTCACGGAACATGCGGGCGAAAGTTCAGCAGTCGGCCAAAGGATCGCCGGTGATCATGTAGAGGAACACGGGCCGTTTCTCTTCCTTCGCCAACCGGAATCCTTCGAAGAGATCCGTGACCCACGGAATCTTCACGTAATTCGTTTCCGCGGCAGTGGCACGGATGGAGTCCGCCTGTTTGCGTAGTTCGGACAGTTCCTCGCCTCCCGAGGAGATGGGAGGGACGACAAGCGCGATGCACGCCACGGCACTCGTAAGGGTCATCTTCATGCCTTGAATCTGCCAGCAGGCGGGCCGCCACACAAGCCACGGGTAGCTGCAATTCCTGTTCAGGGAGCGCTCGTTGCGACACGGCTCAATTTCAGGCCTACTCATCCGCTGCTTTCCTCAGCGCGTCGAGCATCAGATTGATGTCCTTGACGTAGGAAGTCGGGCTCTCGAACTTCGGCCGGAAGATGTAGGTGATCTTCCCCTCGCCATCGATGACGAACCAGCACGGCTGATTATCCGCCCAACCGCCCCAGCGCATGCTTCGCCTAGACACTCCATAGAGCGCGGATGCGCGGCCGGCAGAATTGGACAGCGCGGTCGCGAACACGAGACTCTTCTCTTTCGAGAACGGACCTTCATATGTGGAAAGCAGCAGATTCTTTTCCTTAAAGACCTTCGTCCGGTGAAGATCTGTCGCCAGCACGACAAAGGCTTCCGCCCCCAGCTTTTCGATCTCGTCTTTCTTGAGACGCAACGGCGCCTGCTGGTGCATTCATCCGCCTCACCCGTCGAAAGCGACGAAGTAGATGGCGATAGGTTTCCTCGACCAGTACTTCGTCGTCACCCGGCGCGGGAATGGGCCACCTCTTTCAGCTCAAGGACGTCCGGCGATCCGAACCTCTCAAACACGATCGCTTTCACGGCGTCATGGTCGTCTTCCCCGATGCGAACAATCACTCGCCACCTGCTCCAAGAAACTCCTCACCGATTCTCTCATCTGTGTCGCACCGGGCTCCTCGATTGGCCAGTGCCCAGCCCCGTCGAGGACGACCATGCGCTTCGGTGCCGCCAGCCGGTCGAAGAAGCGGCGACTGAAGGCGATGTTAGTCATTCGATCGACAGCCGGATGCACCAGCAGCACCGGGCACCGCTTGAACTCCTCGGGCGCGAGAGCTGGCGCTGTCACCATGATCGATTGGAGGAAGGAGAGTGGCATGCTACTGCCGCCGCCGTAAGGGTCCTTTCCCACCAGACGCGAGAGCTCCGCGTCGTTCGAGATGACATACACCTTGCCCAGCTGTCGCATCGGGATCCGCAGACCCGTCAGGAACCTTGGCGCACGTTTTGCCAGCGGCAGCATCATACGGCTCGGCCGAACATAGCGTGACACGCCCGCAGCGGCTTCCGGGTCGGTCATATCCACGAGCGTTGTCGCCATCAGCCCCTCCACCGGAGCCCGACATGCCGCTTGATAGGCCACCATGCCACCGAAACTCAACCCGAACAGGACGACGGGGCGACCATCGCGCCGCAACTCCGCCTTGATCAGGTTCTCCGCACACGAGATCCACTCCGAGTAGAGAATCCGCCTTGCGGGGACACGCGTCAGCCCGTAGCCGGGAAGGTCTGGCGCAACCACCTCGCAGAGCGCCGGCCGGTACTCCGCGCCAAACCCCAGCACCATCCGGCCGTAGCCTCCCATGCCGTGCAGGAGCACGAGTTTAAGCAGTGCGTCTGGCGCAGGCAAGCGGTCGATATGCACGTCAACGTCTCGCCACTGGAACCACTCCTCCTCCGGGCGTTCGTCTGACAGTTGGAACGCTTCCGGGAGCCGTGCCCCGTAGCCGCGCCAATCGGTTACGTCGGCGTAGCTCCTCGCGTGTGGGTCTCTTTTCACGGTCTTGCTCCCTTCATCTCTCGTCAGCTCGCGATCGAGGTGGTCAATCCGCCGTCGCCGAGGTTTTGAGCCCGACGCTCCCTCATGCCCGGGGCTTTGAACGAGAGTCTTCCTGATCACCGGGTGCAGGGCTCGGAGCGGAAGAAACGTTGATGCAGAAAACCCGGACCCTCTAGTTGGGCGGCCTTGTGCCGCAACGCGAGGACATTGTAGAGGCTTCGCATCTGCGAATAGACGAGCCCGAAGGCGGGATGGCGCGTGGTCTCCGGGCGTCGGTGAGCCGGTCGGGACGCTTGCGCAGGGCTATGAAGTTTCCGCGGTGGCGTCCCCGCTCCGGGGAGATGTGCCATTGTGGACAAGCCGGATGGCTTGGAAGCGGTCGGCGACCAGAAGTCGAGGGGCCAGTCTGCGCCATCAGTTCCCGAATTAAAGGCACATCAGATACACAGCGTGAAATCCAACGATTGAAAGGCACATCAGATACACAGCGTGAAATCCAACGATTGCAACCTTGCAACCGGCTTCGATCGGCTCAACAACTGTCATGCATTCCGTCATCAACCGGTGCAACTTCCTGATCCTTAGAGAGACTCCAAGAATGTATCGTTCCGTACAGGTTCGCTCTTCAACTCATTGATTATGAATGAGTTGTCGATCCCGTACGGGACTCGAACCCGAAAGTAATGCTGTTCCGGTAGGCCCAGATTTCTGTATTTGTCTTACCATGACTTAGTTACTGAACCGTTTGGTTCCGATTACGCTAGGTTGGGAAACTCGCAATTCTTGGTCCTGCCTATGCGCGGATTGTCATGCCGGGATCGAAAATGTTAATACTTCATCGATGAGTTTCGATGAGCAAGAAGACGGAGTTCGCGGTACCATGATTTCATGAAAACAACAAGGCTACTTTTTTTGTTGTCGTTTATCGTAATCGTTTTCTTATCAACACTGATAGTGTCTCTGGCGGATAAGACAGATGGTCCGACTAAGTCGATGATCGGCGACTGGAAGGGCAGTGCACGTATCATTGTTACATGGTGCCGCCAAAACAACCTCCCTCTTCAACTGAGAATTCGTGAGAATGGCACTGTGACCGGGAGTGTAGGAGATGCGACCTTGAAAATGGGGAAGCTAAAACGCAATCGTGGTTGGCTCGGGCGGAAACTCAAGGTGAAGACCGACTACATCATTACGGGTACGCTGGAGGGCAGTATCATTGCCGCTGAGGGCATTCGCCGTTCGCGTGTAAAGATGCCTGTAAATTTCGATGGAAAGGAGTTCACTGGTGGCTTTGGTACGAACGGTAGAAAATTTGGAGGAAAGAAGAGCGGGGAGCTACGGGCGGCGTCTCTCATCCTGAAGAAGAGAACTAGCGAAGAGCGGCGATAGACTACGCTCTCGTCCGGACAAAAAAATAGCCGGGATTTTTGATGAGAAACCCATGAGGATTTCAACAGGGAAAATGGGGACGAGGTATAGGTAAGGGGGAATTGGGACGGGACGGGACGGGGTACAGAATCTCCCCCCACGACTTACTTTCAAGAGCGGCTCGTCAGGAGGCTCATCGGGGCGGTGATCCCAGATCGCATCAAGAAAGGCTCTCATACTGGAGATGATTGGAACTCTGCGCACCTCCCAGTTCTTGGTTCCTGTATCGGCGTCGCCCGAGTGGTCGCATGGAGCTTGTCTTGAGACCTAATCGATGCCGTCTTGAGAATTCTGCTGGTCCGAAGCAACCGAAGGTTCACCCGCGGTTACCAACACCGTCGCACTCTCCAATATGCGCTGCCATTGCACCTCTGAGTTCCGATTGATAGGAACGACATAGTAAAGGATGGGCTCTGATCCGCTACGCCCTTTGGTTAGGCGCCGAGCGCTGGACTCAGCCCAATAGCGAGTCATGGCATGGAAGGGGGCTGAACCTGATGAGAACCAGTAGATGAAGGCCTTGCTCTCGCCGTCGCGGGTGAGCGAATAACGTTTGCCAACGCCATTTGCGATGGGAATTTCGTACTGGTTCACGATGCTCCACCCTTGCCCTCTAAGGCAGTACAACGGGTCGTGAACTGCATGGCGGTTCTCAGTTCCATCAATAGCCACTAGCCAGAAAAGCTGGTCGTGGTTGCGGCAGATTCTCTTGATCGCTTGCGCACCGTGGAGGCGACGCGCTTCGTCCGCTTCCAGCGGGACCGCTCGCGAAACAAAATTGGGACCCGATACAGGAAGGTCGTCGAGACTTGTTTGCGAAGGTTTGATAGGTAGGGCGAACCAGGTCGCCAACGCGACGAAAACGACTACGATGGCGAAGAGGGCAAGACTGGAGGGATGGGGGCTGGTTGGATTCATAAGGGGTTGCCCTGGATTTGGACGTCCTTTCGGCCACTGGGCGACCAAAGAGGCAATGACGGCCACACTCACCAGAAGGACCCTCCATTGGTCGACGTCGGTGGCGACAAGGGCTTGAATGAGCCAACCTGTGGCTGGAATCCAACTCAAGGCACCCGCCAGCAAGAGCCATTCGGCGCGAAGGTTGTTCCGGGCAGCGATCAGCCCTGCTGCCGCGAGGCCGAGATGACCGAGCACGTGCAGCGTGCTCATCCAGCTTAGGACGATCATCACCATAATGAGGATCCATATCGCTGGGTCAGCCGAACGTCGTCTCGAGCGATGCGAGATGTAGGCATGTCCAAGCACGCCAACAATCCAAACGGTGAAAGCCAGCCCTCCCGTCCGCAAGTGGGGGTCGTCGCGCCACGCATTCAAGAGGTTAATGTTAGCCATAGCCGTGACACTGCACGCGGTGAGTGCCAGGAGGAACTGAGACTTTGATGGATTCATGGGGAGGAATTGAGCAGTTGCTGCCGCTCGGTAGTGAATCGAAAGGAGAGGGTGTTCAGCACCTTGATACCTGATCGGTAAATCAGGAGAATCGACACTGAGCTCACCAAGCCGAGCCATTCATGAAGGGCTCCGCTGGCGGCATCCACACCGAAGGTCAGTCCGCTGATCGTGACGAGAATCAAGCGGACTCCGTTTGCCAGCCAGGCCGCTAGTGGCAGCATGAAGAGAGCCCACAGCTGGCAGCGAGCGCTTGAAGATTCCAAAAAGGCGAGGATGCCGCCCGCCAGAAGGAAGACCTGAAGCGTCTGCATACCTGAGCAGGCTTCTGTCACCTCGACGGGCAATTGATCGATGACCATGGTTGATCCGTGGCGGTCCACTTGGAATCCTGTCAGCTTAAAGACATGAGCTCCCGCCTGCGCGCCCGTCTCGCGAAACCACCAGCCGATTCCAATCCCCTCAATCGCGAGCCAGGGGAACGAGAGAAACGCCAAGTAAGACGCGGCCTGGCGGGAACGCTTGCTCTGGTTGAACGCCAGGCGTGTCCAAGAATTGAATAGTCCTGTCCAGGCAAGGGCCATCAGGAGCACCGACTGTATCGTCGAGCCGAGGAAGAGCAGTAGCGATGCAGCGCCCAGAGTTCCCAGGTTAGGCCTCTCTGGAGAAGCATTACAACGCCAAGGGGCGCCACACCAGATAGCGAGTGGGATCCCAGCGAGAAGGAGAAGCGAATCGCCGGGAAGCTCCTGGAAAGTCAACGAGGTTTGCCATATCCAACAGGCAGCGCCCAGGAGGACGAGTGGCAAGCCGTGGACCAGGATCTGCTGGGTCATGGGTTGGCGCATCGGGACTTCTCAGAAATCAGCTGAAGATTTCGCACTAGCCCGGGCTGGTTAGGGGCCAAGGCAAGGGCACCCTGTGTATGTTGCTTGGCCTTCTCCCAGTCGGCCTCTTTGAAGGCTTGGCTTGCCAGGTAGACATGCGCTTCGACCGAGCTTTCGGCAATCCTGCCGTAGATCACCTTTGCCTCGCCCTTGAGTCCTCTTGCAAGAGCGATTCGAGCCTGGAGTTCTTGTCCGCTCACACTCAGTGCAAATGCCGTGTTGGTCATCAAAACTTTGTGGGCATCTACTAGATTTCCTTCCTCCAGATAGCTCATGGCTCCCAACCAGGCGGCGCGGTAGCCGACATCGCTCGTTGATGAGGCCAAGGTCTCTAGCAAAGGACGGCTTTGTTCTTTGTATCCCTCCGCAAGTAGGAGTTCAGCCCGCAAGAGAACAATCTCCTCGGCATCGTCACGGGTGCTGTTCAAGAACGCTAGAGCCTTCGCATTGCCAGCGCAGTGACGATGGGCCTGTCCCATGGCGTAGCTCAGCCAGGTAGGCGGTCGATCGAGGGGTTGCACGTTGGTAGGCCAGTAGTCGATCGCAGTCCCGAGCCAGCCGACAGAGGCAAAAAGTGCCGAAAGAGCATAGGGCCCGTTCAGAAAGTCGAGCGCCCGGGTAGGGGTGTTTGAGGTGGTGGACTCCATGAGCTCACGGAAGAATCTGTGCTGCGGTCTCTCAAAATCAGCGTCAACCTCAGGTAAGACATCGTGCAAACGGAAGCTGAGCAATTTCATGAGGGCCCGCCCTAACAATGGCGACACCATGGCAATGGCCGAGGGTTCGCCTTGTAGTTGATCCAAAGCCGTCGATTCGTCGCCCACCCGGAGGGCTTCTAGGATGCTCAGCCAAACAAGATAATTCTCGGCGCTGTACCCTCTTTTGGGAATGACTCCACGAGCATGGTCGATCTTGCTTGAGAAGTATCGGTCTCTGGGCAGTTCGGCAAGTGCTTCTGCGACAGGCTCTAGCGGGGTCGGTTTGGCAATCGTCGCAGGAATAGTTTGACCCCGCGCCACGCGATTCCAAAATTGTGCTTTAAACCAAATGAAGTCCGGTACGGGTGCCTTATCGTTCTCGGAAACCCATGCGGTGATCGCTCGGGTGAGTTGGCCCCGCCGAAGGTAGAACTCTGCCAGATTGTCTCTAAGAATGGGATTGTCTCGATCAATTAGGTAAGCAGCGAGGTATTCACGCTGAGCCAATGAGTCTCGCCCCAGCGCTTCATAGGCGTTGGCCAGGAAGGTACGAACGTCGGTGTTCTGGGGTTGCACCCGGTAGGCCTCGACCAGTAGCTCAATGACCTTTTGCGGATCGTGAGCTTCCTCGAGAGCTTGGTAGATCAAGCGGTGGGCCTCAGCGTCGCCGGAGAATTGGCTCTCACGAATGCGTTGGCGCGCCTCTTGCGTCCGGCCCCGAGCCAGATCTTCGCTCAGTTCAAGAAAGAACCACGACTCCGTTCTCGACGCCCTTCCCTGCCATCTGCGTTTGATGAGTTCGAGCTGTTCCCAATCGCGGGCGTGGATACAAATTCTGCCCCAGAAGAGGGCCGCAGCCTCCGCTTCAAGGATGGCGTCTGGGTAAGCTTCCGCCAGGGCTTCGAACCCATTGATGTCCCGCAGCGCGATTGCGACATCAAGCTTGGTCCGGACCCAGTCGGCATCGCGCCGCTCCGTGTCCCTAGATCGAAGCTCGGCTTCACTGATGAGTGCGTGCGCCCTTTCAAAATCGCCGGTTTGTGCGTAGAGTTTGACTTGTTCCCTCAGTCTCAGGGCGGTCTGGCCGTCAATGGTATGACGCCAGGCCTTGGCAAGAAAGCACCCTGCGAAAAGGACAATTGTCAGAGTCGAAGCCGACGCAATGGGGTAGCGTCGAAAGAGAGATATCATGGCTTTCCCGTGGCTAGAATTTGGCCGCGAGGCGCGGGGATGGGCGTCGTCGCGGAAGGAGAACGATCGAGAGCGTGACCCCTAGAAGAAGGGCCATCGACGGTTCGGGGCTCGCCAAACGAATGACGGCGTCAACGTTGGCTGCACCAAAATCAACCGCGAAAAGGAGATCATTAAAGTCACGGTCCCCGCCGTTCAATAGATCTTCAAATCCAATCAGGAGGTAGGGACTTCCCTCCAATGCAAAGGCAACAACGTGCTGGATGCCATCTGGATTGACTGCATCGTCCGCGGTGAAGACGTTTTGGCCACCCCTCACTCCGTTCGCGATGAGAAAGAAATCTAATTGGGATCCTGCCGACACGTTACCCAAGTCGACAAAGTCTCCAGGCAACAAGGGAACCCACTCCGAGCGCCCACCAAGGGTTGTGTCACCGTCGGAGAAAGTGGAGTTCGAGCTGGAGGCATCGGGAAATATCAAGAGCGGCGAGCCTTCATCGACGCCGGTTCCGTCGGTGTTGTAACCCAAAGTATTGTGGTAGCCTGCTCCCTCGCTCACGAAGTAAACGCGGACATTGGAGTCGGTCTCAAGTCTTAGCATGGATGGATCGAGCGCCATGCCGTCGACACTTCCAAGTTCTTGCCGTTCACCGAGGGCTTGATTGATAAACGACTGCAAACTCGGCAAGGTGTTCGCTTGAAAGTCTGCGGCGTCCGCGTCCGATCCGGCCTGCATCACCGTTCCCGTGATGCCCAGGCCAAAGGGCCGGGCTGGAGACTGATCGGGCAGCTCGGTTTGGGCTTCCAACGTTAGACCGGCCAGGCTTAAGGATGCGAAAGCGATGAGACTGAACCGGGATGAGATTGGTGGGGGTACTTGCATGAGGGCACAGTGGAGGATTCTGACAGGAGTGAAAGACCCCCAATTGGGGGCAGTCCCTTCTAGCCCGGAAAATCACCGAAAACCTCCTGGCACAAAGGATCAATGGGTTGGCTCTTGGGGACGAGGACCTCAACGATCACAATGATCTCCGGCGAGTTCCGTTACTGGCGTTGACCGTCGGAAAGAGCGATCTGCTGGGCGCCAAGCGCCGCGACCCCAATGATCGCGGTAGGGTCTTGGCTACCAGCGCGACACTCAATCGGCTTGAGCTGCTCAAGGCGGCTTGTAGCCAAGATGGGGATACTGCCCAAAGGCGAAAACCCGCGATATATTGTGGGCAATCTGCCCGCAGAAGGATTTGGGGAGGAGGACTCAAATCGCTTTGGATGCCAAGAGCTTTACGAAGAGTTCTACTGCGCTCGTCGCGCCCACATCGAACTGTGCTCGGCTTACCCGCTCAAAGAGGTTTTTGCCCACGTGCATGCCAACTTAACCAACATCAATGAAGCCCGAAACCCGAAGGAATAACCAGATCTGAACCAGCTGTTCGACGAAGGCCGGGCCTTCTGGGAAACTGATGTACCAAGGTCGCAAAGAC